>JAQWTV010000043.1 GCA_029242545.1 Roseibacillus sp.
CTGCCACTGTGACGCGAGTGGGAGAAGGAATTTCGGAGAGGTTACTTTGGGGGATTTACACCCTAACGTAGACTAGGGTAGAAATTCACCATGCCCCAGCCAGATCGCCGTCACTTCCTTACTGCCACCGCCGCCCTCGGGGCTGGATACTGGGCCGGAACTTCTCCCCGGGTTCGTGCCGCCTCCCCGAACGACAAGCTCAACATTGCCTGTATCGGAATCGGAGGCCAGGGAGGAGGCAACCTCGGAAAGGTTGCGGGAGAGAATATTGTGGCAGTGTGTGACGTGGACGAGAAGCGGGCCGGCAAGAACTGGACGCGCTTTCCAAAAGCGAGGCAGTACCGTGACTTCCGCAGGATGCTTGATGAAATGGACAAGTCCATCGATGCGGTGGTGGTGAGCACTCCAGACCACACTCACTTTCATCCTGCACGGCAAGCCATGCTGATGGGTAAGCATGTCTACTGCGAGAAGCCTCTGGCACATTCTGCATGGGAATGCCGGGAACTCACCCGGATCGCCAACGAGATGAAGGTGGCCACTCAGCTCGGAAACCAGCGCCACGCCAACGGCGGAATGCGTCGCACGGTAGAAGCCGTACAAAGCGGTATGATCGGAAAGATCAGAAAAGTCTATGCCTTTCAGGGAGGGAGCCGGGGGATGCCTGCGCTCCCGGAAGACTTCCCTGCTGTTCCCAGGCACTTGGACTGGAATCTCTGGCTGGGCCCCGCCAAGGCCAGGCCCTACAGCCCGACCTACTGCCCTTACAACTGGAGATTCTGGTGGGACTTCGGAACAGGAGAAACAGGCAACTGGGGATGCCACACCCTCGATATTCCCTATTGGGCTCTCGGCCTGAGCCATGCGAAACGAGTAGACCTCGATGTTATCCCAGAAGCGTCGGAGATTGATTCCCAACGAACTCCCAAGAGAATGCAAACCCGGCTTGAGTTTGCAGCTTCCGACGATGGCAAGCGGCCCGCGCTGTCCGTCCACTGGTGGCATGGCGGACCCCGTAAGGAGATATTCAGCAAATACGGGGCCGAACAAAAGATGGTCCTGTTTGTAGGAGAGAAGGGGACGATCTCAGCCGACTTCGGGGGATACACCGCCAGAATGTTTGACGGATCGAATCCAGTGGTACCAGTGGAGTCAATCGCTCCCTCTCCGGGCTTCCATCAGGAGTGGATCGGAGCCGCTAAGGGTGGTCCGCGCGCAACGTGCGATTTTGTCGACTATAGCGGGCCACTCGCTGAAGGAGTTCTCCTGGCCAATGCAGCATGGCGCTCCGGGGGCGGGTTCGACTGGAACGCCAAGGCTTTCAAGCCAACTGGCAACGGGAAAGCTGAGGAGTTCATCCATTCCGAGTTCCGCGAGGGATGGAAGCTCTAGGGCCCCTTTAGATCAGTTTCCCCGCAAGCGAGCGAAATACGATTCTCCCCTGGAGTTGACAGGACTGGCAAGGCGCAGACTCACGGTGACAGTGCCATCTCCATTGTCGACTTGGGTCAGCAGTTCGGTCAGGCCCAGGTCAGATGACCAGGTCACGAGGTCGCTGGAAATCTCAACGGTGAGAGCGCCTAGAGCGTTGAGATTCTGTTGGTAAGTGAGAACGAGGTAGCTTTCGCTCACCCCATCTATTTCTAAATTCTCGACCTCGATCCGGGGCCCCGGAGCATCCGAGGCAAGATCCGGTCGCGACCCATAGAGAAACTCGAGGAAGTTACTGATGCCGTCGAGGTCGTCGTCGTTGCCGGGACCACCCGCCAGGTCGTAGCCAACGGCCCAGTCAGCATAGTCAGTTCCGACAGCCTCGGGTGTTCCCGGTGAGCCCCCCGTTGTACGGCTGGCAGCCCAACTGGCCACGAGTCCGTGGTCTGGATCGCTCGCGGGGTTGACGAGCACGAGGCTTGGCCCGTCCCCATCAGCCGGGGCTGGCCAAGGTGGTTGATCGTTGTAGCTGAAGCTGTGAACAGGATCAGAATCTGCTCCCAGGAGGATAATTCGCTCCCCATCGTTACTGAGGCGCCCGGAATATTCAAACCACTGGGTTGCGGGCAGCGCACCGTAGCGCGCCTCATAGGCAAGCTGGTTCCGCAAAAGAACCACCCTCTCGCCGGGAGAGAGGACCGTATTGTCAGGGAAGGAGAAATTAACGCCTGCGCTGAAGCGCAAGCCCGTGAGATCGATTGCCCGTGATCCGATATTGAGAAGTTCAAGAAACTCATAATCGTCCCGGTCGTTACTCACCGCCGATTCCTCCGGTGTGGCAGGATCGGCGGGATGATAATGCATTTCTGCAACAACAAGATTTCCGGCCCCCGCAGGCTCGGTATCAAGAGTAAAAAGCGCTTCGTTCAGAGCACTCCATTCTCCTGTATCATTGTTGTAGGCGCGGGCTCGTAGCCTCGCCGGTTCACTTAGGAAGAGAGGGTCTGAAATATTCTCTCCGCCTCCCCCGCCCCCCGCCGTGGTCTCACCCCGTAGAACAAGATCCATGCGCATGTCGGAGCTGGTTCCACTTCCCTGATGCACCTCCACCGCAATGGTGTTGGTTCCTGCCCGAAAGGCCGTTGTTGGAATGGTGTAATCGGACCACGCGTCCTCACTGCTGGTAGTGCTACTGGCATACTGGTCATAGGGTGCTCCAGCGGGAAGGTTCGGGGTGCGGATGATCTCAGAACCGTTAAGATACACCGCCGCGGCGTCGTCATATTTCAAACGAAGCGTGAACCGAAGAAATAGGGATGGATCTGGAACGTTAATCGCTGTTCGGAAATAGGTGGTAGCATACTTATTGCTACTGCTGGGGCCAAAGGAGACCGTTGTTCCCGCCCCTTCTCCATCCGATCCATACCCCAGCTCGGACGGTCCCTCTTCCCATGAGGAATCGTCAAAGGCACTGACTCTCCAGCTCGTTCCCTGGTTGCTTCCGTCGTCGAGGAATTTCCAGAGATGCCCGGTAGTAATAAAGGTTTGTGGTGGGTCGACCTGATTGCCACCGCCAAAGGAAGCGAGCGTAGCTATTGGGTTGGGGACTCCTCCCGGTAACCGGGGGTCACTTCCGTCGAGAGTATAGTAGATAGTGTCAGCGTCGGTTGACATTGTCAGAGGGGTAGTCGACAGGACAGAACCTCCATGCTGACTAAAGACGGGCGCAATGGTATCCGGATACATACCACTCGCCCTGAATCGACCGACCATAGTACTGGTGAGGCCCCTGAAGTGATTATTGACCAGATTCTGCTGGTAGTTGAGCCAGTCCTGATATTCGCGAAACTGATCTCCCCAACGCGCGGACTCGGCAATAAACCCCGGCCGGGCTTCATCAACACGCTTTTGCAGTCGCTCGATATTCTGAGATGGCGTCAGAGCCCCATCGTTGAAGAAGTGCATGTGGATCCGGTCAGCGACCAGCATGGCAAAGTCCGTGTTTCCATTGCGGAGTCGGGACATCAAATCTAGAGGCCCGGAACTGGTGACGGAGCGATTCGTGCTACGCAGGTAGCCATCGGCGTCCTTCATCTGGAAGCGAAAAGGCTGCCCCTGCGTCTTGGAGCCCAGCAACCTGACCTCGCTCTCCGAATCTCCGCTTACCCATAGCAGCATGAAGTCAATAAGGTTTGCGACATCGATATTGTTATTATTGTTTGCCCAAGGATTGGATCCTGATGCCAGTGCCTTCGCCTCATTCCAGAAGACGCCGTCACCGTCGTAGACCTTTTCATCATTGCGGAATCCGTCATTGAGATTCACCGCGTCATAGTCCGCCTTGGGGCCTCCAAGATAGCTTGAGGCCATGTCAGCATTCCATCGCTCACGAAGATGATATTGCCCCCAGTAACTACCGTTGAGGTAGACGTGCACAAAGCGCCCGTGCGGAGCAAGATTGCCCATATCCAGCATAGAGTCATCAGTGAAGCGGTTGGACATGTAGGCCCCACGGGAGCGCATATCGTGGGACCCACTGCGTAAATCCATAATGTCAAAGCGATCAGTCGGCGGGTAGTGTTTGTATTCGAATCCGTCGAAGATGGGATATTTGACTTTGGTCGCGCCGTATTGTGAGCGGAAGCCAATGCGAAAACTCTTCTTCCGGAAGTTGGTGTAGTAACCTCCAAAGTGCTTTAAGCCGGCGTTTTCCTGAAAACCGGCTCTGCCATCGGGAAAGATCATCTCCACGGACGTTGGCGACTCACTCCGGATATTGCTGCCCCCCTCATTCTGAAACGGACCAGGATTGTCCGTGACGATTGAAACAGTCGGCACGGCCTTCAGAGAATCCACCATCTGGGGCCCAAAGGTTGCCGATTGGGTAACGGAGGTGCGCATGCGAGACTGATTGACCACGTCCTCCGGAAACAGGTAGGTCTGAGTGTCGACATTGGTAGGTCTTAACCCGGCCTGGTGCGCCATGGCACGAACCACTGTTGTCCCGGTTATCTGAATGGGCCCAGTGTAGACCATCCCCCTTGTTGGGCTCGGCGGGCTTCCATCCAAGGTGTAGCGAATCTCAGCGCTTTCCGTGGAGGAGGTAACTTCAAGGGCAAAGGGGTCCTCAAAGAAACCACGATCAATATTAAATGAAGTGTCCCCGACAAACCCGTCAAACGTATCTCCATTGAAGGTCCGCGGCGAGGGCGAGGCCAGATAACCTGGCTCTCCGAGCGACGGATCCGTAATCCTCGTGCCCCTAAGCTCTGCAGTGATCAGCATGTCCGAACTGGTGATGCCGTCATTCAGCCCGTGAATGGCGAGAACATTCGCACCAGGCCTCAGTCTGTTCACAAACGAAGTGATGTCCCAGTCCAGGAAGGTGACCGCTTCGCCATCTGAGTGATTACCGGTTGCCTCGGAGTTCCAGGTTAATCCACCAGGTGCGTTCGCATCCGCAACCAGGGTGTCGTTGAGATAAGCAACAAACCCATCATCGTATTTCATCCTCAGTGTCAGGTTAGTGATCGTTGACGGATCACTGACCTCGAAAGGAATCCGGATATAGACGGAGGTATTCACTCCGTTAAAATCATTACCGAGATCGCCATTTGCGCCAAATTCCTGGGCGTAAGTATCGTTCTCGTCGTAGCCGATCCCCATTTGGGCAGCTTGCCACCCTGAGTCATCAAATTCCTGCTCGGTCCAGTCCCCGCCGAGCGAGTCATCCGCGGGAATGATGACCCTGACCTGTTGCGTTGGCCCGATAAACATTGTGGGCGTCAGGCCTCCTCCCTGCATGAGGCCATAGGAAGAATCCTCAAACTGTTCAGGGATCGGGTTGTCCTCGGTGCCAAAATCCGCAACTACTGAAGTTCCATCTGGGTTGACGAGGGCTAGATATTCCCCATCGCTGGAAATCTTGAAGCTCGTATGAAGTTCTGACTCAGGGTTGCGCCGGTCCTTTCCCGAGGCAAACACCAGCAGAAAACCGTTCTCGGCAATCTCGACTGAAGGAAATCTCCACATTGTGAGGGTATCCGCCGCATCAGTGAGGAAGTAGCCGTCAAGGTCCACGGGCGTATCACCGGAGTTAAAGATCTCTATCCAGTCAGAGGCATCGCCATCCTCATCCTCAATAGTCGCCCTGTTATCTGCCATGAACTCCGTGATATAGAGTCTAGCAGAGGCTGGCGAAGCCATCAGGAGTACACCGACGAGCAGGGCTTGGAGTAAATTCGAAATCACGGTCTTTCATACATACCTCCTCAAGGCTCAGGCGACAAGCATGGGGTCCCTGCAGACCGAAAAACCACGACATTCTCTAAAACAAAAGCGGCCCCGGGGACTAACCGGGGCCTTGTCACCGAAACGGCGAGGTAACGGCAACGTGGAAACAATAGCAGAATACGGCCCCATGCAAATAGACAAATAGACCAAATCGTCTCGTGGAAGGAGA
>JAQWTV010000053.1 GCA_029242545.1 Roseibacillus sp.
GGTCCATCCGCCGTCTCCAGTTTCGAAGTCTTCTTCGAAGAAGGCTGGGAGGCCTTCTTCGCGCACTGCAACGAAGCCGACTCCGTCAAAGGGAGCAGCAAACTCAACACTGGCTCGACCGGATTCGTCAGCAGGGATGTCTTGATATCCCTCAAGCTCAGTCCATGTGTCGCGAGGTGAGTTGAGGTCTGGGCTGACAAGGATATCGTATTGCCGTGCTGGCTGGGTGTTGAATTCAGCTCTGATGGTAAGCGGATCGTCTGCGGCAAGGCTTACTGCAAGACCCAGAGGGTCAATACCCGCACCGCCGATGAGATCTCCGAGGCTTTGCCCGTTTGTGCCAGCAAGATAAATTGCCTGGATCTGCTCGGCAGTCAGGGCTCGTCTCCAGATAGCCACATCGTCGATTCCTCCATCCCATTGGCGATTTAGCGCTCCTGGGTTCTCACCGATCATCAGAGGAAGATTCGGGTCGGAGTTCAGAGGTCCTGAAAGCGTTGTGGAAACTGCTTCCCTTCCGTCGATGTAAAGCGCGCGGACGTTGGAAACGCCATTCGATGTGCCGACAAAGTGATGCCATTCACCGTCATCAATTGCGAACTCGGTGGCATCACCATGGATGTCATTAGAGCCGCCCTGCCAAGCCATGGTGGGATTGTTATTCCAGCGGTGGAAGCGCCAGTTGGCACCTTCACCACGGCCTACGCCGATTTGCCAGTTTGTGGTAAATTGGTCCACGCGACCCCACCACTGGACCGTGATTTCCTGACTCGGTTCGGCGATGTTTCCGTCAATGTCGGGACTGTAGGCAGTCTCTGCATGGCCGCCTCCTTGCCCATTACCCAGATAGCCAGCTCCTCCGAAGAGTCCTGTGTCATAGGTGCCAGGGTGAGGAGCGATAAACTCAAGGTCGTCGGCGTTGGTGCTCGCTGAGCCGGAAATGATATGGGCCTGGTCGAGCAGATTTTCGTCGAAGTTATAATACACCGTGAGATCGGCGGTAAGGTCTCCGGCGGTGGGCGCTTCCGCAACATTTGGGTCCCGCCCCGGGTCGCTGACTTCGACAAAGTCACTGATGAGGTCCCCATCGGAGTCGTTGTTGAGTGGGTCTGTTCCGGTGTCATTTGCGTCCACGAAGACTCCGGTGTTGGTCTCTGCTCCGTCACTCAGTCCGTCACGGTCACTGTCAGGATTCCGAGGATTAGTTTCGTTGGCGATCTCGTCGCCGTCGCTTGCACCGTCATCATCGGTGTCGTCATTGGTTGGATTCAATCCGGCATTCAGTTCCTGGAGATCAGTGAGACCGTCGTTATCGAAGTCCCCTGCACTGGAGAGCTGATCGAGGCTGTCGATGCCATCCCATGATAGTTCCCATGTGTCGGGAAGATCGTCGCCATCATCGTCGGTAGCGTCAGCTCCAATGGAGTAGACGGGAGGGCTACCCCCGGCAATGTCACCAATAGCGACAATGCCGTTGATTCCGGGGCCGCTGATGCCGACGTCTGTCCAGTCGCCGCCACCTTGCTCACCAAAGACATTGTCGAACGGGAAGATTCCGGGCGACGTTATCGTAAACGGAGTGGCTTGGTTCTGCGGGCAGCAGTTGTGCTGTGCAGTAACCTGTCCATCGAGGGTGTCCATGATGAAGAAGTTCGTGTCATCGGCACCAATATGAATGTTATATGTTCCAGTCTCAAAACCTGACATATCGAGGTAGCCGTTATAGCGAACGGTGAAGTTCTCCCCACCGCCGTCGAGCCAAGGGCGATTAATTCCGGAGATGCCGGTCCCGCCATTTCCGTGACTGGTAAGAGGTTCCACGGCCTCAAGCGAGCGGTCAGGAACTGGGTCTCCAGAGGTATGCACGTTGTAGTTGCTCTCGGCCTGATTGTTGAAGATCACGCCACCCGGGTAGTGCCGTTCCTGATAGTCAACGCCGGGATTGGCGAAGTCTGGCCCGTAGGATCCAGGTGCTAGTTCATTGATCGGGATGAAGGTGGGCTGGATCACCGGAATATCCGGTCCGCTATCAGGGTCATTAGGGTCGGTGTTCTCAGAGACCTCGAAGCCGTCAGGAACATTATCGCCATCGGTATCCGCATTCAGAGGGTCTGAACCAGTATCATCTGCGCTGACAAAGGTGCCGGTACCGGTTTCAACGCCGTCAAGCAGGCCGTCGTTGTCGCTATCGTTACTGTTAGGGTCCGTTCCGGCGGTAGCCTCAGCGCCGTCAAGCAGGCCATCGGAGTCGGTGTCATTGTTAGTGGGGTTCGTGCCCGCAGCGAATTCCGCTACGTCAGTGGATCCATCCTGATCAAAATCTCCTGTAGCGGTAAGCTGATCGAGGTCGTCAATGCCTGCCCAGGAGGTTTCCCACCCGTCGGGTAATTCGTCTCCGTCGGAGTCGGTGGCATCGCCCACGATGGGGTAGACTGGAGGGCTTCCATTCTCGGTGTCACCAAGTGCCACGATCCCGGGAATGCCAGGGCCGCTGATGGCTACATCGGTCCACTCACCGCCGCCCTGCTCACCAAACACGTTATCAAACGGGAAGATGCCGGGAGTCGAAATGGTGAAGGGTTGCGTGCGCTCCGCGCAACAGTTTGGATCATCTGCAATGACAATTCCATCCGCGGTGTCCATGACGAAGTAGTTGGTGTCGTCCGAGACGATGTGAATGGTATATTGTCCCGGCGCATAGCCGCTCATGTCGAGGTATCCGTTGTAGCGAACGGTGAAGTTGTCACCTCCGCCATCAACAAAGGGGCTGTTCCGGGTGGAAAAGCCTCCACCGCCACCATGGCTCGCCCAAGGAACGATCGCGTCGACTGACGAATTCGGAGCAGGGTTTCCAGAGACATGGATGTCGTAGTTGTTCTGGCTCTGTCCGTTCAAAATTGTGCCGGCGTTGTATTTGTTCTCCTGGTAGTTGAGACCGGTCTGGGTCAGGTCTGGAAGGTAAACTCCACTGTCGACTGCGTCGATCGGCACAAAGGATGGTTGCATCGTGACGATGCCCGGAGTGCTGTCAGGGTCGTTCGGGTCGGTATTTTCGTTGATTTCAAGGCCGTCGGTAGCTCCGTCCCCATCGGTATCAATGCTGAGCGGATCGGTGCCGGTATCGCTGGCGTTAACGAAAGTTCCAGTGCCGGTCTCCACTCCATCAAGGAGACCGTCGCCGTCTGTATCAGGGTTGCCTGGGTCGGTCCCTGCGGCCTTCTCAGCGCCGTCGTTGAGCCCGTCATCGTCTCCATCGGCTACCGTAGGATCTGTCCCGTCAGTATACTCCTCGGCATCGGTCACTCCATCCTCGTCAAAGTCTCCTGGTCCGAGCTGGGTCAGGTCTCCGGGAAAAAACTGCTCCTCGTAGCCGTCCGGGATGCTGTCTCCATCGGTGTCAATGTCTGGATCAAAGCTATCGAGGTAGGCACCCCAGCTCTGACCGTTGGCGTCGGTGTCAAATGCAGCAGGCGCGCCACTGCTGATGCCAAAGGCACCGACGTAGCCGATTCCACCGAAATCCGCAGTATTGGTGGAGAAATCATTATAGTAGCCGAATCCAATGTCTGCCGCCGATTGAGCGCCTCCACCGTCCTCCACGAGCCAGATATCGACATTGAACCAGCCTCCGCCACCCTCGGCAGAGAAGTCGAAGTTACCAAAGGTCCGGGTATTCCAGCTCACGTCCGTGTGCTCAAATGGCATGCCTGTGCCCTCGAGGTCGCCTGATCCCGAAATCGGTGTGGCAACCACCTTAACCCGGTCATCAAAGTTCTCCGTGAACGAAAACACTCCATCTTCGTCGTAAAACTGGAAGATGAACGCCAGGTCGTAGTTATCGCCGAGCAGGTCAATTTCCGTCCCGGGTTCCCGGTCCACGTCGAGGGCCGAAATCAAACTTGAAGCAGGATCGTCCAGTTCTCCGAAGGGGGCTTCCTGGTCCACATTGGTAGGTAACGCTCCAGTAAAGTCCGCGCCCGGCAGGTTGTCGGTGCGGCGGAAGAGCAGCCTTTCTGGGGTGTGCTGCGCCATGACATGCGGCGACAGGATCATGATGGAGAGAAACGAGATGATTGCGACGTGAGCCTTCATGGGTGTGCTGGGTGGGTTGTCTGGGATTTTTTTTGGTTTGCGGCGGGTGGTAGACCTCATTCGCGAAATTGAAGAATACCATCATTGGGTTGCCATCCATGTTCTCAATCCAGACAATCGGGTCAATGGAAATCAGAGCGAACTGGAGTTAATTCCGCGTCTAGATTTGGAGAATATAGGAAGGAGAATGCAACCTTCCGGGAAGAGACAAAGGAAGCAATACCTGATAGTATGGACTGCTGGGAAAACCCTATTTGGACCAACCCATTTCCCTGTAGGGTTTTCCTGCGTTGTAGAGAGCAAGGCGACTGCGAATTCCCTCGATCGCAGGTTTGTTTTGAGCGGGGATGAGAGCAATGGCTTGCCCGGCGGCCACGATGGCCTCCTCGAATTTTCCCATGTTTGCAAGGGCGATTGAATGGGTATCGAGGTAGAGGGGAGATTTATTTCGGGTTTCCCGACAAAGGCGAGTGGTGATTTCCAAAGCTTCCTCCGGAGAGCGGAGCCCGTCGTCCGGGTGACTTGCGAGGATCCATGCGAGGTTGTTCGCTGCCTGAGAAAGGTTCGGGACCCGGGTTAGGGCATTGCGGTAGTTCCCGATCGCTGCCGGGAGTCTTCCAAGTCGCACTTCATTGTTGGCTAGATGATAGAGCGCCATGCCGTTACGAGGAGTTGCCTGAGCGACCTTGCTGTAGGCATCATGCGATTTTTGAAACTCGCCGATTCGAAAGCGCATCAGGCCAAGATCCATTAGCAGGGCAAGGTCATCCGGATTGATTTTCGCGGCCACGGTCATTTCCTTTTCAGCGTTGAGTAAGTTGCCGGTCAGGAAGTGCTGCCGCCCAAGTTCAAGGCGGATTCGAACGTCGTCCGGGATGAGGTCTCGGGCACGGGTCAGTTGCTTGATGGCGATGGCGCGCTGGGTTTTCTCCAGTCCATTGAGGAGGCCTGCCACGTAATAAATATCACCAAGGTTGCGCTTGCCGTCGGAGTCGAGAGTCTCGGACTCGAGCAGGGAGGCGCAGTGGTTCAAGTAGGACGCCCCCAAAGGCACTTCGTCATGGTCAGCCATGAGCGAAGCCACACGGTTTGGTCGTGCTGGAACAGGACTGCCGACCCAGAGGCCCCGAAAAGGGACGGAAGCATCTCGTCGTGCTTCTGGAGAGAGGTTGGGGTCGCCAAGGGAGAGGTCTTGGAGAATCTGCACAGGGGAAACAGGGCCTCGGTAGAATGCAATGAGCTCTCCGGAGCGGGTGGCCAGAAAGGTGCTTGGAACGGGGAGAGGAGACCTGCGGTCAAGGAGTGAGCGTTGCAGAAAATCCAGAGCCTTCAGACTTCTTTCTGAGATCTTGAGGTTGGGGAAGGGGGATCCGGATTTTTCGAGTGCGGAGCGGGCATCAGCTGCAGAGGCGCCTCCATCGAGGTGGTCGGTGTTGAAAGTTACGATCTCAAGGCCAGACTCTCTCAGCTTTGTCGCATGCGAAGACCAATCGGTGAGCTCCGTGACGCAGGTGTCACAAACGCTCGACCATATATTGAGAAGCAGGGGAGCTGTCCTGCTGGGGAGGTAGGGTTTGGTTTGCCCGTTCGCGTCGATGAGTTCCAACTGAGGCATGAGAAGACCGGTGGGAGCAATAGTTCTGGTTATCGACGATGAGGCGTAGGGCTTTTGATTGCCCGGTTTCAAGGCAACCTGGTTACCTGGAGGTCTAACCGGAGTTCCTTTGCCGCTGCCTTGCTTGATGAGGTAGAACTTGTTCGCCTGAAGCGCGGTAATCTCCTCCGTCCCGCCCGCGGGCCATCGAATTACCAGCCTCGATATCGCGGTATTCTTCCCCATTCCAAAGTGGATCCAGTTACTGGACTGAGAGAGAAACCCTTCTCCACAGCGGAGGGTGCGTATCCGGGTTGCCGCTTTTGCTCCCTCAAGAGTCAGTTCCAGTCTCGCGCCGATGGCGTCGCGGTTGGATGTGGTGCCGTTGCCCTCCAGCCTGAATGCCACAAAGCTTTGCTTCGAGGAGGAGTTATTTTTCAGAAACCGAACGCGAGGGGCAGTTCGGTTGGTGATCCAGAGGTCAAGATCGCCGTCGAAATCCCAGTCCACGGTGGCGAGCCCCCTGCCGTCGTCGGGAAAGCCGAAACCGGTCAGGGCAGAGACGTCGGCAAACTTCGCTTGCCCGCTAGCGGTATTGAGAAAGGCGCAGTGCCGCTCGCCTCCACTGAAAGTGCGATCTTCATGGAGGAGTCGGCTGAGTGCTCTCCAGCCCTGCTTGTAGGGTGCAATGGCGTTTTCTGAGAAGTCATCGACTGGGGATTGCGACACGACCTGTCGCCAGTAGACACTTCATAAGTCCCCGGTGTCGTCCGCAGAGATGAAGCCATTGGCGACGAGGATGTCATCCCAGCCATCATTGTTGAAATCAACGAACTTGGACCCCCATGCCCAGCGTCCCATATTGACGCCTGCCTGAACTCCAACATCATTGAAGGCGCTGCCGGCCACCCCCTCGAAAAGTGAATTTCCGATGGCCAGATGCTGAAACTGCTTACGGATTTCCCCAGGGAGGCCTGGCTTGAATTGTTTCTGGTAAGTAATCCGATTGCCAGCGCTGGAGAACATGTTGCTGGTGTAAACGTCCATCTGGCCATCAAGATTGAAGTCGGCCCAGCTTACCGACATTCCGGATGAAGTGTCTTCGAGGCGCAACTCAGCCGCAACTTCAGCAAAGGTTCCGCCGTCGTTTCGGTAAAGGCAGTTCCGGCCGTAGTCGTTGGCAACGTAGAGATCTTGGTCTCCATCGTTGTCATAGTCTTCCCAGGAAGCGGCAAAGGAGAAGCGGCGATTATTAACGTCCATTCCCGCTGTAGTAGTGGCGTCTCTGAATTCGAGGTTGCCCTGATTGTGCCACAGCATGTTGGGTCCGCCATTGTTGGCATCATGAAACGGCATAGGCTCCCCCATCGCGCCACCTCGCAGGACCGACTTGGACGGATTGTAGCCGCAAACATAGAAGTCAACCAGGCCATCTCCGTCATAATCGGCAGCTGCGAGGGAGAAGGATTGCGCTTTGGTTGAAGAGCCAAAGGCAAGGCTGAAAACCCCTTTGCCGTTGTTCGCCATGGCCATGATCCGAAAGTCCTGAGAGACGATCAGGTCACGGTCGCCATCGTTGTCGAGATCAACAAAAAGGGCGGATGCGCAGTAATCGAGCCACCCCGTGCCACTAGCCTCAGTGACATCATGGAGAGTGCCATCTCGATTTTGCAGGAGCATCCGATTCGGTAATCCTCCCTGCTGGCAGATGTAGAGGTCATCGAGCCCGTCTCCATTGATGTCTCCGATCGCGAGGCCATGATTGGCCACTGGGTCGAGACCTAGCTCCCTTGGGAGACGACTCCGCCAGTAGTCCGTGGAATAGAGGAGCTGATCGCGGTAGGAGGCGTCATGTTCAAGAATGCTGCGAGTTGCATCCTCAAAAAGGGGAGAGGGGGTTTTGAGTTGGCTGATTTCCTCGTAACTAGTGAGCTCAATCGCAGTCAGAAGAGGAGGTTGTGTGCTGGTGAAACTCCACTGGCAGGACCAGGTTGCATTAATTTGAGTCCTAGAGTCTTTTTCTGTATGGAGGATATCGACGAGAACGAGGCATTGCGCCTCGTTATCCTTACCAGGGAACACACGGAAGATTTTCATGTGTGGATCAGTGGCTCCCCCGTTGGATCGTAATGTGTTCAG
>JAQWTV010000076.1 GCA_029242545.1 Roseibacillus sp.
GTCCAGTTAACGCTACCCAGCCGGGTCTCAGTTGTTCCAACAATTTTCCGCGCTCGCAGAAAGTCTCCGTTTTCCATTCCGAGCGCATAAGTTACCTCCTGCCCCTCTTCGATAACCCTCAGGATCAGGCCCGCGATAAATGCTCCCTGCTGAATCGTGGAGAGGCTGAGGTCGGTCTGGAGAAGAACATCCTCCACCCCGGTGAGGTCACGCCAGAGAACTGGATATTGCGGATTAACCGTTCGCATCGATTTCGCGGAATCGTCATTCAATTTCAGGGTAAGCTCCCCAGGCCTGTCATTCAGAGAGTACCAGGCACTACCACTGTAGTCGTGCCGGACTTCCACATTTTCTTCTACCCAACCCTCGCCCAGAGTTTGATCCGAGAATGGGTGCCACTCAGATTCCGAATAGACCGTAATCTCCCTTGTGGTCACGGTCTCGCTCGCGTCTTCGTCCTCTACCGTAACACTGAGCAGGTATAATCCGGGTCTCGGAAAACGAACACCCACAGTTTCGGGAGACGGGTTTTCAAGCACTGCTCCCCCATCGACTTCCCACCGATAGGTCAGGTCCGTGGCTTCAGGGTCAAAACTCGCACCCCCATCGACCACCAGCGTACTATGCACCGGCACATTCAGCGAAGAAGGAGAACTATCAAGATGAACAACCGGCGGAGCGTTACCTGCCTTGTTGATGACCACTACATCCGTTCCCACGACTAACCCCTCTGAATCAAGAGCCTGAAACTCTAATTCATTGCGACCCTCGCGCAGATAAATTCCCGACGCATTCCACTCGGTCTGCCCCGTAAACTGAATCTCTACATCCGGACGATCGACGACACGGATATCAAAAGCACGATGGTTGCTCGTCCCGCTGAGATCAATTACATCCGCAGCTGTGTTGGAGGGGCCGTTGACCGAAAAGCGGGTGTTCACAACAGCGCTTCCGATTTCCGAGTTCATCGCATAGTTCACCCTTGAATTATTAAAGTTGAGATACCGGTTCGGGCTGATCGAAACTCTCCTATTAGAGCGCGCCTCAAGATCAAACCATGTCTCCAGGCGCTCTGAACCACTGGTATATTTTTCCACCATCTCCCCGATGTAGTAATTCACCCTCTGCTCCACGTAGGGCTTTCGGAAAAAATTAGGCACTCCCGTCAACCCCCCAATGAAGGGAGCCGAAGTATTCCCATAGGTAAGGTCAGAGTCCCACTGCAGAAGCATCCATTTTCCATCACTATGTTTCCGGAGAAAATACCCATTCTTTCCCCTATTGCGGGTTAGAGTGTCCCAGTCATCGACCCAGCCACGAACAACCGCGTTGACCGCCATCATATCGATGTCAGCCATCCTTTCAATTTCCTCACGAGTGAACCGATTCTGCCCCACGGAGAACACCCAATTAAGGAATGAACCATAGTCGTATTCGTCTTCACGCGACCGTTTCATCCATTCAGCATGATACATGTTCGGCTCTACGCTCCGTCCGTCCACTCCCCAGTCCGCGTTTCTCTGAGTGCGGCTCCAGCCATCGTCAAACCACCACTCATCATCGATACGGTAAAGCTCTCCCTTTTCACCCTGGTCCCAGTTCCGTTTAAGGAAATCGTTGGCATTGGTTTCAACGTCCTCACGAATCATTGCCGGACCGTTGTTGATCACGATGCGAATAAACTCATGTTCGCTCGACGGGTGCCCCAGAAGGTAGAGCCAGTATCTCACTAGCCTGTTGTTGTGGGATCTTCCAACAGCCGGGTCGTCATCGATCGTCCTGCGAGCCCACCCACGGTAGCGCTTATCCCGAGGGCTTTTCCACTTTAGGGTCTTACCCTGAGAAGTGCTGAAACTATCGCTTCGTTGCCATGGACTCCCCGCCTTGCGGAATTCGGCATTGTAGATGATATGCCGCTCGTTACCTATGAATGTGCAGTTGAAAAACTGGTTTGAAAGCCGGGGGAAGGCATAATTAAAAGCTGAGCCCTGACCAGCATTACCCAAGGCTTGCACGGTCCGGGCCGAGATGACGAAGCGCTGGCTTCTCAGGTCCCGGGGAACCGCAGTGGTGTCCACAATAAACATTGCGGGACGCTCCGGAGCGGGACTTGGCATGACGGTAACTTCCCCACCCGCGCTTTCTGCTTCGACATAGAACTGGGCAATCACTCCGTCCGAGGTGTATTCAGCAAGAGTGGCAGTATATATTCCATCACCTGCCACGTTATCTCCATTGGAGCCGTCATCGACCATCTGAACTGTATCCCACGCCGTGTCGGGGTTAGCGCTGTCGAGGCGATGTCGCAGGTTCACCGTTGGAGCATCGGATGAACTGACCCTGACGGTGACTTGCACAGGGTTGCCACGCGGGACAGCCGGATTATGAATGAGCCCGCTCAACGCAGGAGCAGCCGAGGGGATCAAGGCCGAGTTGCCGGACCCTGCGCTCCCGAGATTTCTCGGAACAGGCAACCTCAGGACACCTCCGAAGGACCGATCCCAGGTATGCACAATAACGGTGGGCTTTCCGTAGACCCAGCGAGCCTCACAATCAAAGGTCAGATTATCCGACCGATTCATGCCGGTCACATCGATCTCCACCCTGTTCGCCTTGATGTCCCCATGCCCCGTGGAAACGAGATGAAAATCACGACCCTGCATATAACTCAGATGATGCGTGCCCTGGCACAACCACCCGGAAGCTCCCTGCCCG
The DNA here is from genome assembly GCA_029242545.1 of Roseibacillus sp. GTDB lineage: Bacteria > Verrucomicrobiota > Verrucomicrobiia > Verrucomicrobiales > Akkermansiaceae > Roseibacillus_B. The sequence goes on from JAQWTV010000076.1 coordinate 2,716, forward strand.
TTTGTACTGACCCTTTGTCCCCGCCCCGGCAGGAGGTTGGGCCCACCCTGACTCAATGCAAAATTCATGTTCCGCATGGCAATCTCGCAGTCACCGACCCCATGCATGTGCAACTCCTCATAGCTGCTTTCTCCCCCCATGGTCCGCAAGCGATCATAGCTGTCTGTTATCGAGAACGTCGTCCACTCTCCTTTCTCTGATTCGTCGGAATCCCTCCACGCGGTGGGTACGGAGTTGTCCATCGACGGGTGCCGTAATTCGAGTGAGCTTCCAAGTCCCCCGGCCTTTTCAGGCCAGTCTCCACCGGTGTGATAGTGGACCTCATCTACCATGTTACCCCACTCGTCCTCGATCCGAAGCAGTTCGTTATTGTTACTCAGGCTATCGCTGTACTGCCCTATGATCCGCGCATCCGGAAAGGCCGCCGCTGTAATCCGCTCGTTTGCCGCGATTACCACATATTCACCGGGGGCAATAGTCGACCCTGCTGAGAAACGAAAATCCACACCATCCACGACTCGCCAACCACTCATATCCACAATCGCACTGCCTCTGTTATAGAGTTCAATAAACTCTCCATCCCGATGACCGGAAGGAGGCTCTACCATAAGCTCATTGATCACCACTCCGGTTTCGCGGTCGGGATTGTTCGGCGCCTCCCTGCTTCCCTGAGCAGAGGAGTAGAAATCCGTGGAGCCGTCAGGGTATGCTGCGACATGATCCCGGAGGCTATCCCGATCGTATCCCACCGCACTCCGGACCACATTGTTACTGTCCACGAGGAACGCGACTCCGTTATCGGAAAATCCCACATCGAAACTAAGAAAACCCTTAGGTGGCACCATCCCTGATATCTCGGTTTTGTCGCCAAAGCCTCGTGCCCCACTCAGAAAATATCCATCCAGGCTCTGAACGATATTTGAAGTGTTGTGAACCTCTATCCAGTCGACATCTCCATCCGAGTCAAAATGAAGCTCGTTGACCATTAGAGCGGAGACCACTGCGCTATCAGAGTTGCCAGGAAACCCTCCAACTCGGGAACTCGCTCCCCAACTTCGGTAGTCATCGATCGCCCGCTCTGACTCGGTTAACACGAGACTGTGCCCAGCTCCATCGGGCGCAACCGGCCACGGGTGCTTGTCGTCATAGCGGACTGATGCCATCACAACACCATTCTTGTCCCGCACGGTGATTCGGTCACCGGCATTATCGAGAGAGCCTGTCCAGGGCCCGAACACCTGGATCGCATTAGACACTCCATAGACGGCACGAAATTCCGCTGGATCCCCTTGACAGACCACGATCTTACGCCGTCCCACCAAGAAGGAGTCGTTGGGAGCTGCCGCCGAGAAATCTGGGAACGTATAATCAACCCCGCCGGTAACCTTCCACCCCGCAATATCAAAGACGCTTGAGGTAAGATTTTCGATCTCTATAAATTCAGGAAATGGCGTCTCACCCTCGGGGACCATCTGTGGATGATACATGATTTCCCGGATCACCACTTGCTCCGCACGGAGGAGCTGGAGTGAAAGAAGGATGCCGAGAAGAGGAAGGGCGACAAAGTAGCGAAGATTCATGAATACTGGGGTTTATAAAAACGGGGGTTACGAGCCGGGACCAGCAATCTGGCTCGAGCGTCATTTTTGCCGCGTAGCGCTCCAAGTAAAGGCGGAAAGAGGAGTATCAGCCAATCATGATAAGGCCTTGAAACCGGATTCGGGGGCCGCAAGGACACTCCCGGTTCTCCCGACCTCCCGGCCTTTCCTGCCAAGGCTCATATTTCAACGGATTTCGTCCGGCACCCACCTCTGGGTCCTGCGTCCAGCCCACTCTCTTCCTGGAGATGAAAATTCGGGTTGAGCTGGCAGGAGGATTGTTTAACAAGTGTTAGGACTTAAACCATTGGTCCTGAAAACCCGTCATGAGATCTCAGACACTGGCAGCGCAACGATGCCTCGCCCGGGGTACCTTTGCGTTCCTCGCCCTCACGCTGGGCAGCCCCCAGCAATCCGAAGCCAAGGAGGTGGACTTCGCACGGGAGGTCCTTCCTATTCTCTCTAACAAATGCTTTGTCTGTCACGGACCGGATGCAAAAAAGGAGGATGATCTCCGTCTTGATTCCTACCAAGGCGCCACCGAAGACCGCGATGGACTTCGAGCCATCGATCCGGACAACCCTGAAGACAGCGAGCTCATTCTACGGATACACGACGCGGACGACCCGATGCCTCCGAAGGACGCCGACAAGCAGCTCACTTCCGACGAACGGGAAATTTTATCACGATGGGCCAAGGAGGGCGGCAAGTATGCCAAGCACTGGTCTTTTGTGACTCCTGTGCGCAAGAACCCGAGCACAGTTCCCGAAGACACCAAAGCTGAGCATCCGATCGACCGCTTCGTCAAAGCCAAGCTGATTGAAAAGCTCGGAGAGAAGGCGGACCTCGCCACCATGAGTGATCGAGCTACCTTGGCGCGGAGAGCGGCCCTTACCCTCACTGGCCTGCCTCCCGACCCTGCTGTCCTGGCGAGCTTTCTGAGCGACGAGACAACTACTGCATATCCACGCTATCTCGAAACGCTGATGGAGAGCCCTCGCTATGGAGAACATCAGGCTCGATACTGGCTTGATGCAGTTCGTTACGGTGACACCCATGGTCTCCATCTGGATAACAAACGCGGCATCTACCCTTACCGGGACTGGGTGGTTCGCGCCTTCAACAAGAACCTCCCACTTGACGAATTCATCATCTGGCAACTTGCCGGCGACCTCCTTCCCGAAGCAACTCTGGAGCAAAAGGTAGCAACAGGATTTGTCCGCATGAATCCCTCGACTGCTGAAGGCGGAGCCATCCCTGCAGAATTTCAGTGTAAAAACAATTTCGACCGGACCGAGACCATTGGCACAGTTCTCCTGGGAATGACCATGTCCTGTGCTCGCTGTCATACCCATAAATACGATCCGATTACTCAAACTGAATACTATCAGCTTCTTGCCTTCTTCAACTCGACGTCGGAGTCCCCGATGGACGGGAACAAATACGAGTATGGCCCCGTCATGAAAGCTCCTGCAGATCAGGTTGCATGGGACGAATGGGAGAGCCTTACCACCAGGAATGAAGACCTTTTAAAAGAATTAGCTGACCTCAAAGCTCTTCCGATTGCCGCCGCCGAAACATCACAATGGAAGGCGCTTTCCCGGAGGGAACAGTTAAATCGGGTCGCCGATCCCAAGGGACCGTTCAAGGAGTCCACTCTTCATCCTAAAGCCACAGAGCTGAAGACGCTCTTCACGGAATCCGAAAAGCGTTTTACCTCAACCTTGGTGGCACAGGAACTTGGCAAACCCAGACCTACCAAGATACTCGTAAGAGGCGAATACAATCAACCAACCGGTGACCCGGTAAAGCCCGGAATTCCCTCCGTCATGGGCAGTCTCCCTGTGGATGCGCCCCCCAATCGTCTCGGGCTTGCGCAATGGCTCGTCTCCCCCGAGAACCCACTCGTCGCGCGGGTTCTCGTCAACAGAATCTGGCAGCGAGTCTACGGCGATGCCATCGTGCGCTCCCCAGAGGACTTTGGTCTGCAGGGCAAGCAGCCAACACATCCTGAACTTCTGGACTGGCTCGCTTTGGAACTGCAGGACTCCGGGTGGGACCTTCGTCACATTCTCAAGCTGATGCTGACCAGCAAGACCTTCATGCAGCAATCCAACCAGAGAGCTGATCTACCCGAAGACCCGGAAAACCTCTGGTATGCGAGGGGTCCAAGCTATCGCCTCGACGCAGAAGTCATCCGGGACATGTCGCTATGGTCCAGTGGACTTCTGGACA
>JAQWTV010000077.1 GCA_029242545.1 Roseibacillus sp.
GCCCGAAGGGACATAGAGCGCGTATTCGATATCCTTACCAGCCTCCTTAAAGGAGTAGCTTCTTTTCTGGATTTCACCCAAATCCCCCTGCGCGGGAAGCAACCCTGTGCAACTGGCCAATACCAGCCCACAGGCAAACAACGTAAGAGCCCCCTTCATCTTTACTCAGATCTGCGGCCTCCACCCCCGAAGTTTTCCATCATGCGCAAACCCATGGTCGCGCCCCGTATCGAGCGGTTCTGGGAGGCATTGAAAGCTTCTACCTGCTCCGCCGAAAGCACGTTGCTGACTCCGACGCTCATCGCCTCCTGACCTGCCTGCCAGTCAGCCTCAAGCCGGCCCGCTATTCCCGGTTCAGATATTTGATTCATGATGCCCCGCCCCTGCCACTTCTCATTCATCCCAATCTCTTGGCGGGCCTCATACATCACCTCCACGAGCTGGGCCTCCTGGTCAGGAGTAAGAGGCACCCCGGCACTCTCCATTGAGCGGCGAACATCCCCCTGCACCTGCTCATACTCCTCCAACCTCGATTCATATTGCTGGTAGCGCTCCCAGTCCGACTCATCGTTAAGAAACTCCCTCATCGCGGCGTCTCGCGCGCTATTCTCACTCTCCCATTCCGTAAAAACCGCTTCCCGCCCTCCTTCATCAGCAGACATGAGCTTACGCCAGAGGTCCTCCTCCGCGCTCGCCGAGGCCCCCGCCACGCCAAGGAAATAGTCCCGGTCTTCTCCTTCCAGTCCCAGTTCATCTACCAATCCTCCGAAAACCCTCGCACCTTTCCGCTTGTTTCGAGATTCCAGCATCCTCTTACCCGCGTCACTCTGCGCCAATTCTCTCATGAACTCGCCGATCATCCGGCGTCGATCGTCCTGTCGATCCTCCCGCTCTTCACCTTCTGGATCATCATCCTCGACAGCAACGCGCCCACTCTTTGCAGGCCCGGATGGGCGAGATGACGAGGCTGGACCTAGACCGACGGGCGCACTTGCAACTTGCTTTGAGCTCTTAGCCGGCTTCTCCGCACCCAATTCAGCGACCTCTTTTTTCAGCTTGGAAAGCTGACCCATTCCCATCACCACCACCGCAGCGAGTAAAAGAGCTAGGGTAGTTGATACTATAAATCCGAGTTTCATATTCATTACAGAGGATCTGTTAGCATAGCTGCAGAGCCGAAACCACTCCGTAATCGACTCGTCCGGAAAACATAAGGGCTGATCGCACTCGGCCCATCCCCTAAATCCTCGGGACGATCACTCCCTAGATTCATTGCTTTCCCGCTCATCCACAACGCAGTAAAACGCCTTCCTCTTGATTGCTACCCAGAACGCTCTCGCCTCTCTGTGTCTAATCATTTCAATCGTTCACCTTGACGCTCAGGAGAACGAGGATTTCTGGAGGGCTGACCTCGGAAAAGGGCTCCCAAAGGACCTCGCGCAACTCTCCCCGGTCGCAGGCCTACCAGATGCTCTGGTTTTTAATGACGGCAGGAGGGTCACGAAGCGAGAGGAATGGAGAGCGCGTAGAAAAGAACTAATCGACCCGCTACTCTTCTATCAATACGGGCGCATTCCACCCAAACCTGATCAGGTCGTAGCTACGGTTGATCGCGTTCGGAAACACTCCAGTGGGCTTGGTAATGAGGAATGGATGACCCTAACCCTTGGGAGCAAAGAACAACTGAAAATGCGCATTGTCGCATATGTCCCAAAAACCAAAGGCCCTCATCCTGTCATTATCGAGGAAGAAGGTTCGCCGGGAGGGAGCAGAAACGCCTCCATGTTCATGGAGAAAAACTACATCTTCATCGAATACGCGAGAGGCGACCTCGCCCCTGACAAGCGAGGGAACACTGGCCCCGCACAGCGCGCTTACCCGGATTTCGACTGGGCGATGCTCGCTGTCTGGGCCTGGGGAGGAATGCGGGTCGTCGACTATCTTGAATCACGCTCCGACGTCGATCACGATCGCATCGCGATCACAGGACATTCGCGCGGAGGCAAGGCCGCCCTTCTTGCCGGCGCCCTTGACGAAAGGATCGACCTGGTGGCGCCCTGTCAATCCGGAGCCGGAGGAGCAGGCTCATCCCGCATCCTCGGCCCAGGATCCGAATCAATCGGCATGAATGACAAGCCCAACTGGTATCATGAGCGCATCCTCCTTTTCGCAGAAAAGGAGGCGCATCTTCCCTTCGACCAGCACTTCCTAAAGGCTCTTGTTGCGCCCCGGGCACTACTTTGCATGGAGTCCTCAGATGACCTCTTTGCCAACCCGATAGGAACGCTAGCCACAAGCCAGGCCGCGATGCCTGCATTCCAACTTTTTGACCGGGAACATTCCAATGGCCTGATTTATCGCCGGGGAGGGCACTCGTATTCCACCGAGGACTGGAAATCGCTACTCAATTTTGCAGAGTTTATCTTCTACCAGCGCCCCCCACCCGGAGATACCACTTTCTGGCAAAAGCCCTTTGCGCTGGAACCCAGCAAAAAAGTATCCATTGAGCAGAAATTCATTCCCGTTGCCCAGCCCGGCAACAAAGCAGATGAGAACCGCCCCCGTGTTGGATCCCACGGGGCAGTCGATTATCTTTTTGAAATCGGGAACAACCGGGTGAGCAATGCCGAGTATTGCATCTTCCTAAACGCCGTGGCCCACGCCGAGGATCTTCATAAGCTCTACGACCCGAGAATGAGTATCCGGCGCGTTAAACCAGAGGTCGGTCAGAACTCACTCCATTACTCTCCCCGTCCGGAAGCGGCACGCCTCCCTGTGACATACGTTTCCTGGTTTGATGCGGCCAGATACTGCAATTGGCTGCACGGCGGCCAAACCGAGGTCGGATCCTACAACCTGATCGAATCCACGCTCCCCCTCCGCCGCATGAAGGGAGCGAAAGCCTTCCTTCCTACCGAGGACGAATGGTATAAGGCGGCCTATTATGATCCCCAGAAGAAAAACTACGCCTATTTCCAATATGGTCATGGAGGCATCGGTTTCTGGCTCGCCGGGAGAAATCGAAGCCAAAGCCCCTATGGGATGAATGGTATGGATCATGCCATCTGGGACTGGACGGAGACGACTGCTGGCGCTCTTTTCCGAGAAATACGGTCAAATACGTGGTTTCAGGGAAACAATCGGCAGGCCGCCGGCCGCTTTTACAGCAACTCTGTTCTCGAACTGGGAAATCTCGGCTTTCGGGTAGCCCGGCCTCTGAGAAAAACCCGCTAGAAATTTCCTTCTAACCGCTTGATTGACGATGGGCAATCGTACCAGCATTTAGCGTGGCAATACCCATCCCACCGCTCACTCTGAGCAGCTTCCTCCTAGCCATCATCACAGCAGGACTGGGCTTCCCAGGCCTTTCTGCCAACCCTGTCGAATTCGCCCGGGAGATCCGGCCCATTCTTTCCGATACCTGCTTCAAATGTCATGGGGTAGACGCCGCCAAGCGCAAGGGAGGGCTACGCCTAGACCAGAAGGAGGGTTGGTTTACTCCACGGGAAGAAGGGACTTTGGTGGTCCCTGGAAAGCCTCGGGAAAGCATCCTCTTCACCCGCATCACCCATTCCGACCCCGACGACCAGATGCCCCCCTCGGATGAAGTCCGTCAGCTTACACCCCTCGAGATCACGAAAATCAGGGACTGGATCCGACAGGGGGCAAACTGGCAACCCCATTGGGCCTTTGCCCCTCTGCGCCGTCCCGCCCTTCCCAAAAACGATAACGCATCGCGGACGCTCGGACCCATCGACAGGTATATCGGCCGGCGAATGGCAGAGGTGGGCCTCCAGCCGGCAGAAACCGCAGACAAGGCCACCCTTCTACGCCGGGTCACCCTTGACCTCACCGGCCTTCCCCCAACTCTGGAGGAGGCGGACAACTTTCTACAAGACACGTCTCACCATGCCTACGAACAGGTTGTCGACCGCCTCCTTTCCTCGCCCCGTTACGGTGAGCACACCGCTGTCGACTGGCTCGATCTCGCCCGCTACGCGGATACCGACGGCTATCAGGACGACGAACCCCGGACCATGTGGCGCTGGCGTGAATGGCTTATCAACGTCCTCAATGACAATATCCCCTTTGACCAGTTCACCGTGGAGCAACTTGCCGGGGACCTTCTCCCCAATGCAACTCTCGAACAAAAACTGGCGACAGGCTTTCTCCGCAACAACCGCGTCACCGGAGAAGGCGGATCAATTGCCGAGGAATTCCGCGTAGAGTATATCGTGGACCGCGTAGAGACCGTGTCCTCCGTCTGGATGGGCCTGACTACCGGGTGCGCCCGCTGTCACGACCATAAATACGACCCAGTTTCGCAGCATGAATTTTACTCCCTCTTTGCCTTTTTCAATCAGACCCCCGAACCGGGGACCTACCGGGGCCTTGCCAAGCCATCACTCAAGGCCCCCACTCGTCCGGACCAGAAGCGCCTCAGGGAAATAGCGCAACAACTCAGCCAATCTGATGGCGAACAACGACAAAAACTGGAGGAAGATCGCCAGCAATTGATCGACCGCACCCCTGACACCATGGTGATGGAGGACTCCCAGAGACGAGATACCTTTATCCTGGAGCGAGGCCAATACGACCAGCGCGGTCGGAAAGTTGCCCCAGGAGTCCCCAGCAGCCTTCCCCCTCTGCCCCGGGGAGTTGAGATAAATCGTCTTGCCTTGGCTGAATGGCTTGTTGATCCAAAGCACCCACTGACAGCCCGAGTAACCGTCAACCGCCTCTGGCAGCACCACTTTGGTGTTGGCCTCGTTAAATCCTCGGAAGATTTCGGGGTTCAGGGAGATTTCCCAAGTCACCCCGACCTCCTGAACTGGCTAGCCACCGAATTGATCCGTTTGAACTGGGATATCAAAGCCCTCCAAAAACTAATCGTTACCAGCTCAACATACCGTCAAACCTCCCAACCTTCCCCCGCAGCCCAGCAAATAGACCCTGAAAACAGGCTAATCTCTCACGCCCCTCGTCTACGCCTCTCCGGGGAGGTCATCCGTGACCAGGCGCTCTTCGTCTCCGGCCTTCTTGTCGAGAGAATTGGAGGCCCTTCAGTCAAGCCCTACCAGCCCGCAAACCTCTGGAATGAAATCGCTGGCCCCACCACATCCGCATACGCCAAGGGTTACCAACAGGATACGGGAGACGCGCTCTATCGACGGAGCCTCTACACCTTTTGGCGCCGCGCGATTCCTCCTCCCGGACTACAAATCTTTGACGGGCCCTCCCGCGAAGTTTGTATCAGTCGCCGAGAACAAACAAACACTCCGTTGCAGGCTCTCGCGCTTCTTAATGACACCATTTTCGTGGAGGCCGCCCGCGGTTTGGGCACCCGCATGATCCGCGCGGGGGGAGAAAATCAAAAAGCCCGAATCAGTCACGGCTTTCAAATCGTTACGGGCCGTCTTCCGCGCTCGGAAGAAATGTCGGTTCTCCTGAACTCCCTCAAAATTCATCAACGCACCTATCTGGACAACACGAGCTTGGCCTTGGAACTCGTCAACGTGGGCGAATCAGATCCTGAACCTGCCCTGTCAGCACCCGAACTGGCGGCTTACACCGCAATCGCTAATACATTGCTGAATCTGGACGAAGCCATTACTCGACCTTAGACCATGAACCCGGCCCCCTTTACCCGACGCCTGTTCTTCCGGCACTCAGGAATCGCCCTGGGATCAGCAGCTTTTGCCTCGCTCCTCAAAGGCGAAGATAGGGTTGGTTCCCAGACACCCTTCCCGCATTTTCCACCTCGCGCCAAACGGGTAATTTACCTCTGCCAGTCCGGAGGACCCGCGCAAATGGATCTGTTCGACCACAAGCCCGAGCTCGGAAAACACTTCGACAAGGATCTTCCTGATTCCGTCCGCAAGGGCCAGCGTCTGACCACTCAGACCTCGGGACAAAACCGCTTTCCGGTAGCCCCCTCCGTCTTCGGGTTTAAGCAACACGGTCAAAGCGGAGCATGGGTCAGCGAACTCATGCCATATACCGCCCAGATCGCTGATCGCCTCTGCTTTGTAAAATCAGTCCACACCGATGCTATCAACCACGATCCGGCGATCACTTTCCTTCAAACCGGATCAGAGCGTCCCGGACGCCCAAGCATAGGCGCATGGCTTTCCTACGGCCTGGGGTCTCTCAACCAGAATTTGCCGGGCTTTGTTGTCATGACCTCAGCTACCAAGACGGATGGCCAGCCCTTGTACAAACGCCTCTGGGGTAGCGGCTTTCTGCCGTCCCGCCACCAGGGCGTTAGGCTGAGGGGAACTGGAGCACCCGTACTGTATCTGAACAACCCTCCCGGGGTTTCCCGGACAACAAGGCGGCAGATTATCGATGATGTGAATGCGATGAACCGCTTGCGCCTGAAGGAGGAAGAGAATCCGGAACTGAGCACCCGGATCTCCCAGTATGAGCTCGCCTTCCGAATGCAGGAATCCGTGCCTGAGATTACAAAGACCGGGGACGAACCAGCAAGAACTTGGAAACTGTATGGCGAGGACGCTAGGAAACGAGGCACCTTCGCCGCCAACTGTCTGCAGGCCCGCCGTCTCCTCGAGCGGGGCGTCCGCTTTGTTCAACTGTTCCATCGTGGCTGGGATCAGCACGAAAATCTGCCCCGGGACCACCAAAGACAATGCCTGGACACGGACCAGGCCACTGCCGGACTCATTCTCGACCTCGAAGAACGTGGCATGCTTGAAGACACTCTGGTGATCTGGGGCGGAGAGTTTGGGAGAACCGCCTACTGTCAGGGAAAATTAACCAGGGAGAACTACGGCCGGGACCATCATCCCCGCTGCTTCACCATGTGGCTTGCCGGAGGAGGAATCGCAGCCGGCACCACCTACGGCGAAACGGATGATTTTAGTTATAATGTTGCCGCGAACCCAGTGCACATACACGACCTCAACGCCACAATCCTCCGACTCCTCGGCGTTGATCATCTCCGCCTCACCCACCGTTTTCAGGGTCGGAATCACCGACTTACCGATGTCCACGGCAGAGTCATTAGTGCACTTATGACCTGATTTGGAGCGGCTTACTTCCTCTCCAATTCGTAGACCACCTCAGCTAGCCGCTGGGAACTCTCAAGAAGTCCTGGGGCCAGACTTGGCTGTGGACCCGTCTTCCCCTCATTGTACCATTGCAGAATCTTGCGGCGGTATTGAGCTGCCTTGGCCGCTAACCCAAGGGGAAGCATACGCACCTGGATAACCTGTGAACCTTCGTCCTCGCTCTCGTGATAGACCTTCTCAGAGAAGGAGCGATTCCCCTTCAGCTCCTCACTGAGAGGAAAGAGAAATCCTGACTCCCCAATTGGCCTGAACAACATCACAACCTGACCCTCCGGAATGTTGCTGGACCGCCCCTTGGCGGTAAAATGATAGCCTGTCTCAGCCTCAGGTTTTGGCGAACGAATTCGGGCACTTGGCTCTTCATCAGCCCACCCCTTCATCGGGCATAGCAGAGCAGCCAACACAAGAGCAGGAACCATGTTTCTCATGCTGCCACCATCGCCGGAGTTCCCTTCCAGCGCAAGCACGCAGCCCTTGCCGCAGGGATTCCTCCTGTCACACTGGAGACAGTGGACACATCACCTCTTACCCGCCTTCATCATCTCACTCTTGCGACAGGAGATGTCATCGCATCGAAGGATTTTTTTTTGCATACCCTGAGATGGGAGCAAATCCCCCGTCCAGGCAATATCGACATTGAGTCTGCATGGCTTGATATCGGGGACGGACAACAATTACACCTCCTCCATGTAAAGGATTTCGAATCCTCCCCATTCGAAGCAGAGTTCGGTCGTCACTTCGCCTTTGACTACCCTCTCGCAGAGTTTCAACCCCTTAAGGAGCGTCTTGTTGATAATGGCGCGGAACTCATAAAGCCGATCAGGCACACCCCCTTCGAACGCTTCTTTTTCAGGGAGCCTAATGGATATATTTTTGAGATCGTGGACTCCGATCGTCAACCGGAAGCCTGAAAGCACCTCTACGCCCCAAGCACCCCAATGCGATCTCTTGCATTTCTCCTTTTCGGACTGCTCCCATGCCTGTCCCTTTCTAAGGACCTTGATTTTTCGCACCCCCTTCCGAACTACTCTTCCTTCGAGGATGATGAAATCGAGGCGCTTGCCGCAGAGGTGAGACGCAGCAATCCGCAAATCCACCGGGGAGGCTGGGAATGGGACCGCCTCCTCTCGCGCTACATCGACAACGATCGAGCGGAGGAAAACGCACTCCCCATCCTGAGAGCCTACTTCATGAGCATTCTCGATCGTTATGATCAGACCGTGGAAGAGGGAGAGAGGCTCACCCTCTTCTATAATCACAAGTCATGGGGAAGCGGCGGCAGGATGCGTATCTTTGCTGAACTGGTTCGACAGGAAGTCCTCAGCATTAAAGAACAAGAAAAGTTCAAGGATCTGGTTACCGAGAGCCTCCGTCTGGATTTCCCGGATTACTCCGCCCTGGAGCGAGGAGTCAACAACCGCCCCTATGGAATCAATGGTGGACCGGCCATCGCGGTCAGCATATTCCCTGACCACCCCAGCTCCATCCGGCATAAGCCCTGGCTCGAGGCTTTATGGCGTGAACTGGTGGAGTACGGAGATACGACGGAGACAAATTATTACCCCTATGGCCCTCTCTACCTCCAAGGGCTGTATGACATAGCCATGGGCATGGGTAAGTTTGAAACTGATCGGGAATTTCTTCACCAGCACATCCGTCGCTATCTGTCTTATGTTCATGGAGGAGGAGTTCGTGGAAACCCCAACTCCGGAGTGCGGATCAATCAGAAGGAAGGATCACGCCACCGAATCTACGCCGATCCATGGAACTCCCGATATCTTCTCGACGAAGCCGCTGCTCTGGACGCTCATATCTGGTATCTTTTTGCCAAGGAGTTTCGAGATCCTGAATTCCTCTGGGCATCTGAGCAGGCCAGCCTCGGCGGACGCCCTCCCAAGGGAATTCCTGTTCCGAAGGAATATCTGGAGGCTTACCGACAGCGTTTCGGTTGGTTCATCAAGCGGGGAATCGAACCGAAGGCTCCCTCCGGCCGCTCTTCTATTGGCTATTACAGCAAACACAAACACCCGAAACCCGAACGCCTTTTCCTCTGTCCGGGCAGAAAAAGCGGACAACCTTTTACCTCCTTCTACATCTACGATCGGAACAACAACTATATGCACTATTGCGATGACTCAGATGGAAAACTTTACGAATACTGTGTCGACGGAGCCAAACTCCTCCATACCAGCGGGAAGTATACCAGTGGTCGCGCTGGCGTCGGAGAGGCCGCTTACGATCTTCTCACGGTTCTCCCACCCGATATGGAATTTCCAATCCAAGAAGGGCGGAGCATGGGCACCCCCACAGGAAACTCGTGGAAAATGGCCTCCATGTCGGTCAAGCTGGCCCTTCCCAGTCGCGAGGGACCTGATTCAAAGAACTGGTTCTTCGACGAAGGGATCGGCAAGTTTCGCCGCCGAGATCAGCCCAAGCTTGGATACTCACATGGAAACATGGACGGCTACTGGAATCTTAACGACGATTTCCACCTGACTTCCTTACAGATCGGAGACTTTGCAACTGGCACACGAATCCAGAATATACGATTGGCTGGACCCAAGGGGGAAAAGATCCTGGCGACACTCGACGAGATACCCAAGAACCTGAAAGTTGAACTTTGCCACGGAGGGAACGTGGTGGAGCTGACCGGCACCCAACGCGATAATGCCTGCCGTATCGTCGAGGGCGGGCGCCGCCCAGGCCTCAGTCTCGAGATCGCCGATATCGGCAAGACATCTCTTCTCAGGCTTACTCTTGAGAAGCTTGATGAGAGATTCAATGGCCAGACCGAATACACTCGGATGTCCTACGACTTCAAGGGACTCAAGGGTGGGTCTATCACGCCTAACGTAAGAACCCGACCCCGCTATTTCACACCCCTCTGGCACCGGGGAGCCATTCTCGAGGAAAAAGACCTTCGGGCCGAGAACAAGGGCGCGGACTCCTTCGGTCGCTTCACCATGAGAAATTACTACGGGGCACGCAGCAAGTGGACCAGGGATAGCGTGCTTACCGCCGAGGGATATCTTATCGTCCGAGACAGATTGCTCCCCTGCTCGGATCTCGCCGGTTATCACGCTTCACCCTGCTGGTTGATCTCAGCGGCAGAAAATGCCAGAAAAGGTTCAAATTGGTTTGAGGCTCCCGCTCGCGACCACTCCTGGTGGCAAACCCGAAGGAAACACCTGATCCTGCACCTCCATGAACAGGAGAACCTGACGATCGGCCAGGTTAAGCATCGCGTTTCACAGGATATCGGCGGGGGCGACGTCCAGAACACATTCGCCAGGGCTACTCTCCAGCCAGGAAAACCGCAGTTCTGGCTAAGTGTCCTGCGCCCCTTCAACCACGGAATCGACCCCAGCAAAATCGCGGCTGGGATTCAGACCGTGATGGGTTCTGACGGTACGGCCACCACGACAATCGACTCCATGACAATCCAACTTGGTCCAAGCGGGCGATGGAGCGTATCCCGCCCGAACCAATAGGCAGATGATTACTTCAGAGGCAGCTCCTTGATGACAATCTTACGGAAGGAGACTGGATCCCCATGGTTCTGAACACCGATCAGACCGGAGTTGCGCTTCACCCCTGGCACCTTTTGACCGTATTTCGCAGCCACCTTGTCGAGGTCTGCCTTAATAATCTGCTCGCCATTCACCCACACTGCACAACTCCTGCCCACACAGAGAATCCTCATGACCTGCCATTCACCGGCTTTCCTCGTCACGCGTCGTGAAGGTGCAACCGCGGCATAGATTGCCCCAGTGAATTGATCCGGCTTCAGATTCTTCCATTTCTCGCCATAGTCATCGAGCAGCTGAATCTCCATCCCGTCGACATAGGGAGTTCCCTTCCGAGGTGCGCGAATAAACACTCCGCTGTTTCCATTCACTGGCAGCTTGAATTCGAGACTCAGCTCAAAATCTGCAAACTCTTCCTCGGTCGCCAGCCACTGAGCTCCCTTCCCGCCCGTGCAGGCCAGAACACCGTCCTTGACTCCCCAATTATCAGGGGGTCCCTGCATGCCCTGCCACCCGGTCAGGTCCTTGCCGTTGAAAAGCGCACGCCCCTCATCGGCCCCGACCATCCCAACACTCCAAATAAAAAAAAGGGCTACAGCTTTAGAACGAAAACCATTCATGAGCCAACCCTTATCTCCTACCTGCGATGTGCCAAGAGAAAGAGCACCAATAAGCTAATTCACCGTCTCATCCAGTGGCAATTCAGCCAGTAAGAGCTTCAAAAGAAAGACTCGACCTGTTTAAGAAAGATCAGTCCTTCTCCCTCAGCTATGATTCTACGCCTTGCTTTCATCTTCCTTCTGTGTGGTTCAGCGTCGATACGATCCGAGCAACGTCTGCCCCTATCCCCCCCAGCTGAAGTTGGCATGTCTGCGGAAAAACTCAGGAAGATCGATGAGGTTGTAAGAAAGAAGTTTATCGAGGGAGGAAAACTTGCGGGAGCTACGGTCATCGTAGCCCGCCGAGGCAAAGTCGTTCATTTCGAAACGTATGGAATGCGCGACCTATCCCGGAGAAAACCGATGACGCCTGACACCATCGTTCGGATGTATTCCATGACAAAGGCAATCGTCAGCGTGGCCGCCATGATACTGGTGGAGGAGGGCAAGCTGAGGCTCGACACTCCGATTTCGAAATACGTCCCAAAGGTCAATGCCATGAAAGTCGGCACCATCCCCGCAGAGAAAGAGATGACCCTCCGGGACATCCTCCGGCATACCGCGGGCTTCCCAAACAATGCCACCGTGGACCGCCTCTACCGGCAGGCCGGACTCCCCTCTCTCGCCAACAGCACCCTCAGGGAAATGACCGAACGCCTCAACCACATCCCGTTGCGTTCCGAACCGGGAACCGAGTGGCATTACAGCTTCGGAACAGATGCTCTCGCCCACCTCGTGGAGGTAGGATCAGGCCAAAATATCGACACCTTTCTTCAGCAGCGAATTTTCAAACCCCTCGGAATGACAGATACCGCCTTTTACTGCCCCGCAAGAAAATGGGAGAGGTTCTCTCTTATCTATGGCCGGAATCTTGAACCCGTATCCGCATCCCAGCCTGGCACCTCCGGACCCTTTTCCTTCAGGTCACCTCCAAGGTTTCTCTCCGGTGGAGGGGGGTTGGTTTCTACTGGAATCGACTATATGCGCTTTTGTCTCATGCTGTCGGGAATGGGCGAGCTCGAGGGCGTCCGGCTCCTCGAGGCGGAAACGGTTGCGGAAATGACACGCAATCAACTTCCCCCATCCGCATATCCGATTACACGCCCCCCAAACGGCCGAGGGTTCGGCCTTGGATTTGCCGTAAGGGTTGAAAAAATCGAATCCGAGCCCTCTTCCATTGGAGAATACGAATGGCTTGGCGGCGCCGGGACCGAATTCTGGATTTCTCCCCGGGACCAACTGGCTGTCGTCACTCTGTCTCAGGCTTCACCCATGCGAGACCTCGGCGCAACCGTGAAGCCCCTCGTCTACCAAGCCCTCGAGCAATAGACTCTCCGAACCCTGATGAACTATCCCAGGAAATCGGAAATGCGAGCCTTAGGCCGACCAATGATGGCCTTTCGTCCCTTAACAAGGACCGGACGCTGTAGAAGCTGCTTGTGCTTCAGCAGAATCTCGATGACTGCCTCCGGATTACCCACGAAATCATCCGGATCCAGCCCCAGCTTCTTGAACTTAGAATCCTTTCTTACGAGATCCTCAACCGGATCTTCAAGCGCACCCACTAGCCTTTCAAGCGCAGGCCGGTCAGGAGGATTCTTAATGTATAGGACAACCTCATACTCGGCTTCCAGTTCCTCGGCGACCGCCAAGGCATTTTGGGAAGACCCTCAGTGTGGATAGTGGTATATCGTTACTTTCGACACGGACTTTAATTGGTATTTCAGGGCAACGATAGGCAAGCCCCCCCTTCCAATCAACCGCTTTCGGGCAGTTTCTGATCACCCCACTTAGCGATATCCGCGCAAAACAATCAGGCTCCACTCACCGCCGAGTGCACTCTACTTGATCCAGATAAAGGACCTGCGGTCCGACACCGAATTTAAATTCCAGCCGGACATCCATTTCCGTCTTCCCATCATGCCTGTAGATCCTCACATGCCTTCGTTTCTCCTTACCGATTTACAGCTATCCTCTGTCGGGTCGCTAGCTGAAGAAGACTTGCACATCCTCTCGAAGAGAGTGAGCAGTCCGCATTTCCTGCTCCCTTAATCAAACTCGCAGGAGAGATCGACATTAGCTCACGGACATTCGATACTCCCTGGAACCCATCATGACCCGACCGACTCTTCTCCCGCTTTGCCTCATTGCTTTTATCGGCGACCTTACTGCCGCTGCTAAAATTGGGTCTATAAAATCCTCCTCGGAGCAATCCGGCAACGAGGCCGCCCAGGCCTTTGACTCATCAACCTCCACCCGTTGGTCCGCTCAGGGAAGAGGTGCATGGATTCAGTGCGAGTTCGATACTGAAGTCGAAGTCAAGGAAGTTGGAATTGGATTCCAGGCAGCAGAAAGAAACTACGCGTTCGAATTGAATACCTCATTGGACGGGAAGAAATGGGAAAAAGCAGAGCGCCTTCAGAGCAAGTCTCGCAGTGGAGTCGTCACCTACAAGATTGCCCCTCGAAAAGCACGCCTCCTCCGAGTTACGGTTTTTGGTAGTAATGAAAATGACTGGGCTAACGTTCACACGGTCCATGTCCCAGGAATCACCGCTGGACCACCCTCGGCGGAGGATTCCGGCACCAAGCCTGAGTTTGTGGTCACGGAATGGGCTACTGACCCCTCGATTGCCAATACCGTAGCGATCTCTCTTGACGATGAGGGCAGAGCCTACGTCACCGCTGCAAGACGCCGCAAACAAAGCAGCTTAGACATTCGCAACCACCAGGATCTGGTAAAGAAGGACCTTAGCCTGTCTACCGTCGAGGAACGACGAGCCTGGTATCGTGAATATCTTACTGGGAAGAACTGGATTCCTGATCGAAATGGCGATGGCACGAGGGACTGGCAGGACTTGACCGTTCAGAAAGACAGCGTGATACGGATTACGGATAAGGACGGAGATGGAAAAGGGGAAACCATCCGCACCCTTGATGAATACCATACTGAAGTAACAGGAATCGCGGCCGGCGTACTAGCTGTCGGATCAGACGTCTTTGTCGCTGCTGAGCCCGATTTCCTACGCTACCAGGATGCGGATGGGGATGGATTCCCTGAACTGCGAGAGGTCGTAGCAACTGGATTTCAAGTCCACATGGGCCAGGGCGGACACAACTTGAGCGGAGTAACGCTCGGACCGGACGGACGGGTCTACTGGTCTCTCGGGGATAAGGGCCACTACGTCGAGACCGCAGAAGGCAAGGTCTACCACCAACCCAACAGTGGTGGCATCTTCCGCTGTGAACTGGATGGATCACAGGTAGAGCGTTACTCCTCCGGGGAACGAAACGCTCAAGAACTCGCCTTCGATCTGCACGGCAACCTTTTCAGCATGGACAACGACGGGGATTATCCCGGCGAAAAGGAACGAGCTCTTTATATAACGGAAGGAAGCGAGCATGGATGGCGCCTGAACTGGCAATGGCTGCGCAAACAAGACTTCACCCGGATCAGCGGAATTCCTGCCTATAATCCTTGGATGGACGAAAAGCTCTTCCTTCCCGACCGAGCGGATCATGCCGCCTACCTCACACCCACCATTGGGAATTTTGGTCCGGGACCCTGTGGATTCACTGCCAATCCGGGAACCGCGCTCTCTCCGGATTTGAGTGACTGTTTTTTCATGACCAACCAACAGGGCCAGGTCCGCGTCTTCCGCTTTACTGAGAAAGGAGCGGCCTTCGAGTTCAAGGAGCAGGCCGCCATCAAGGGCGGCCGCAGCAACACAGGCCTTGCGGTGGGACCGGACGGAGCGCTCTACTCTGCTTGCTATGGCGGAGGGAAGGGATCAATCTTCCGTTTTGACGTCACAGAGGAGCATCAGCACCCCGCGAGGAAAGAGACCCGGGAAATACTTCCTCGACCTCCCGAAAAGGCGACTCCGGAAACCCTTCGGGCATGGCTCGGCCACCCAGACCAGCGGGTCAGGATGAAAGGTCAGTTTGAGCTGGCTCGCCGGGGGATGAGCTCTCTTTTAAAGGACGTTCTCGACGACCCGGAAGCCAGCCGCCTCGCCCGTCTTCACGCTATCTGGGGCCTAGGCCAGATATCACGGCGCACACCCGGAATCCTTGCCCTTCTCGCAAGAGCATGGAGCAGTTCGGACCCCGAAGTGATCGCCCAATGCGCGAAGGTCGCAGGCGATATCCCGGGAGATCCAGAAGAGGCCGAGGCTGTGCGTAATCACCTGCTTGAGGCACTGAGTCACGAATCTCCCCGTGTCCAATTCTTTGCCGCAATCTCTCTCGGCAAGCATAAGGTCAGAGAGGCCGCACCGGCCCTGATTGAACTAGCCTCAAACCAAGGGTCCCGCGACCCCTACCTTCGACACGCGGCCATGATGGGACTGAAGGGAGCTCTCCCTCCTGAGCAACTCGCCGAACTCCACAATCATGAAAGCCGCACCGTCCGGCTCGCATCCATAGTAGCCCTCCGCAACCTTAAATCCCCAACTGTGGCCTCTTTTCTTGAGGACAAAGACGAGCTTGTCCTTCTCGAAGCGGCCCGGGCGATTCATGACGACCAGTCCATCCCGGAGGCCCTTCCCCCGCTCTCCCAACTCCTGGACCGACCAGGCCTGACGAATGAAGCCCTGATGCGCCGGGTAATTAACGCGGCCTTCAGAGTGGGCTCTTATCCCGCTCTGCTCAGGATCGAATCCTACCTGAAGCGCAACGAAGGATCTCCCAAACTGAAACGAACCGCTCTGGCGGCTCTTCTCTGGTGGTCCCAGCCACCCGTTCTCGATGCCGTTGAGGGCCGCTACCGCAAATATTCGGCCCGAGACAAAAAACCCGTCAACGAAGCCCTCGCTCGACTCAAGCCGATCATCATGGCCGACAACGAACTTCGCGAAGTACTACTCAACGGAGTTTCGGTCCGAGGTGAGGCTAGTTGGCTTGAGGGCACCAGCGAGCACTTCGACAAACTGGCTCCATCCCTGCAGATGAAGGCCCTCGAGGGCATGGCAAAAATCAACTCTCCGGACCTCAGGAAATTTGTAGAAGCGGCTCTTTCCTCTACCGATTCCAAGGTCCAGGAAAAGGCCCGCGACTACGCGGCAAAGGCCGGCGTCCCCATGCTGGACCTCCTGATGGGCATCCTCGAAAAAGAAGGAACCGCTGGAAAGGGCAAGGCCATCAAGCAGCTGGCTGAAGACAAGGATCCCCGGGCTAAAAGAAAATTCGCAACCCTCGTTGAGCAGTTTAGGCAGGGTCAAGCTGCTCCAGAATGGAAACTTGAATTATGGCAGGCCGCCCGAGCCAAGGGGATTGAGCTCCCTGAAACTCCGGACCTTCTTGAATATGGGGGTGACGCCCAGCGGGGCCGCGCAATTGCATCAAATCACGCTGCAGCTCAGTGCATTCGCTGTCACAAGATCGGCAAGGAGGGAGGAAAACCATCCACCGAAATCACCATCGGTCCCGAATTGACTAGAATCGGGAAGCTCCGCGATCGCAAGCATCTCGTAGCCGCTCTCCTTACCCCCAGCAGTGAAATTACCGACGGCTTTGGGACCGTTGTGCTGAAAACAACCGAGGGAGAGGAAGTCTCAGGTATCCTCACCAAGAAGACCGAACTGTTCTGGACCATTACTCTGGCTAACGGCAGAAAACGCAACCTTCGGCCGGATGAAATCTCCAGTCATATCCTCGCCTCCACGATGCCTCCCATGGGCGCAATCCTCAAACCTGAAGAGGTCCGCGATATAGTGGAATTCCTGACCAGTCAGAAATAATCCAGGCTACGGCCCTAGGATTCCAAATCCCACACCGCTTGCCTTAGAACCGCCCGCGAGGACCCTGCCATCTTCTCATACCATACCGTTACCAGCTTCTCATCCTCCCGTTCAATCGTCGACGGATACCCGAGATCGTGGTCCGGGCCATCGGCTGATATCGTAATCGGAGGCGACCAGCGCTTCCCATCATCCTCGCTGATCCTGACCTGGTTCCCAAAGGGCCTGCGGCGGTAACCGTAGCTCATAAGAAGACGCCCATCTCTGAGACGCAGCAGATGAGAAGGCAGTCCCCATACCCCGATAGCGTGAGGCTCGGACCAGCTTTCCCCTCCATCAGCTGACTCACATTGCAAGGTCTCACCGGCATTAACAGAGTTGTGGTTGCGAATCTGAACCAGCAGCCCATTCCGGGTCTCCACCGCATGAAGCTCGTGATACTCCCTGTGATCATCTCCCTTCCGAGTTGGGATATCTGCCAACCATTTCCAACTCAGACCATCATCGCGAGACTCACAGATTCCGACCTTCTGCTCCCCAGTCCATAAGGCCTTCCCAGCGTAGACGAGACGCCCATCTCTTAACTGCACCGGACCGTGAGGACTATTGACCGGCACCCGATAACGCCCCGAGAATGTAAGGCCCCCGTCGACTGAACGAATCATCCAGTTGCCGAGCAGGGACTTTCGTTCTTCAGGGCCGACTCGCTGATGAGCACGCTGCCACCGTTCCTGCCGGCCCTTCATGTATGGCTCATAGGCAAGGGAGGTGAAGTTAGTGATCAGGATACTCCCCTTTGCGGTTTCCAGAATCCCCGCATCACGATCATCGATAGGGCCATCCATCACCACTCTCGGAAAACTCCAGGTCTCTCCTCCGTCGGAAGAACGCATGAAATCCGTGCGACCAAATGGACAAACATGTGCCTCCCTGCCACCAGAGCATACCAGCAGAAGTTCGCCGCTCTTTCCTTGGGCGAGAGTTGGCCATCCGTGATAAAGATCCGGTAATTGACTGATCACCTTCGTCGCGGAGATCTTCGCCACGGGCGCTGCCCACCCGGATGACCCGGCAAGAAAAGCCCCGGCAGCACAAGAGGAAGAACTGAGAAATGAACGACGCTTCATACTTTAAAGATAGGCTTAATTCTCCAGTCGCGACCATTCATTTCTGCAAGGCGACCACGATCGCCCCACTAACAGCAAGCGCGAGTCCAAGGACCTTACGACCCGTTATTCGTTCCTTGAGAAACAAAACCGCCAGAAGAATGATAAAAACCGTGGAAAGCTGATTATAAATCGCAGCCCGCCCCACGGAGGTATACTTGAAGCCTGCGGTCCAGAGCATGGTTCCCATGAAGGGCCCCAGAAAACTCATTGGCAACATGATCTTCCAGATATCCCGACGCGCAAATCCCAGAAACACTTTCCTAGGAGAAAGGAAGCACGAAGAAACAGCAGACAATACGATTGTCGCAACAAGGAAACGATAGGCAGAGATCCACACTACCGAATGTTCACTAATCACATCCCTCACCATCAGTATACCAAAGGCCATGATCAGATGTGAACTCACTGCCATTGTAATGCCGACCACGAGATCTCGGGGACTTTTCACATCCTCCGTCTTACGCATTCCTACTGCCACGCCAGTCACCACCAACGCACCTCCCAGCAACTCACCTGTTCCAAGCATCTCCCCGAAGAGCAGATAACCTACTGCCACCATAGACGGTGAATACATCACTCCTGCAAGAGCCTGCAGACTGGCACCGAGACGATTCAAAGCCGCTGCATAGAGGGTGTCCGCGATCGTGATCCCCAGAATTGCACTCGCTGCAAGGCGCAGGTAATCCCAGACAGGAAGAGACGGAATGAAGGATTCCCCTACAAGGGGAATCGCCGCAATAAAAAGAACCGAGGCTACCCCTCCCTTGAATACCGTAAGTGCTATCGGCGGAATTTGGAAACCAGAGATCCGCATCAGGATCACACAGCAGGACCAGACCAAGGCCGCCAGCACTGCAAAAACCTCACCCTCATTCATATCATGTCGTCTGGACGGGGCAAACTGGCTTTTCCGAGCGCCGCTGGCAAGCTCTGTGCCAACTATAAGAACTAAAAGGCCATTGGCTGGGAGACTACTGGTTGCGCTCTTATAAGACACCCCCCACAGTTTTGACCGTGAAGAAACCGCTAGCATACCTCACCATTCTTCTTCTTAGTCTTGAGCCATCGCAAGGAAAGCGCCTTCCGGTAGCAGGAAACACCTTTGAGGTCGCGGGTCACTCTGCTTTCCTCATCCTGCCGGAAAAGCCCCCTGCTCCTGGCCAACTGCGTCCGTGGGTCTGGTATGCCCCCACACTACCCGGACTTCCCGGAGAAGAGGAAAAATGGATGCTCACACGGTTTATTGAAAATGGAATCGCTGTCGCAGGAATCGATGTTGGCGAGTCTTATGGAAGCCCCGCAGGACGACGCCTCTACAACGCTCTCTACCAAAGGCTGACCAAGAAACATGGCCTGTCCGCGCAAGCCTGCCTTCTGGGTCGCAGTCGAGGAGGACTGATGCTCTACAACTGGGCTGCAGAGAACCCAGCAAAAGTAGCCTGCATCGCCGGAATCTATCCTGTCTGTAACCTTGCAAGCTGGCCCGGGCTAGCGAAGTCCTGCAAGGCCTACAACCTGACCGAACTGGAACTCGCGAAAGCACTCAAGGAACACAATCCAATCGATCGCCTTGCCCCTCTGGCCAAAGCCAGAGTCCCAATTTTTCATATCCATGGAGACATGGACAGCGTCGTCCCCCTTGAGGCAAATTCTGGAATTGTATCAAACCGTTATCTAAAACTCGGTGGAAGCATGACCCTGAAGATCATAAAGAACCAAGGACACAACATGTGGACCGGTTGGTTCCGGGATGAGGATCTCGTAAACTTTATTCTGCAGCATGCCGCCGGCCCAAAAAAGTGAATAGAACGCACTCTTTCTCCACGATGATGAAGCCCGTGTGCCTCTTCACCGCAGTAATTATAATCGTTTTGGGCTGCACCAGCGCAGTGACGCCCAACGAGCAGGCAGAACGTCTCATTGAAGATCTGGGAGCAACGGTAGTGACCAATGCCCTCACGGGTAAAGTATTCGAAATCAGGATTAACGGATCCAGAACACTCCGGGACCCGGATCTCGCCATCCTGAACAGTTATGAGTTACTGACAGACCTGTCCCTTGAGGGAACTTCAATTGATGGCTCCGGATTCGCCGCTCTCACCAAGCTGAGCAAGATTGAATGGCTCAACCTCTGGGACACAAAAATTACAGACTTGGGCCTCAAAGAAATCGCCCGCTTAAAATCACTGACCCACCTTCCAATCGGACGCACTGCGGTGACTGATGCTGGACTCAAGCACCTTAGCGGCATGCCAAATCTCCTCTACCTTGGACTACGGGACACTTCGATATCGAACCGGGGTATCGCGGCCCTCTCCTCACTTCCCAAACTGACTGAGCTCAACGTGCGAAATACCAAGATAACCGACGCATGTGTCAAACACCTTGCCCAAATGAAGTCCTTGCGGAAGGTCTGGCTTGGCCAGACAAAGATTACACCCGAAGGAGTTAAACAACTCCGCAAAGCACTACCCGATTGCGCGATCAATCTCGAAGGAAGATGAGAACTTTCGCACGCCATTGATGATTGGCGGAAATCACCACCGCAGATAATGCCTCGCAGAGAGCCTACAAACTGAGCTACCGCTCACATCCTTACCCATGCGGCAATCCTCTGCTCTCTGAAGATTTCAGCCTAACGCTTCTTCGGAGGCAAGGCAGTCACCACCCCTAACTCCCTAAGACCCTGTGCCGTCCAGCGGTGCTGATCCCGAAACTCATCGTTATCGGAATCGCTTTCCATGAGATCTTCCCAGATCGAGACCGATTCCTGGAGGTAATTCACCGCCTCATCTTCTTTCCGCGCATCCTGAGCTGCTCTCCCAAGGTCGCCAGTAAGATATGCGAGAGATCTTTTGATCTCCCGTTGCGTGGGAAAACTGACTTTCTGAGCAATCAGATCAATAAATGTCTGCCGCGCCTTCAGTCCGAGCGGCAGAGCCTCTGCATGCTTTCCGTCCGCCGACAGAAGCCCACACTGTTGCCATGCCAGAATTCCGAGACGAAACCGAGTCGAGGGGTTTCGGGAGTTCCTGACCAGCGCAGCCTCCGCGTGCTCCTGACCTTCCCGGACAAGCCGCAGGGCCTCCTTGGAATGCCCAGTCCCGGCTCGACACGCTGCCAACACACTTTTCAGGGAAGCGAGCTGGTTGAGCGCGCCCCCTCGCTCCTCGGGATTGGCTACCGCAGTTTCTAGCAACTCCAGCGACCTGGCCGCAAGATCCCCGGCCCGGTCTAGCTCACCCTCCTCAAGAGCAGACTGGGCGATTGCAGCAAGAGCGGAAGAGAGCTCTACCTGCACATCGGCACGGTTGGGTTGCGTCTCGAGTAATTCCATAAGCTCCACAGCCGCCTGCTCACGCAGGAGGATAGCTGCATCCACTTCCCCAGCTCCTGTAGCCGCCTGAGCGGCTGAACTGTATCCACGGGCACGCCAAATACGAAGGGCAGAAAGCGAGGGCTTTTCCTCGCATAGTTTGCTCATCTCCGCAAAGGCGTTGCGATATGTCTCCAGCGCATCGGTATTATCTCCCTTGCGAAACTGCATTCGGGCTTCTGCTATTTGGAGGGCTGATTGCAGCCGTCGAGTCTGCCGCTCGTTTTCCGGGAGTGAAGCCAGGGCATTGGCGGTTTCTGCCAGCTCCACCGGCGTCACCTCCGTCTCTGGATCTTCCGAACCGAGCAGACACACCATGACCCGTGTCCGCGCAAGACGCCTCTGCACATCTACATCCGTAACCGCTGCCTCAACTAGAACCTCCTGCATCTTCTCCCTCGCCATCTTAGGCTTATCGCCGGCAAGAGCTACCTCGGCTAAAGCGAGCTTAAGCCTCCATGAATTTTTCCTGAGCTCTTCCGGCAGTTCCTCAACAACCCCAAGCTGACGCTCCAATTTATCTTCAAGCAATGACAAACGCCCCTCCCGCCCTTCGAGAGCTGGAAGCTGTTCGGAGCCACGCTCAAGTGACCATGACAAAAGGTGGTCGCTCAACTTATGAGCCTCCATGAGGTCGTTAGCCATCTCGTGCACAGCTGCCGCCTGCTCCTCATTGGCCTGTTCCAGCTCATCACGATCGGCCAGCATATCGAGGAACTTCTGACGCTGCTCCTCCAACTCTTTCGGATCGACTTCCGAAGGCGCCTCCACCTCCACCTCCTTGACGACCTCAACTTCCACGACCTTGGGACCTGACTTCTCCGGCCGGGAAATCTTGTGCACTAACGCGGCACCCAACGTCACGCAGGCCGCAATTCCAACCCCGGCAGCTGCCTGCCAGCTCTTTTGTCTTCGCTCAACAACCTTGACTCGATTCTCGCCTGCCTCTGCCGACAACCTCTGCTGGCGCGCACTGGCTATACTCTCAAGGTCCCTGAGGACCTCCCGCATATCACCGTAGCGCTTCCACGCATCCAGCTGAAGACATCGCTCAATAACAACCCGTCCCTCTTCCTCCTCTCTAGTTGGCGCCACCCCCTTCCACTTTGCGACCCGGGCCCTCTCAAGTCTTTGCGCCATGCGTTCACAATCAGCCTCCACTCCTCGTCTTCGCTGCTCACCCGCGACCGGAGAGACGTGTTCGAAGCTATCATTGCATCGGGGAAAAATACCGGTGAGCAAGCGGTAGGCAAGCGAGCCAAACGCATACACGTCCCACCCGTAGCCGGCACCCTCCAGATACCCATCCGGATTCAAGAGCTGCTCTGGCGGAGCATAAAGCAGGGCATCGGTATAAGCGAGCTCCTCAAGCCCCGGCATCAAACCCTGTGCGTAATCCGACAGTAGAACCCCATTATCAGAATCGAGAAAAATATTTCCTGGCTTGAGATTCCCGTGAGCCACGCGACGCCGATGGAAATCAGCGAGTGCCTGGGCAAGACGACGAATGAGCATCCATGAGCCTCGATTACCCATGTAGTCACCGAGCTGAAGCTGCAAAGTCCGGGGAATGAATCTCTCGGCAACCCCCTGAGGCATCCGATCGGCCATCAGGCCGCCAATGAGCAAATACGGCTCTTTTTCGAGAGAGTGTGCGATCAGAGGAACCGTGGCTTTCGGTGGACTCGCGCCGTAAAGGCGGCTCACTCGGTTAGCCAGTAACTCCGCATTGACGGACTTGGGATTGAGGAGTTTGACCGCCACCTCGTTCCCCGAGTCGTGGCGCGCCGTATATACAGTGCCACAAGCACCCTTTCCTATCAGGGTCTCGATCCGGTATCCTGGAATTTCGGGAAGGCTCATTTGCAGTCCTGAGTCAACAGTAAGTCGGCCCTGCAGGAAAAGGCAGGTGAAAGGATCAGGCCTTCAAGACCGTAAAATACGGGTAATTGGCCCTTATAATAGTTGATTTGGGTATTAATCTTTTAGTAAAACTAACATCCTCAGAAGGCGACAACCATGAAAAAAATACAGTGTGCCGGAAACCCATTGGCTCAAGATTACTCCCGTCGTGAATTCCTCTATGTCGGGATGCTGGGAAGTTTGGGGCTAACCTTGCCTCAACTCCTTAAAATGGAGGCTCAGGGAGCCCAGAAATTTTACGAGACCAAGGAAGGCGTAGCGAAATCCGTCATCAACATCTTTCTCCCGGGAGGAGCTGCCCATCAAGAAACCTTTGATCCAAAGTATCTTGCGCCAACGGAATACCGGGGCCCACTGGGAACCGTGAATACAGCCATCAAGGGCGAGAGGTTCAGCCAACATCTCGAACATCTCGCCAAGGCCGCTGATAAAATCACCGTGATTCGCTCAATGGCACACGGCGAGGCCGCTCATGAACGGGGCACCCACAACATGTTTACGGGCTATCGCCCCTCCCCCGCTTTAGAGTATCCATCCATTGGGTCAGTTGTTTCCCACGAGCTGGGGCCTCGTAACAACCTGCCTCCGTACGTCTGCATTCCAAGCGTGCCCAATACCTTCGCAAATTCAGGATACCTGTCCTCTGCATACGGACCCTTCGCGCTGGGTAACGACCCTGCCCGGAAAGGCTTCAAGGTAAGAGATCTCGCATTACCTTCCGGCGTTGACGACAAGCGATTTTCGCGTCGACGGTCTCTACTGGAGACCGTCGATTATCACTTTAAGTCTCTCGAGGAATCAGATGCCCTCGCCTCCATGGATGCCTTCTACCAGCATGCCTACGCCATGATTTCTTCTCAGAAGGCACGAGAAGCCTTTAATCTGGAGGCCGAGGATCAGAAAGTGAAGGAACGGTATGGTGTCAATGCACCCGGTCAGCGAATGCTCCTAGCCCGCAGACTTGTTGAGGCTGGTGTGCGATTCGTCTCGATGACCGCCGGCGGGTGGGACCATCACGATAACATCAAGGGGGGCATAGAGAATAACCTGCCTCCGGTAGACAAGGCGATTGCGACCCTCATCAACGACCTTGATGAAAGAGGGCTGCTGGACTCCACGATGGTTCTCCTGACTTCAGAATTCGGAAGAACCCCAAAAATCAACAGTAACGCCGGAAGAGATCACTGGCCTCGGGTGTTTTCTGTCATGGTTGCGGGCGGAGGCGCCAAGCGTGGACTCATCCATGGCTCGTCGGATGCTCTGGGCGGTGAACCGGAGGAGGACAGGGTAACCGTCGAGGACCTCGCGCAAACTGTCTACAATCAACTTGGTATCACCGGGGACAAGGAATTGATGGCCCCAGGAGACCGGCCTGTTGAGATTGTCGATGGCGGCCGGGTTCTCGATGAAATCCTCGACAAAAAAGCGTAAGCACACGCTCATGAATACCGTCAATCCTAGGGCCCTGTCATGGCTTCTGGTCTGCCTGCAGTTCGCGCTCCCTGCTCTGGCCTTCACTCCTGTAGTCAGCAGCGTTCAACCACGTGGAGGACAACGAGGCACCGAGATGACAATCCGCCTTAGCGGAGATCGCCTCTATCACCCGGAGGAAATTCTTTTCTACCAGCCGGGCATTTCGGTCTCCAAGCTTGAGGCAGTCGGAGACAAGAACAATGCTGTCAAAGCTACCATTTCAATTGCCCCTGACGCTCCTCTTGGAGAACATCTCATGCGTCTGCGCTGCAAGGGAGGCCTGAGCTACCAGAGAAGTTTCTGGGTGGGCGAATATCCCACCGTGATGGAAGCGCGCAACGAAGAGCGCACCGCGGACCTTAACAGCAGTTTTGACAGTCCTCAGAAGATTGAGATTAACCAGACCATTCAGGGAGTAGCCGATAAGGAGGACGCAGACTACTACGTGCTTCAGTGCCGGAAGGGGCAACAACTTTCCGTAGAAGTAGAGGGGATGCGCCTCGGCAGGACCCTTTTCGACCCCTACGTCGCTATTCTGAACAGCGATCGTTTCGAACTCGCTTCGAGCGACGATACCGCCCTTCTTTTCCGTGATTGTGCCGCATCGATCATCATTCCTGAGGACGGCTCCTATACTGTCCTGGTCCGTGAATCTTCTTACCAGGGGACAGGTGCCTGCCAGTATCGTCTACACGTAGGCGAGTTTCCCCGCCCTACCGCAATCTACCCTCCGGGGGCTCAACCAGGGAAACCGCACGAGTTTACTTTTGTCGGAGATCCCACTGGCAACCTGGTCAGCACAATAGAGATACCGGATACCACGCAGGACTTCCGAGCATTCATCAAAAACAACGGATGGCATTCCCCCTCCGGGATGCCTGTAAGGATCAGCTCTCTGGCCTTCCACAACGAGGTTGAACCAAACGAGGGTAGCACGGAGGCCTCTCCGATGGAGGCCCCCTCCGTCCCTGTCGCTTTTCATGGAATTCTTTCGAAGAAGGAGGATAAGGACTGGTTTCGCTTTGCGGGAAAGAAGGGGCAGAAACTGCGGGCCCAGGTCTTTGCTCGCCAACTCCGCTCTCCTCTCGACCCTTACATCATTGTCCGCAAGGAAGGCGACTCCAAGCAGATCGGGAATAACGACGATGCCGGAAACGGAGATCCTGACAGCCGTCTGGACTTCGAGATTGCCGAAGACGGTGTCTACAACCTGAACATCAGGGACCAGCTCTACAACAGCGGCCCGGACTACACCTACCGAATCGAAATTACCGAACGAAGTCCCACCCTTTCAGCAACCCTTCCCTATGGGAGCCGTAACAACAGCCAGAAATGGAAGATGATCTGTGTTCCGCGCGGAAATCGTGTGGGGCGCGTGGTAAACCTCAGTCGCAGCAACATAGGTTGCGACCTGTCTCTGGAAGCGAGCAGTCTCCCTTCCGGCATTACTATCGATCGGGACATCGCCCCCCGCAGCATCAACACCATGCCTGTGATCTTTGAAGCGACCGCCACCGCAGAAATCGCAGGCGGACTCCATAAACTTCGGGTCAAGGATCCAAAGAGCGGGCTGACCGGACCTTTCAACGAAAGCATTCACCATATCGAGATCAACAATGCCGGGACATTCCACAGCTATCATGATGAAAGGGTCTCGATCGCGGTAATCGAAGAAGCCCCGTTCGAGTTAAGCCTCTCGGTCCCCCCCGTTCCTCTCGTGAAAAACGGAGTAATGACCTTGAAAATTCAGGCCAAACGCCAACCCGGCTTTGAGGAGGAAATCAAGATCACCCTCCCCTGGCGACCACCAGGCGTCAGCGCTCCCTCCAGCGTGACGATCCCGAAGGGCAAAAATGAAGTCGCCATGGGAATCAACGCCAACGGCAGTGCTTCCATTGCCAAATGGCGGATTTTCGTCACCGGGGAGGCCTCTTGCAGCAAGGGGCCGCTGATCGTTTCTTCCAAGCTGCAATCCATCGAAATCGCTGACCCTTATGTCGGAGGGAAAATCGAACTCGCCGCAACAGAGCTTGGGCAGGACACCGGTCTCATCTGCAGCATATCTGTTCAAAAGCCATTCGAAGGAGATGCGCGAATCAATTTGAATGGACTTCCTCATGGGGTTACCACCGAGACCCTGACGATAACAAAGGACACCAAGGAGGTGACCTTCCCTATCACCGTGAGCGAGGAAGCCAAGAAAGGTAAGACCTCAAACATTTTCTGCAGCGTAGTCATCACCCAGAATGGGCACCCTATCAGCGGCACCGCCATGGGTGGAGGAGTTCTTCGGATTGACCCCCCGCCTCCGGCACCAAAGAAGCCGGTGGCAGCAAAGAAGGAGCCAGAAAAAGCTCCCGCGGCGAAGCCCGTCAAGAAACGGCTTTCACGTCTGGAGCAGCTCCGCCAGCAGAGTAAGAATTCAAATTGACAGGTTCAACATGAAGCTCGGTTTACGACATATCGCGCAGCCTTTCTGCTTTTTCCTCCTCACCTTCATAGTGAGCGCGGAGACGGTGGTTCGCGACCCATTAAAGGACACGTCGAAGCAGAACACTGAACCCCTGGGCACCGGCCTCATCGGCCTTGAGGTTTACCCTAAGGCTGTCTCTCTGGAGACCGCCGCAGATTTTCACCGCGTGGTTATCATCGGCATGTATGAAGACGCCACCTCTCGCGACGTCACCGGATCATCCCGACTTTCTCTCCAGCACCCCTCGATAGTAAAACTGGAGAAAAACCTTCTGACACCGCTGTCGGACGGGGAAACAACTCTCAATATTTCCCTCGAAAATCATTCTGCAACCATTCCGATCAAGGTGAAGGACGCCTCCCTGCCGAGTCCAATCAGCTTCCAGCTCGACGTCATGCCGGTTCTTACCTCAGCCGGGTGCAACACAGGATCCTGTCATGGATCTGCGCGAGGACAGGACGGCTTCATGCTCTCCCTTTTCGGCTACGACCCCAAGGGAGACCATCAGCGCATTACCCGTCAACTCTCTGGACGACGTGTCAATCTCGCCCTGCCGGAGGAGTCGCTGCTAGTCACTAAGGCCATCGGCGAAGTACCTCACACCGGAGGCAAGCTTTTCACTCGCGATTCCGCAAATGCGAAGACTCTGATTGCATGGATCAAGGCAGGGGCGCCTTACGACAAGGAGGACATAGCCTCCCCCGTCGGCATCGACGTTGAACCAAAACAATATGTCCTCAAGGGCACGGGTACAGAGGTGCCGCTGACAGTACGCGCCCGATATTCCGACGGGACAGATCGCGATGTCACCAGCCTTTCCAGCTTCAGCTCATCAAACGACAATAGTGTCAGCATCGCGGAAACTTCTGGCAGGGCTACTACCAAGAATCGTGGCGAAGCATTCCTTCTGGCACGCTTCCACACCTTTACCGAAGGGACGCAGACGATTGTTGTTCCAGAAGACCTCGAATACCAGAAACCCACGCTTCAGGAATCCAACTACATCGACACTCATGTCCACACCAAGCTGCACAAACTGAGAATCTACCCCTCGGAACCATGCAGTGATGAAGTATTCGTGCGGAGGGTGTTCCTCGACATCGCAGGAGTACTTCCAAGCGAGCAAGAAAGAACCCAATTTGTTGAAAGCACAAGCCCTGACAAACGTGAGGCCCTCATCAACAAGCTTCTTGAACGGAAGGAGTTCACCGAAATGTGGGTCATGAAGTGGGCCGAACTGCTTCAGATTCGATCCACTGGAAACAATGCGAATCAGGTCAGCTATAAGTCTGCCCTGCTCTGGTATGAATGGCTCCGCGATAAAGTCGCAAATAATGAGCCCTTTAACCGGATTATATTCGACTTGCTGGCAGCCCGAGGAGGCACCTTCAAGAATCCCGCCACGAACTACTTCAAATTGGAAAATGACGTGATGAAACGCACGGAGAATGTGGCCCAGGTTTTCATGGGGACCCGCATCCAGTGCGCACAGTGTCATAACCACCCATTTGATCGATGGACGATGGACGACTATTACGGTTTTGCGGCTCTCTTTGCCCAAGTCCGCAAAAAGCCTGCAGAGGATCCGCACGAGCAGATCATTTTTGACGGTGGCGGACAAATTGCCCACCCGGTGACCAAGGCCAACGCGATCCCCAGATTTCTGGGGGCCGATGAACCAGCAGAACTGAAGGGCCTTACCCGACGGGAAGCGGTGGCAGGATGGCTCACTTCCAGAGAAAACCCATGGTTTGCTAGAAATGTCGTCAACATCGTCTGGTCCCACTTCTTCGGGGTTGGGATCACAGACCCGGTGGACGATGTGCGGGTCTCAAATCCCGCCAGTAACCCCGAACTCCTTGCTGCGCTGTCCGCAAAGTTTGTCGAATATAACTATGACTTTAAAAAGCTTGTCCGCGATATCTGCAGTTCGCGCACTTACCAATTATCCAGCCGGACCAACGAGACAAACGAACAGGACCTCACCAACTTCTCCCACTCTCTTATCCGGCGCCTTCGCGCCGAAGTACTCCTCGATACCCTGGCTCAGGTAACCGAAACCCCGAACAAGTTTCAGGGCCTGCCACTCGGCGCACGAGCCGTTCAGATTGCAGACGGCAACACCTCAACCTACTTCCTGACCACTTTCGGACGGGCAACCCGCCAGACCGTCTGTTCGTGCGAGGTGAAGATGGAACCCAATCTGTCTCAGGCGCTTCATCTACTCAACGGCGATGCAGTTCACAATCGCGTCCGCAATGGCGGGGTCGCTCGGAAATTACTGAAGGAACTGAAGGACCCCGGCGCAGTGATTGAATCTCTCTACCTTCGGTGTCTCAGCCGCGTCCCCACGGACGCCGAGAAGACCAAACTGCTGGAATCTCTTGAGGGAGATAGTCCTCAGGAAGAGGTTTTGGAGGACATTTTCTGGGCCATTCTCAACTCCAAGGAATTTATCTTCAATCATTGATGAAGGGCGCAACAGATCGGCCTTGCGCGTTTCGCAGCATCGCAACCATGGCGACTGCGCTCTTCCTCATGGTATCCGGAGGGTATGCTCAGAAGAAAATTACCTACGAAGATGACATTCTCCCCATCTTTGAGTCTGCCTGCCTGAACTGTCATAACGCTGACAAGAAAAAGGGGGACCTCGATCTCTCAAATTTCTCAGGAATTATGGCCGGAGGAGCCGGAGGAGAAGTCGCCGATCCCGGTGAAGGCGCCGCCTCGATCCTCTACGGAACGATCACGCATACCTTGGAACCATTCATGCCTCCGCGTGGAGACAAGCTCTCCAAAAAAGACGCTGATCTCATCCGGGACTGGATCAACGGCGGCATGCTGGAAAACAAGAGCTCTAAGGCGAAGAAGCCAAGCGGCCCCAAGATCGCCAAGCTCGATGTCGACCCCTCCGCAAAACCAGAGGGACCCCCGCCCATGCCCGAACACCTCAACCTCGAACCTGCGGTTACCTCAACTCGTAACACGGTTGTCAATGACATGGCCTGCAGTCCGTGGGCTCCTCTTCTCGCTATCACCGGACAGAAGCAGATCCTCCTCTATAATACCGACACCCTGCAACTTGCCGCTATCCTCCCCTTTCCTGAAGGATTTCCTGAGACCCTCTCGTTCCACCCCACCGGCAAGTATCTCACCGCTGGAGGAGGCATTCCGGGCAAGTCGGGTTCGACCTACACGTGGGACATCACGTCGGGAAAAATGCTTATGTCGAATGGCCGAGAATTTGATTCCGTGCTCGCAGCCAGTCTACGACTTGACCTTGGAGGAGTCGCTCTTGGCGGTCCCTCCAGACTCATCAAGCTCTGGGACACCCAGACTGGAGAAGAAATCAAGGCAATCAAGAAACATACGGACTGGGTCACTGCGCTCTCCTACTCGCCGGACGGAGTACTCCTGACCACCGGCGACCGCAATGGGGGGGCATGGGTTTGGGAGGCCGG
>JAQWTV010000078.1 GCA_029242545.1 Roseibacillus sp.
GGCTCCCGGCTTCACGATCACGAGATTATGCGGCACGTAATCAGAGTTCTTGAAGTGAATCCGGATCTTCTTCCCGGCCTTCACCTCGAACTCCTTGATGTCGAACTTGAGCTGCTCAAGCAGGGTCCCGACCCGAACGTCCGTGGCTTCATCGGTGTCCTTGAAAACCCCGGGAGGATCGTTCTTGGTGACCTTAACCTCTTCCACCGCAGCAGAGCCCTTGGTGGGATCAGCGGTATACCAAAGGTGCTGGACGGTCTTGGCCGCTACCCGGGCATGGGACACCGGGGAGTTCAGAACCTTCCCAAGGAGTTCTCCATCCCTTACATTGTGCTGCTGGTGCACCCAGAGAGCCTCGAGGAGGTGATGGGCATGCGCCGCCTTGGCGGAATCCCACTTGCTGGCCCACTTCTTGCAGGCCGCTATCACATCCTTTGTCTTGCGCTCACTGAGCTCGATCCGCGTCCGGTAACGGACCCCGTCCACTGGGTGCTCAAGGTTTTTCATGAGCTGATCGAGGGAAGCGCCGTCCACCTTGACATCCTCCTGAAGAGGCTTGCCCTTGTGGATCACCCGGTAGATCCGGCCGTGAGTGTGATCACGGGAGGGGTCCCGGATGTTGTGCTGCATATGTCCGATGATGACGTTGTGCCAATCGGAAACATAGAGAGCGCCATCGGAGCCAAACTCCACATCCGAGGGGCGGAAGTTCTTGTCAGAACTCTTGATGAGATCCTGGCGGGGCTCTCCCCACATGTGATCTTCTTCGTTCTTGGGCTCGAGGTCATACTGTTTAACCCCAAGGAAACCGATTGTGTTGGCGAGGATGTAATCGCCCTGCCACTCATCCGGAAAGTTACCACTGGAAACCACTCCCGATCCCGCTACCGGCCGCACTTCCTTCTTCACGAGGCCATGCATCTTGAACCCTTTGCCCTCTGGGCGAACCTGATAAGAGCGGCCCCCGGTTCCATCGTTGGCGTAGTGACGGCCCCAGGAATCAAAACAGACTCCATGCGGATTCGGGCTGTTGCCCGCATGCACCGTAACAGTGTATTGCCGTGGATCGAAGCGGAACATGGCAGAGGCACCACTGTGAAGAGGCGGCCCCCACGGATGCTCGTGGGCGTTATGGAAAAAGACCCCGCTCTGCCAGTAGAAGGCGCCATCAGGCCCCATCGCGAAAGCATTGGCAGCATGGTGGGTATCCGCTGATCCAATTCCCTGGAGAAGGCGGATCCGCACGTCGGCCACATCATCTCCGTCAGTATCCTTCAGGAACAGAACATCGGGCTGAGAAGCCACCAGAACTCCCCCATTCCAGAATTCAAATCCTGTCGGGTTGTGCACCTTGGCAAAGGTAATACATTTGTCTGCGACGCCATCCCGGTTCTCATCAGGGAAGATCAGGAGGCGGTCGTCCATCTTCTTCAAAGGCTCCCACTTGGGGTAGGTAGCCCAAGCGGCGGCCCAGAGGCGCCCCTTGGTGTCTACCGCCATCTGCACAGGGTTGATCAATTCCGGGAACATTTTCTCATCCGCGAAGAGGTTCACCTCCATCCCCTCGGGAACCGTCAGCTTGGAAAGCCCTTCCTTCCCGGTGTTATAGCCGGAAAGATTTCCCTCTTTTCCAGCATTCGAACTTCTGCTCTTTCCGCCCACGTTAGACTTCACCGAGACCGGCGCGGGAACATTGCTGTCATCAATCTCATGCTTATGATTTCCCGAAGCAGCCCAGATGGCCATATCCCGATTCGCCACCATGACGTCAATCATGGAGAGCTCATGCCAGAGCACATCCTTGTTACTCTGACCGTCCACAAACTTCAGGCCGGAGCGACCACCCCAGACGTCGTTGCCGTCGGTCGCGCGGTAGCGATTATGCCAGTGCCAATTCTTGTCCAACACCGCCTTGCGGATCTTCTCAAGGCTGGGCGAGGCGGGGATGTCCTTCCCAAGAAGATTCTTGGCAATGACCTCAGCAAGCCGACGGTTGCCCTCCGGATTCAAATGGATCCCGTTAATTGTAAGGGGAACATTGGAGGCCCGAAAGAGGTCCGCCGAACTGGAGAACAAGTCCACAAACTCCGCCTTCTTTGCCTCTGCAACCTCCTTGGTCGCCGCAGAGTAGATGGCAAGGCGCGCATTGTTCGCTTTGCCGTCCGGAAGATTGGGGTTCCCGAGATCCTCATGAGCGATTGGGGAAAAGAGCACAATCCGGGGAGCTCCCTTCCCATTGGGCTTCATGTTCCGATAGTTATCCACCAGTTTACCAAGCTCATCGCGATACTTACCCAGTCCTCCCTCGCCACCGAAGGATTCATTGTAGCCAAACATGATCAAGATCACGTCGGCCTTGATGTCTTTCAGATACTGGTCCTGGGAGGGGAAGCCCCGGTTCCGGGGACGGCTCCAGACCGTATCACCGGTATAGCCCAGATTACGGATGGTCAGGTAATGCTTTGGATAAGCGGAGTGGAGAACTGTCTCCAGCCAACCATCATGTTGCATGCGATCCGCCAGACCACTTCCGATAATGCAGATACGATCTTGCTTCTCGAGTGTGAGGGCGGCAGGGACAGATTGCACATTCGCAAATCCGAGAAGGACAGCGAGAGAGGCAATCCGCAGGGCGAGTAACGAGCGGGTCATCATGAATTTCAAAGTTCTGAGGCGAGAGAACTAAGACAAAATCTCCCGGGTCTCACGCCTTTCCTTCGAAAGTTTCAAATTCAGCCGCCAAAGTAGCCCTAGATAGCACTTTCGAGTGACGCTGAAGATCCTTTAAGACTTCAGATCTTTCGGAACCATCCACCTTTTCTACTCGGGACGCAGGATCTTCTTCCTACCTTTTCTGCCAGGGAATGGCTCCACCCCTCTGGATATGAACCCTCATAGCCGCTCCGAGTTCCCGGTATTTCCGCCGGTTCTTAACCGAGAGATCGGTCGTCTCCCCAGGGTCCTCGGAGAGGTCAAATAGCTCCCAGTTTTCCATGGGCGAGTTCTTTACCAGTTTCCAATCCCCCCGCCGCATGGCCCAGATGCACTCGCCCATGAAGCGGTCTCCCCCTTCCCGGCGGGTAAAAAAAAGATCTCTGTCAAAGGCTGGCTGCTCCCTTCCAAGCAGCAGAGGCAGGAAGGATCTCCCATCGATCGCGTGCTCGACCTTGGATCCGGCAGCTTCCACCACCGTGGGAAAAATATCCATAGTGGTAACGATGAACCCGCTTCTCCCACCCGGCTTGATTTTCCCCGGCCAGACTGCACAGGCCGGCACCCGCAGACCACCCTCATACATTTCCTGCTTTTCACCGCGGAGGGCTCCGTTATTCGCTCCGACATTTGCCTGCCCTCCATTATCTGACACGAAGAAAACCAGAGTCTCTTTCGACAGCCCCGTCCTCTGAAGCTCCTTCATCACATTTCCAATCCCTTCGTCCATGTGCTCGATGAGCGCGACGAGCTTGGCGCGTTGACTGCTAATTCCTGCCTCACGTTTCTTCACCTTTTCGAACCAGTCGGTGGGCGGCTGAATGGGTGTGTGGGGCGCGTTGTAGGAGAGGTAAAGGAAGAAGGGCGTCTTCTTCTGCGCCCTCTCGGCAAGATACTCTACTGCCCACTGACTGAAAATGTCAGTCGCATGGCCCTTGGGATGAACCGGCTCCTCATTGCGTCGCATGTAGTGATTCCCATGCCGGCGATGATTGTAGTAGTCGTCCATCATATCACCGAGGAAGCCATGAAAAAAATCGAAGCCCCGCCTCGTGGGTTGGTTCTCTTCTTCCAACCCCAGATGCCACTTCCCGACGATAGCAGAGTGATACCCAAGGGGCTTGAGGACCTGGGGAAGCATGACGGCATCCTGCGCGAGGTAGCCCCAGTTATTGGGCGCGTGGGTCCGAACCACCCCGGGCACGCCGACGAGCTCCTGATAGCGCCCACTCAATAAAGCAGCCCGGGTCGGAGAGCATACCGGACAATTCGCGTAGAAGGAATCAAACCGCATCCCGGCGGCCATCAGGCTGTCAATGTGTGGTGTTCGGAGATCCTTGGCTCCGTAGGATGAAAGGTCTCCATACCCAAGGTCATCCACAATAATCACAACGATGTTGGGTCTGGCTCCCACCACCACCGAACACCCAGCCAGAAAAAGGGCAAAAACACGGACAACGAGTGTAGAGCTCATTCTGGGATCCTATGGCCCTCCCCTCCTGGCGCCAGCGTAATTCATGGCTCGCTTTCTCAAAGAACGGAACTCGAGGCTCCATCGCGCAGCGAGCTTATCTGGCTCATATTACTCATTGCGCTTCAGGCGCTCTGGTTCGACTTTTGCTTGAAGAACACGACCTCAGGGGGCCTTGCATACCTCTTTCCGCACAACTCACAGCAACTTGCACTCGCCTCGGGTGTTTGCTCTGTTAACAATTCAAATTAGCTCTTCAAAAGCAGCCCGAAGCCATGAAACGATCCGCTCTCATCCCAGTCCTCCTTCTCACCGCCGGCCTAGCCTTTGGCCTCGGCTGGATTTTGAAACCATCACAGGGAGATCAAGGGAAGAACACAGAGGCAGGCGGATCAAAGAGCGTAGGATCCGCATCTCGCTCAATACGCCCAGCTGGCGTCATTCGCAGCTCGTCCGACGGAAAAGGAGGCGTGGAGGAATTCCTCTCTCGTTATGCCTCCGGTGGCACCATCTCTCCAGAGGACATGACTTCGGCCATTGAACAGATGCGCAAGGAGAACGATCCTATCCTGAGGCGAAAGCTTTTTACTGAACTGCTTGAGAATCTAACGCCTGAGAATGCAAAGGCTGCTTACGTTGCCCTTCAAAGCGGCCGGCGCAGGGGGCGCGGCGCGGGAGATGATGAGCTCCGCCTGATGGCGCACGCTTGGGGACGGATCGATGGACCGGGAGCCATCAAGGCTCTCACCGAGATGCGCACCGAGCGCGATGGCGGCGAGGGGGACAGAGGAAGAGGCCGGGGAGGAGAACGCGGGGGAATTGAGCTCGTCAGCGTTCTGTCCGGATGGGCCACTGCCGACGGGCGGGCGGCCGCCGACTACGTCAGTGGTGTGGAGGACGAACGAGAGAAAAGCATGCTCTCCTTCGGCGTGGTGCGCGGTATGATGGTGAATGGGGTCAATGAGGCGATGGCATATGTTTCTTCCCTTCCCCAGACCGAAGATGGTGGGCGAACCCAAAACTGGTATATGTCCACCATCGCAAGTGAAATGCTTGAGGAAGGTCTGGACTCCGCCAAGGCTTGGGTCGACACAATCAATGATCCCAATCTCAGAGGAGGGGCCCTCTCCCGTGTTGCCGAATCCGCAGTCCGTGACGATCTGGAAAGCGCGGTCGAGTGGGTAACTCAGTATGCGGGTGATGAAGCCGGTCAACGGGCGGTTAACCGGGTAGCCAACGAGTGGGCAGAGGAAGACCCACAGGCAGTTTTGACCTGGGCCGATTCCCTCCCTGATGCAGCCAAGGCGGAAGCTTACGGAGAAGCCTTCGAAGAATGGACCCGGCAGGATGCAACTGCCGCCGGAGATTTCCTGACAGGCATGGAGCCTTCAGCCGCCCGGGATTCCGCCGTAGAGGAATTTTCCACCACCCTGTCAAGAGAGGAGCCCGCCACTGCTATCCAGTGGGCAGAGACCATCGCTGACGCGGAGATGCGGACTGACGCTCTGACGCAGGTCGCACGCAGCTGGTTTTACCGCGACCGGGAGGCTGCCAGCCAATGGATCGAAACCAGCGGCCTTCCTCAGGAATCTGTCGAGGCTATTACCGCCGAGCGACGGGGCTTCGATGGGCGCGGCGGCGGCGGACGCCCAGGAGGAGGAAGCCCTCGCGGCAGATAACCATCACGGTGAGGAGGGAACTCTCACCCTTCATCCAGACCCTCTATCCCGGTCATCTCCACTGCCAGCCGTCGGCCAAGATCCCTGCGCCACTTATCTGCCTTCTTCCCCTTGCCGTCCTCCAGATGCTTGCGACAGAAGCCGTTTAGAGCTTTCGCAATCTCACCGCGCGTCTCCTCAGTCATGAGGCCTGCTTGGATAAAGCGCTCAGGCTTGGGACTGACATTCTGAGCAACACATCGGTAAAGGAAGATACGATCGTAACTGCTGCGCAGGGCAAGGGTGCCCAGCTCCGAAAAGGCAGCCCGCAAACTTTCCCGGTCGAGCGGAAACTCGCTGACCAGATGTACTAGTTCGACTCCGTAAACCCATTCCGGGTCCCTGAAGCGGTTCGTCCGGTCATAAATCGACGCTGTCTCCCAGGCGATAATCCCAAGCACCTGCCGAACCACACTCAGAAGGTAGCCGTCAAGAGAGCGCTTCCCAATCTTCTTCGCCCCCTCCCGCACTAGATTGGAGCCAGCGATCCATCCTGCGGCAAGAATTGGATTAGAAGCTAAAAGGAACTTACTCCCCTGCCAGAGGTAGCGCATCGGGCTGAGAATAGGCTGAAGGTCTTCGTATTTCCTGACCACCTTGCTGGCGGTACGCACCTTGTCCGCAACCTGTCGCAGGTTCCAGTCCTTCACGTCAAGCAGCGGGACCTCTTCCAGCAACAGGATGATCTGGAGCGAAACCCGGTTGACCGCCTTGAGTAGCTCTTCAAGATTGGTTTCCAGCAGGGGCTGTCCCGACTGTGGATTGTAGATTCGCGCAATGCTTTCTACAAAATCCCCAAGGTCATTAAGCAGCAGCCGGGTTTCCAACTGGCCCTCTTCCCAATACTTTCCCTCTGAAATTCTCTGGAGAACAAGATCTGCCTCCCCTTCCAGCAGAGCCGCAACTTCCGCATCCTGAGCTGAACGCTCAGAGGTTGCCCACTCGACCCTATGAAGTTCCTCAAAGTCCGGGAACTCCATCCACTCCCCGTAGGCCATGAGCACCTTCCCGATTTCAGCCCTCCGTGAATCGAGACGTTTCGCTTCCTGACGGATTGCCTCCTCAGTCAATCGCAAGGCTTCACCGGTCTCTTCCTCCGCTCCGCGACCCGTGATCCAGAACAGAGAAGCAAGAATCCCCGCCAGGGAAACCAGCGCAATCACCCATGCGGCACTCCCAAGTTGAGCATGCATCACATATGCAACAACGCCAACCACCAGCAGAGCGCCCTGCGAAATAAGCACAGCACCTTTCGTCACTCGTGACCGATGCCTCCACGACATGTCTTCATTATACTCACCACACCCTGCCCTTCGCAATCGGCGATTCCAGCTTGGAATGATCCCTCCACTGGCTCACGATAGAGCCGTTGACAACCAATGCTGTGAAGGAAGAATCCACATCATCGGAAACATCTCTTAAGGGTGCAGGACGCCGGATCGCCAGCAATCTATTCGGGCTCCTGCGCACGCTAATGTATCTCCTTGGTATCGCATGGGCCAGCGGAGCGGTATACTATGATGCCCCTCTGCCAAGCGAAGGGGGCTGGGATCGAGCCCCCCTCGCTATCGGCTATGCCTTAGTCATGCTCCTCACCCTGGTGGCACTGGGCTCGAGCCGGCGACGCTTTCTGGGCTGGATAATTTCGATCGCTATCGTAGCCGTCCCCTGGGCCCTCAAAAAACCAAGCTCCCGGACAGACTGGAAGCCCGGCGCTTCCCGCCTGCCCTCCGCTCTCATCGAGGGAAGCTCCGTGACCTTTAACAATTTCCGCCATTTCCAGTATAACCAAAAGGGCGAGACCCTGAACCGGTGGGAAAGTCGAACCGTGGACCTCTCCAAGTTGGAGGGCCTCGACTTCGTCCACCATGAGCTTGCCAGTGGCCCTCTCGCTCACCCCCTTCTCAGCTTCGATTTTGGCGAGGAAGGACACATCGCCTTTTCGGTCGAGATTCGCTACCGGAAAGGTCAGGATTTCTCTCCGCTGCAGGGGCTCTACAAGCAGTATGACCTCATCTACCTTGTTGGTGACGAGCGGGACTTCTTTCAGGAGCGAGCTCTGGTCCGTGGCGAACCGGTGCGTCTCTATCGATTGACATATCCCCTCGAACGTATCCGCGAAATATTCCATGAGACCATCACCGCCATGAACGCACTCCGGGAGAAGCCGCGCTTCTACAACAGCCTTACAGCCAACTGCACCACTAGTTACCTGCGGCAGGCTTCCACCGGGAAACGGCCAGCCTTCGACTGCCGGATTATCCTGAACGGGTTCATGGAATCGCTCCTTTACGAGCGGGGGGCCATTGCCACAGATGGACTCCCCCTTGAAGAACTTATCCGACGGGCCTCCATCAACGAAGCTGCCGGGAAGGCGCGCGAGGATCCCGCCTTCTCCGAGCGCATCCGCGAGGGTCTTCCTGGTTTCTAAGCTTACGCTTGATTGAATCCCTCTGTTATTCAAGCTCCCAAGCTCATGTACCTACGCTTGAAGATTGTCCTGTTGTTGCTCCTTTTCGGTCTCCTTCAATCCCCGAAGTCCCTTGCGGAGAGACCCAACATTCTTCTCATCTACACCGACGACCAAGGGTCTGCGGACGCCCGGTGCTACGGAGCACTGGACCTCCAGACTCCGGCCATGGATGGTCTCGCCCGACAGGGAGTCCGCTTCACCCAGATGCTAGCCCCGGCTGCCGTCTGCTCGCCCTCACGGGCCGGTCTACTTGGCGGATGCATCCCCATGCGTCTCGGCGCCCCCGGAAATATTTCCTCTGCGCGGGGAGGCAAGGGCCTCTCCCCTGATCTCTATCTTCTCCCGGAGGCTCTCAGGGATGCAGGATACCGAACTCACCATGTAGGCAAGTGGCACCTAGGCTACACCGATGCGACGATGCCTAACGCTCAGGGCTTTGACTCCTCCTTCGGTCACATGGGGGGATGCATCGACAACTACTCCCACTTTTTCTACTGGAACGGACCGAACAGACACGACCTATGGCGCAATGGCCAGGAGGTCTGGCGGGATGGGGAAGGATTCGGGGATCTCATGGTAGAGGAAGCCAAGGCTGTCATCGCCAGCGAGGACAAGCGCCCGTTTTTCATCTACTGGGCAATCAACTGGCCACACTACCCACTGCAGGGGTCCGATAAATGGCGAACCTATTACCGCAGTAAAAAACTAGCCCACCCTCGCGATAAGTATGCCGCCTTTCTCTCCACCATGGATGAACTGATTGGGCAGGTGGTCGCGCATCTCAACGAGACCGGCAAACGAAATAACACCATTGTCATCCTGCAGTCCGATCACGGTCACTCGGTCGAAGAACGAACCTTTGGAGGGGGTGGCAGCTCGGGGCCTTTCCGGGGCCATAAGTTTTCTTTCCTGGAAGGCGGGCTCCGAGTCCCCTCGATTATCAGCTGGCCTGGCACCCTTCCAGAAGGTGAGGTCAGGGAGCAATTCGTCACCGGCTGCGACTGGTA
This sequence comes from Roseibacillus sp., assembly GCA_029242545.1. Taxonomy (GTDB): domain Bacteria; phylum Verrucomicrobiota; class Verrucomicrobiia; order Verrucomicrobiales; family Akkermansiaceae; genus Roseibacillus_B. Next base: position 9,382 of record JAQWTV010000078.1, read on the forward strand.
TCCCACCCTGGCAAAGTGGGTCAAGGCCCCTCTGCCCAAGGACATGAAACTCGACGGCAAGGACATCAACGCCGTGATCCGCTCCTCCGATACTCCGTCTCCGCACAAGGACTTCTTCTGGACTCAGGACTTCAGCCGAAACAAGAACGCCTCATGGGCGGTACGCCAAGGAGACTGGAAACTGCTGCGCCGACCTCTCGACCAGGTCACTCCGTGGAAAAGTGGCAAGGCGCCAGGCTACCTGCTGGTTAACCTTGCAGAAGACCCCGGGGAATCTACCAACTTGGCCGATCGAGACCCCGCCCGTCTCGCGGAGTTGAAAGACCTCGCCAGACGCTATCAGGAAGATCTTCTCCCCGATTTCAGGGAGGCCCGGAAGTGACCTGCCAGATTTTCTGGCCCCATGGATTCCGGATGGTTTCCCTTCTGAAACCTGTAATCTTTCCTCATAGCTACTCCCTTCCTCCCATGATCCGTTCCATTGTCTGTCTTTCTCTTTTTACATTCCTAACTTTTGGCACGTCTCCTGCCGAAACGCAGCCAAACATCATCCTCATCATGGCCGACGACATGGGCTTCGAGGCTCTGTCCGCCAACGGCAGCGAATCCTGCAAATCCCCTAACCTCGACAAGCTCGCCGCGAAAGGCGTTCGCTTTACCAACTGTTTTTCAAACCCGATCTGCACGCCCTCCAGGGTAAAACTCATGACCGGGCAATACAATGTCCGCAACTACGTCAAGTTCGGCTGGCTGGATCGAGGACAAACCACCTTTGCCCATCAACTGAAAAAATCCGGATACGCGACCGCGATCGCGGGCAAATGGCAACTCGGAAAGGATAAAGACTCTCCGCAGCATTTTGGCTTCGAGCAATCCTGCCTCTGGCAACACACCCGTAGTGGCCGCTCTAATGAGGGCGGCAAAAACATCGATCGCCGCTTTGTAAATCCGCTGTTGGAAATCAACGGAGAGGAAAAGGATCACACCAATGGCGAATACGGCCCGCAGGTATGCACCGATTTCATCTGCGACTTCATCGACCAAAACAAAAAGAAGCCCTTTCTTGTCTACTATCCGATGATCCTTACCCACTGCCCATTTGATCCCACACCCAACTCCACCGACTGGGATCCTAAGCGACTAGGCTCCACCACCTACAAGGGCGACCGTAAGGATCCGCAACGCCATTTCCGCGACATGGTCGCCTATGCCGATAAGGCCATCGGGCAGATCGTGGCGCAGTTGGAACAATCCGGCGTACGCGATAACACCCTTGTCATCTTCACGGGCGACAACGGCACAGACAAGCCGATCGTCACTCCGTGGAACGGAACTAAGGTTGTGGGAGGCAAAGGCACCATGAGCGACACGGGCACGCGCGTGCCGCTCATCGCCAGTTGGCCTGCCGGCATCCAGAAGCCGGGGCGCGTGGTGACTGATCTTGTTGAATTCACCGATATGTTTCCGACTCTCTGCGAAGTCACCGGCGCCAAACTGCCAAAGGACCATCCCGCCGACGGCGCCAGCATCGTCCCCGTACTTCAAAACAAGGCGGACGCCCGCACGAAGGATTGGGTCTACATCTGGTACCGGAAACAGGTCATGGTCCGCAACAAGCACTACTCCCTGCTCGCCAATCAGGACGGCACCAACGCCGCCCTCACCCGCTACAAGGGCCCCTTCAAGGGCAAGCAACTCGCGGACAACAAACTCAGCAAAGCCGAACACTCCCTCAAGGAGCAGTTCGAAGCCAAGATCGCCGAACTGGCCAAGAGCCGCCTCACCACCGCCAGCAAGGAAGGGCGCGCTCAGGGGCTGAAAAATAAGACCAACCGTTAACCTTCCCAAGATCCCAAGGACCCATGAGACCGGTTTTCTCCACCTTCCTGTTCGCCTCACTCCTCATCGGCCTCGTATCCGGCCCACTCACCGCTAGTGCAGAACCGGACCGGACCCGGCCCAACATCGTCCTCATCATGGTCGATGACATGGGTTACTCGGATATCGGCTGCTATGGCGGGGAAGTCCAAACTCCCAACCTCGATCGGTTGGCCAAGGGCGGGCTGCGTTTCACCCAGTTCTACAACACCGCCAAGTGTCACACCACCCGGGCAGAGCTCCTCACCGGCAACTACGCCTATTCCATTGGGGACAACAACATGGAACACGGAGCCACCTTCGGGGAGGTGCTGCGGCCCATTGGATACCGGACCCTCATTGCAGGTAAATGGCACCAGAAGCCACTCCCGACAACCCGTGGCTTTGATCGCTATTTCGGGCTCGCCGACGGGTGCAGCAACTTTTTCAATCCTGGACTCAAGGCCCGCCCCGGCGAAGGACCTCCAGGCAGAAAAGGCAAGACCCGCGTCCGTCGCTGGGCCATCGAGGACAAGGTGATTATGGGCTACACCAGCCCGGACAAGGACTTCTACCATACCGATGCCTTCACCAGTTACGCGATCGACCGCCTTGATGAGTACAAGGACGAGGATAAGCCCTTCATTCTCTACCTCCCCTACACTGCCCCCCATTACCCGCTGCATGCCTGGCCCGAGGACATCGCGAAATACCGAGGCAAATACAAAATTGGCTGGGATGAGATCCGTAAGCAACGCTTTGCGCGCATGAACGAGATGGGCATCATTGGGCCAAACCACAAGCTTAGCCCACGCGCCTCCCGGGCTTGGAACGATCTCACCGATCAGCAAAAGGATGAGGAAGACCTGAAGATGGCCGTCTACGCGGCCATGATCGACCGCGTTGACCAGAACCTCGGTCGCCTGTTTGCCAAGCTCAGGGAACTGGGCAAATGGAACAACACCCTCATCATGTTCCTGACCGACAACGGGGCCTGCCCCGAACAGCCCAACACCACGCCGGATATTCCGCCCGGCCCCGTTGAAAGCTACCGGACCGTCTCCGTCGCCTGGGCCAATGCCAGCAACACGCCTTACCGGAAATTCAAGTCGACGGATTACGAAGGCGGCATCCGCACCCCCTTCATTGCCCATTGGCCAGGCGTGATCAAACCAGGTATGACCGGCCAAGTCGGGCACATCATCGATGTCTCTGCCACCTTTCGTGACATCACGGGAGCGAAATATCCCAAGAAAATACTCGGAAACAGGACCAAGCCTCCAATCGGCAAGTCCCTCCTACCCGTCTTCAAGGGCAAGCAACGCGAACCCCATGCGGAAATCTACTGGCACTTCAGCAGGGCCAATGCCGTCCGGCAGGGGGACTTGAAAGTCGTCCGAGCCGGCAAAGGCTGGGAACTCTACGACCTCAAGGCCGACCCGACCGAGATGAACAACCTGGCCAGAGAAAGACCGGAGAAAACCGCCGAGCTTGCACAGATGTGGGAGGACTGGAGAGAGAACTACAAGAACAAGCCGAAGTGAGTCGCGCGGCCCGATGGGTTTTGCATTCTGTTCGAGACCGTTCTTACCTCGACTTGGGACATAATCTGGGGAAAACTCCAGAGAGCTGAGTGATTGCTACTGATGACTCAAGTCGATGAAGGTAGCAACGAGCCTTGTCCCATCTGGTTCCCTTTATAATTGGCCCCTCTTTGACGTAATTCACTACCGATGGACTCAACAAGCGGCATCATGAAACGGCGCGCATTCCTCAAGGGGACGGGGGTTGCCTTGCTGCTGCCGCGACTGGAGAGCCTCGGGCAAGTAGAGGAGAAATCACCGCGGCGGTTACTCACCATCGTCAACCACCTGAGCTTCTACCAGCCCAAGCTGATCCCCAAGACTAACGGCGGGTTTGAAACGCCCCCACCGTTGCTGGCCAATTTGTCGGATCACTTTAAGCACCTGAAAATGTACAGCGGACTGAAAAACCCGGCCGTGCAAAACGGCTTCGGGCATACGCCGTGCGTGGGCATTTTGTCCGGCTACTTTAACAAGCTTCAACGCAAGAACCGCATCTCCATCGATCAGGCTGTGGCCGGGTTGGTGGGCGATGAAACGCGCTTTCGGTCGCTGGTGTTTCAGGCGGGCGAAAACCTG
>JAQWTV010000093.1 GCA_029242545.1 Roseibacillus sp.
CCCGGGGCCGAGTCCAGGACTGGCATTCTCCGCAGCAGCCCCTTTACAGCCCGGGATACAATCTCGTTCTGGATTTGCGGGCATCGAGGGCATCCAGATCAACCTCCTCACGAGAAAAATTTTGTGCGCTTGATAGACTCCACAACTGGCAAGGAGCTACGCCGCACCTATCCTCCAAGAAACGACCAAGCCACTAGAGTCGAATGGAATCTCTCCTCCACGAAGGGCCGCGAGGTAGAGCTAGAGGTCGTAGACGGGGACAACGGACCATCCTTTGCATGGCTGGCGATAACGCGCCTCGACCCGCCAGCAGCCCAAGTGGACTCGTTTGCTCCTTCTGCTGCCCATGGAGAGCTACTTGAGGATCTCGCCCGTGCTCTTTTGGTTAGTGCTCCTGCCGATCTCCGCGGCCAGCTGAAAGCATTTCTGCCGTCCTTACCCTCAACCTCACCTACCCCGCCAACCAGCGAGGAGCGTAGTCGACTTGAAAAGGTCATCAAGCAGCGCGTTGAATCCTTTGAAAGGGCGCACCCCCGAATAGAAAATGGAAAGGCCATTTTCAAAACTCACTGCGCCTCGTGCCATCAGGTCGCAGGTGAGGGCGCGCTGCTTGGACCCCAGCTCGACGGCATCGGCGCTCGCGGATCCGCCCGATTATGTGAGGACATCCTCGACCCAAATCGCAACGTTGATGCACACTTTTTCCTGACGACCTTGACGCTTAAGAATGGAACCAGTACCGCTGGGTTTGTCCGAGGAGAATCAGGTGAGATCATTCTCCTCGTTGACGCCAAGGGTAGGGAATACCGAATCGAAAAGAGCTCGATCACCGCCAGTCATACCCTTGACTACTCCCTGATGCCCTCGACGTTTGAGCATCTGCTTGGGGAAGATGAATTCCATGATCTTCTCGGCTGGCTTCTTTCCGAAACGAAGCAATAGTGAAAGCTATCTGGCCGAAACTCCCACCAGACTGGGAACTACGTCTCCAACCCTGCATGGAACACAGATCCCCCGAGTCGATATGAGGCGTGCTTTCCTAGTTATCATATCAATTCTTGCTTTGGGGCACGGCTCAAACTGCGTTGTCGCCCAGGCAGACGCATGGGGAAAGACCACCACCAGAGCAGCAGAATTTTACGCGGCCAGCGATGTTCCCGAAAGTCAGGTAGAACTCACAAAGCAGTGGTACAAAGTCGCCTCAAAAGCCTGGGGAAACTTTGGTCCTCTCGAATTCTGGATTGTCGGCAGAAGTGAAAAAGCAGCCCGCGAGCTCGACGAAAAATATTGCACTGTCCGAAAGCAGAAAGATCCGGGCATCCATCTTCATCACTGCCTCAACAGGAGCCATAACTTCACTGACTATGCCCGGGACGGCAATGCAGGGCTGAACACGTGCAGAAACGAACGGGAGAAGTGGTCCGGATTTATCATTACAATGTCTGGAAAAAATCCTGGGCCAAGAGAGGAAGACTATAAGCCAGTCGTGCTGCACGAATACTTTCACGTCTACCAACACGCTCATATCCACAGCAGGAAGGAGCAGACAAGAGAGAGCCTCAACCAGGCGAATCCGTGGTGGGGTGAAGGAGGCGCTGAATACATGGCTCAGTTACTCTACTCAAGGCAGGAGGGCGTGCGAGCCAACTACCTGAAAGAGGTCATGCAGCGCAAACTGCAATCACTGAGTAACCTCCATGATGGAGAAACCATAAGGGATATTCCATACGGACGAAGAGCCCGAATCGCCTACGACCTCGGCGCATGGTTCATCGCTTTTCTTATTAGCAAATCCAGTGAAGAGTCCTACCGGGTCAAATTTTTTAAAGCTCTTGAGACGAGTGGCTTTGAGAAAGCCTTCCTCGATAGTTTTGGCCGATCTTCGAAGACCCTACTTGAAGAGTTCCATAATCATTTTCTCCCCCTGAGCCAACGCTCCCAGCTGAAAATTATTCCCTGATCCATCTTATCCCCTGGAAAGACCGAAATACTTCTCTCGGTTTTTCCAGGTGGCGAAGTGCTTTCCCCTGCTGTAAGAGGATTTCATGCATGCCTCTCTGCGTTACCTGACCCCCCTTGCGATACTCGCGGTCATCGCGGTTGGATCACTAGGCGGGGACGAGAACTCATCTCCAATCAGGGCATACGTAGGGGCTCATATCATTCCCGTTACTGCTCCGGAAATTCCTGATGGCGTTCTCCTGGTAGAGGGAGAAACCATTACCGCCGTTGGGAAGCGGGGTGAGGTTGCAATTCCTAAGGGCGCCAAGGTCATCGACCTGAAGGGCAAGTTCCTTTTCCCGGGTCTGGTCTGCACACATTCGCACGTCGGAAAAGTTCAGGGCGGCGACGGGTCTTCTCCCATCCAACCAGGTGTCCGAGTTCTGGACTCCATCGATGTTCTGGATAGCACCCTCGAGAAAGCCCGGGCCGGAGGCATCACGATGGCCAACCTCATGTCGGGCTCTGGACATCTTCTCTCAGGCCAGACTGCATACCTCAAACTCCGCGATGGGGTCACTGTCGAAGAACTGGCACTCCGTAACAAAGATGGCTCCATGGCCGGAGGCATCAAGATGGCTAATGGCACCAATTCGATCAAAGGATCTGGCGGGTCGCCTGGCACCCGTGGCAAATCAGCGGCATTAGTCCGCGAGCAGTTTATTAAGGCCCAGCAATATCGAGACAAGATTGCCGCAGGTGGGGATGACCCCCCTGACCGCGATCTTGCCATGGAGGCTCTCGTCGATGTCCTTGAGGGGAGAAAGGTCGTGCACCACCACACTCATCGACACGATGACATCATCACAGTGCTACGCCTGAAAAAGGAATTTGGATTTAAGGTCGTCCTGCACCATGTCTCCGAAGCGTGGAAAGTGGCCGACGAAATTGCAGAATCCGGAGTGTCCTGCTCGATCATCTACCTCGACTCCCCTGGAGGAAAGCTGGAGGCCAGAGATCTCGAATGGAAAAATGGGGCTGAGCTTGAAAAACGTGGGGTTCTGACAGCATTTCATACTGATGACCCGATTAACGATTCCCGGTGGTTTCTTCGGAGTGCAGGACTCGCGGTTCGGTCTGGGATGTCCCGGCAGAAAGCCCTTGAAGCAGTGACCATCGCAGGAGCAGAAATGATGGATCAGGCAGAGCATACCGGATCTCTTACTGTTGGGAAAAAAGCCGATTTTCTAATCCTGAACGGAGACCCCCTCTCGGTCTATACGCGGGTTCTGGAGACTCACGTGGAAGGGAACAAGGTCTTTGATCTAGACGACCCCGGGGACCGGCTCTGGGCAGAGGGAGGATTTGGCGCAGGACACCGCAGGCTGGCGAGCGGCTGCTGCTTCTACAAATAAACAGACGCATCTATGAAAATTTACCCCCTTGTTGCCAGCTTACTGTTCCATTGCATCACTACTGCGAGTGCCCAGATAGCGGTTCAGGCGGACACCCTTTACACGATGACCGGCGACTTGAAGCCGCTCCGTAACGGCGTGGTTCTCTGCTCAAAAGATGGGAAGATCGAGAGAGTTGGCCCGCTTGGTGAAGTGAATATCCCTGAAGGATACCGCCTTCTAAAGGCCGCGGTGGCAACCCCCGGTTTTATTGATGCTCATACAACCGTAGGACTGTCTGGAATCCTGAATCTTGATCGCCACGATCAGGAACAGCTGGAGACCTCCGCTCCGATCCAGCCCGAACTCAGAGCCGTCGATGCATACAATGGAAGAGACCCTCTCGTGCAATGGATCCGGGAACTAGGAATCACCACTATCCACACTGGACACGCCCCCGGTGCACTGGTGGCGGGTCAGACCATGATCCTGAAGACAAACGTTCCTGCCATCACCGATCCGGAGAAGAACACCCTTCGCCCTTTCGCGATGGTAGCAAGCACTCTTGGCTCAGGTGGCTTTGGACGGGGAGGAAAATCCCCGGGGACCCGTGCCAAGTCTCTCGCCATGCTGCGGGAGCATCTCCTCAAGGCCCAACGCCACCTCAAGAAAAGAGCCGAGGCCAAGGAGGACGAGAAACCCGAGCCCAACCTGAGACTGGATGCGATGGCGGCGGTTCTTGAAGGACAGACTCCCCTGCTCGTGACCGCCAAGCGTCATCAGGATATTGCCGCCGCCCTTCGCCTTCAGAGAGAGTTCGATTTTCCGCTAATCCTCGATGGAGCCTCAGAGGCCTACCTCCTACTGGAGGAAATCAAGGCAGCCAAGGTCCCCGTTATCATCCACCCCACCATGGCCCGACCGTATGGAGAGAATGAGAACATCACCTTTACTCTCGCAGCAAAGTTACATGCTGCGGGGATCCCTTTTGCCTTTCAATCAGGCTACGAGGCTTATGTACCAAAAACGCGAGTGGTGCATTTTGAAGCAGCTCTCTCCGTCGCTTATGGGCTTCCCCATGAAGTTGCACTGGCAGGGTGCACGTCGGCAGCGGCAGAAATTCTCGGCATGGGGAACCGCATAGGCTCTCTTCAGACAGGCCTCGAGGCGGATATCGCTCTGTTCGATGGCGACCCCCTTGAAACCGTGACTCACTGCACGGGCGTCATCATTGACGGTAAGGTCGTCTCAAAGGAAACCAAGTAGCCTTCCTGCTCATTCTCCCGACCTTGGCCCCGATGATAACTTTCGCGGAGTGACCTAGCTCTTTTCCTCGCCTCTCGTATGGTGTATTCGCGTCTTTCATGAGATTGATGCCTTTCGCCTTTGCCTGCCTGATTGCCTTATCCGCAACTGCAGAGACCTTCGAAAAAGCCGAACGAATCGCCAGGAAGCAGGGCAACAGAGCACTGAAACAGTCCGGAGCCGGACTATCCGAGAAGGATCTCCGGAAATATGCCACTCGCCTCGCTTCCGCACAATATGAGGGGCGTGGCACCGGCGACAAGGGCGAGCGAATGGCAACCTCCTACCTCGCCGCTTTCTTTCGCGGGCTCGGATTGTCACCGGAAGGTAGCGCCGAATCTTTTTTTCATACTTTCGACTTTGCGGCTGGGATGCGAACGGAGGGAGCGAACACCCTTTCCTTTGCAGGCAGAGTCCCGGAGGGCTTCGAAAGCACCATCAACCCTGGGGAAGACTATCAACCTCTTTCAATCTCAACCTCCGGGGAAACAAAGGCCGAGGCAGTCTTCGCTGGTTTTGGGATATCCGCCGGAAACTATGACAGCTTCGCTGGCATCGAGCCGAAAGGCCGCTGGATAGTAGTACTTCGGGGCGTGCCGGAATCCCGTCCTGAACTGCGCGGCTCTGCCCCGCTACTTGTGAAAGCTAACCTCGCCAAGGAAAAGGGCGCTGCTGGCATTATTTTTGTGAAAGGAACCAACGAGGAAATCGCCACAGAGCTCTTCCCGTTGAGTCAGGAGATCGGGGGCGCTCCCATACTCCCAGCGCTGTGCATCACCGATCGCCTTGCGACACACCTTCTTACGGGCAAAAATAATCAAGCTCCCCTGAAGGAGCTCTTCCTTTCGTATTCTAATGGGCAAAAGGTGAAAGGATTTGCTCTGGAGGGACAGATCTCGACTCGAATTGGAATCGTCAAAAACAGGGAAGAGGGACGGAACGTGATTGCACGGCTTGTATCAGGCAGCGAACCAGCTGCGGAGGCCATCATGATCGGGGCTCATATAGATCACCTCGGCTATGGTAACCGGGGCGGGACCCGGGCCCAGGGCGAAGAAGCTAAAGCGCTGCATTACGGAGCAGATGACAATGCCTCAGGGGTCGCTGCGATGATGGAGTTAGCCCACTACTTTACCTCCCAGAAGGCCAAGGGCGCTCTCAAGTTGAAGCGCGACCTGATATTCG
>JAQWTV010000113.1 GCA_029242545.1 Roseibacillus sp.
TCCCAGAGGGCCCAGCCTCCAAAAATCCATGCGGCTCCACCAAGAGCCAGGAAAGGGCCAAAGGGCAGCTGCCTCCCGAATCCTATTCGAGCTGGCAGGGCCCAAAATATAGCAAAAATACAGGCGGCGAATAGGGAGAAGGCCACTCCCTGCCACCCAATGAAAGCCCCAATCAAGCCGAGTAGTGGCGGATCCCCATCACCCATCGCCTCCCGGGGAACGGCTACCTTGGTCGCTTTACCGCTAAGAGATTCCAGCTCTTCAATAGAGTAGGTCTTACCTCCTGCCTCAACTGTCTCCCGGCTGATCAACAGAGTTTTTGCCTTCACCGGTTTTCCATCAATGAGGACACCGTGACCCTCAATCTCGAGGCGGTCATAATCTCTGAAAAACAGATCACCCCAGGAATAAATATCCTCCGAAGGGCCTTCTCCACTCGGCTCTCCTTGAGAACTCTTTATTACAAAACTTAATTGCTCTGACTCGGATTCCGGCTCGCGCAGATACCATTCGGTCGCGTCCGGGAATTGAAGCCGTTTTATCCCCATGAGCTTTTTCCCAAGATAAACCACCAGACTTAACCCTCCCCAGCCTGCTGCGATACCCGCCACAGCCTGGATTGCACCCTCCCACCACTTCATCGAATCTGGCATTCCAGCAAGAGCCACAAGGGTTGGATCTATACACGCTCCGACTACGCCAATACCCATCCCCCACCAGCAGAAATCGACAGGCACCAGCATGAGGTCTGCATCGATCCATGCGATTGCAACAAGCAGCACACTGAGAGCTGCCACGAGCAAGGCCGCGATTGGTGATGCGGGGGTTCGATCTACAACAAAGACGAGCCACCCTCCCAGGAAAAGGGCCGCTGTCACCAACTCGACAAAGGGGTAGCGAATACTGATTCGACCCTTACAGCCTGCACACTTCCCCCGCTGTATTAACCAGGTAACCAGAGGTAAATTCCGATACCAGGGAATTTCCACCCGGCATCCGGGACAGAACGAGCGGCTTGGCGTGGTTACAGACATCCCTTCCCGAGGCCAGCGGTAGATGACCACATTAAGAAACGACCCAATACAGGCCCCGACGGCACACATGCCCCATGCCCATACCGGAAGCCGGAAAATCTCTTCCATCTGCAAGATAGTATGCCCTTTCGGAAGGATTTCGAAAATAACATTTGTCCACGGACGAGGTTATGCTTTGGAAGTAAAGTGCATCAGGTCCGCAAAGCTGCTCAGCATATCGCACACCGTCTCAAGACGGCGGGCCATGAGGCTCTCTTTGCTGGCGGATGCGTCCGTGACGCCTTGCTCGAGGTAGCGCCGTCTGACTACGATATCGCCACCTCTGCGACACCGGAGGAGATTCTTAAGCTCTTTCCGGGCAGCGACGAAGTGGGCGCACATTTCGGAGTAATCCTTGTCAGAGAAAGTGGTCATAATTTCGAAATTGCAACCTTTCGTTCCGATGGAACTTATCTCGATGGACGCCGCCCAGAAACGGTCATCTTTACCGATGCAGAGAATGATGCGCGGCGACGGGATTTCACCATTAACGGACTCTTTGAAGATCCGTTCACTGGCGAAATTGTAGACTATGTGGGCGGATTGAATGATCTCAAAGCTGGCATCCTGCGAGCGATTGGAACTCCCCATGAACGATTTACGGAGGACGCTCTTCGCCTTATCCGAGCCATAAGATTTGCCTCCAGAACGGGATTTGAAATTGATCCTTCTACGTGGAGCGCCGTCTGCAGGCATGCCGCGCTTCTTGCAAGGGTGAGCCCCGAGAGGATCCGAGATGAGTTCGATAAAATCATAACAGACCGCTCCAGGCGAAGAGGTCTTGAGCTGCTTGTTACCGGCGGCCTGATGCAATTCATCATACCCGAGTTCCTGAAGCTGAAGGGCTGCGAACAATCTCCTCAATTTCACCCAGAGGGAGACGTCTACGTCCACACCCTGCTGATGACGGAACTCCTCGATGACTGCGCCTCTCTCGAGCTCGTCCTATCGGTCCTCCTCCACGATATAGCAAAACCCCCTACCTTCACCGTCGATGAGACTGGTCGCATAAGAAATAATGGTCACGACCGCATTGGCGCAGAAATGTCAGCTGTCATTCTCCGTCGCCTTCGCTACTCTAATCAGGTAATCGAAGACGTCTGCTCCATGGTTGGTAACCACATGAATTTCATGAACGTGCAGAAAATGCGACCTGCCAAACTGAAGCGCTTCATGGCTCGCACTACCTATCAGGAAGAGCTCGAATTACACCGTGTCGACTGCACAAGCAGTCATGGAATGCTGGATAATATTGAATTTTTGCACTCTAAGAGCGAGGAGTTTGCCAGCGAACCCTTGATTCCTCCTCCCCTCCTGACAGGCCACGACCTTATCTTGCTGGGCCTGCAACCCGGCCCACATTTCGGAGAGATCCTGCACCATCTCCAGACCGAACAGCTGGAGGGACGGATTGCAGACCGCTCGTCTGCCCTCATAGAAGTAAATGAAAAATTCATATCGAAGTGAGCCTCTGACTTCTTCATCCTAGGCCTGCAGAAAATTTAAAGGGAATTAAACCCGACCTCATGAGCGTTCCTACAGAACACGACGACCCCCTCAACGCCCAGATTCTGTCCGTTTCGGAGGATCTTGTCGCGGGATTCCAAGAGAAGCCATTCCATGTCATTGCTCAACAATCAGACGTTCCACTGGAAACCGTCTTGATAAGAATACGGAGCATGCTCGAAGCCGGGGTCATTCGGCGGGTTCGCCAGACACTATTGGCAACAAAGCTTGCCCATGGTGCCCTTGTAGCATGGCGAGTTAGCCCTAAAAAACTGAACGATGCCTTCGACTTCATGTCTAAACACGACCCCTTCTCAGGGCATGTGGTCCTTCGCTCTACTGATACCGAGGTTTCAGGATCAGGCTACCGTCTCTGGACGACTCTGAAGGTCCCTCAGGGAGAGTCGCTCCAAGAGCATGGTAACGTCCTCAAGCGCATCGTGGGCGCAGACGAATTCCTCCTGATGCCGGCTAAGGGTCTTTTTGCCCTTGGAGTTGGCCATGTGCGCCGCAAAGGACTCGAGCCGGGCGCGAAGATTGATGAGCCCGCTCAAATGATGACGACAGCCACCGTGGCTTTGGATGAAGAGGAGTGGCGTATTTTAATCGCGATGAAAGAAGAGCTCAAAATCGAGGAAATCATCGAAAACCCATGGGACAAGAGGGCCGAAATCGCTGGGGTCTCACTCGAAAGATTCCTGAACGTGGCCAAGGTTCTTAACGAGAAGAAAGTAATTGGTCGTTTCTCGACCTTTCTGGAGCATGTCAAGCCCTCCCAGACGGGGAAACGGGTAACCCGCTTCAATGGCCTGTTCCATTGGGCGGTTCCTAAAGGACGAGAAATCGAAGCAGGTGGAGAGGTGGGACGTCATCACTGCATGACGCACGCCTACTGGAGAGAAGGAGGACCCGAATTCGGCAATGTCAATGTCATGGGAGTCGTGCATGGATCCGAAAAAGAAAAAGTTCTCTTACACAAAGCCGCCATCGATCAGCATCTGGAAGAATCAGGGATCCCAGTGTCTTACACCAATGTCTTCTGGGGTGGACGCAGCGAGATCAAGCCGTCTGAAATTTCACCCCAAATTTATCATGAGTGGCACCGGTCACATGCCAGCAGTTAGTTTTAAGGGGTTCCCGCGCTTTTGTTACAACTCTGTTACCTTTTAAAGAATGCCGAATCGAATGGATCAGGATATTCCGGAGCGGATTATGAAAAAAATACTGATCGTCGAGGACGAACCAGATATTGCCGAGCTGGTATCCTTCAATCTCCAGCGTGCTGGTTTTTCTACCCTCACCGCTCATGATGGGATCGCCGGTCTGGAGCGGGCATGGTCCGAGGAACCAGACCTTATCATTCTTGATCTGATGCTTCCCGGAAAGGATGGCTTCGCCGTTTTCAAAGAACTCCGCAAGGACTCGAGGACAAGCAAGACTCCTGTGATCATGCTGACCGCTCGGGCCCAAACCGAAGACCGGATCAAGGGGCTAAAGGCAGGCGCAGACGACTACCTCACAAAACCTTTCAGCCCTAAAGAGTTACTCCTCAGGACACAGTCGGTCCTGCGCCGTTCGGCCGACGCTCCGGGCCCCTCTCGTTATGCGTGTGGCCCACTCGCCTTCGATAAGAACAGCCTGAAATTTTTCCTCGGCAAGAAGCACGTCGACCTCACCTCGACCGAATTTAAATTACTCCTCTATCTCTCCGAGCGCTCTGGAACTGCACAATCCCGTGAAGACCTTCTCCGTCACGTCTGGGGATATAGTGAAGATGTACACAGTCGCACTCTCGACACTCACATGAAGAGGGTGCGTAAAAAACTCGGTGATCATGCGGGAATGGTGGAAACAGTTCGCGGAGTCGGATACTGTCTTCGACTTCCTTCCTGATGCTCACTCTCCCCCTAATTGTTCTCTCTCTTGTTCTGGCAACCTTACTCGTCATCACGACTAGACAACTTCGAAGAGAAAAAGACCGGACTATGTTGGAAAAGGCGAACATCAAAAAAGACCTATCCCAAGCTCTTGTCCAAGACGCACTCACCGAGAACGCGATCCTTGATACTCTTAGCGACGCCTGCTTTTTGCTCAATTCGGAAGGGGTGATCACCTATGCCAACTCCGCTACTGCACGGTTCTTTTCCGGCCAAGGTGGTATCGGACAAAAAATCGACGCATGCGGAATGTCTCCCCGATTGAGCAAAGCTGTTCTTGAAGCTCTGGCAGAAAATGAAGCCATCGTAAGGCCGGTGATTCTCAGCGATCGGGAAACCTCTGCAACAACGCTGGAACAGACTGGAGAAAGCGCATGGCTCGTCGACGCAGCTCCTGTTCAATCTGGTCATTCCCAGGGCTCCATGCGTGTCCTCTTGAGGGATATAACAACAGAGCACCATACTGAACAGGTTCGTAAGGATTTTGTGGCCAATGCATCCCATGAGTTACGGACGCCCCTCGCCATCATCAATGGGTATCTGGAAAACCTGACCGAGGGCGACCTTTTGGAAGACCGAGAGACAGCCCTGAGATTCCTGAAGATCATGGGTAAACATGGACGCAGAATTGCTCGAATCGTTGAGGATATGCTCATCATCTCTCGCCTTGAGTCTGGCGAAGCCAACACCCTCAAGATCAAGCCATTCAGCCTAAAGAGCTGCGCTCTGGACGTGGTGGAACGTCTTGAATCTGTCATAACCACGCAAGGCGCCTCGGTTCATCTGCAAATGGAGGTCCCAGAAGTTCGTCTGGCTGGAGACCGGTTCTATTGGACCCAGATCCTGTTTAATCTCGTGGAGAATGCCCTGAAGCAAAACCCTCAAGTTCCTCTCGCGGTCACAGTCGGATGGAGAGAAAAGGAGTCCGGGCTTGTCATATGGGTTGAAGACAACGGAATCGGCATTCCTTCATCGGACCTCCCCTTCATCTTCCGACGATTTTACCGGGTTGAGAAACACCATTCTCAGGAAGGAATCAAAGGAACCGGACTTGGTCTTTCGATCGTGCGCCGTGCCGTCGAGGCCCATGATGGAACCATTGAGGCAGGGTCTATTCCGGGAGAGGCCACCCGATTTCAGATTACCCTGCCCCTCCAAATGGTCTTTCGAGAGGACAAAGCCCTCTCGGACAGCTCTACTGCCAAGTCTTGAACCGGCCTTGATCGATCTTCCTACGGGGCTTCCCCTCAGGAACCTCTCCGTTTGCTCACTATCCCGCCACCTCGGCTTCATCCGGCGCAGCTTTTGAGGGCCTGACTTGGAAGGAGAGCTCTTTGGCTCCTTCGTCGTGACTAACCTCCAGGACATCCCCTGCCTTGAACTCCGACCTTAGGAGTGCTTCAGCAAGGGGGTCTTCCAGGTGCCGTTCGACAGCTCTTCTCATAGGCCGGGCTCCGAAACTTGGATCGTAACCTTCCACAATGAGGAAATCACGGGCAGATTCGTTTAACTCCAACCCAATCTCTTTCTCCTTCAGGCGAACCAGCAGTTTATCGATCTCGAGATCAACAATTGAGGAGAGACTCTCCTTCTCAAGCATCTTGAACACTACGAGATCGTCGAGTCGATTGAGGAATTCTGGTTTATATTCCTTCTTAGCCTCTTCCAGAATCTTTTCCTTCATCCCCTCGAAATCCGCATCATCCTCACTCATCGCCCCAAATCCAAGGGATGTCTGGCGCTTGATCGTCTGAGCTCCCACGTTGGAAGTCATAATAATGATAGTATTCCGGAAATCGATTTTTCTACCGAAGCTGTCCGTGATCATGCCTTCCTCAAGGATCTGAAGAAGAAGATTCATCACGTCCGGATGAGCTTTCTCAATCTCGTCGAAAAGCACGACCGAGTAAGGCCTCCGCCGCACGGATTCCGAAAGCTGCCCGCCCTCTTCATAACCGACGTATCCGGGCGGAGATCCGATTAACCTACTGGAGGTGAATTTCTCCATGTATTCGGACATGTCGATCTGTATCAGAGCCTCCGCGTCCCCGAACATGAATTCGGCCAAGTTCCGTGCGAGATATGTTTTACCTACACCTGTAGGCCCTAGAAAAAGAAAGCTTCCGATAGGTCGACGGGGATCCTTCAGATCTGCTCTTGAGCGTCGAAGCGCCTTTGAAATCGCAACCACCGCAGTGTCCTGACCGATAACATGCTCCTTCAGCTTGTTCTCCATCTGGAGCAACTTCTCAGTCTCTTTTTCTTCCATCCTCTGGAGCGGGACCCCAGTCCACTTCGAAACCACCGCCATGATATCGTCTTCAACGACGTCGACGACTTTCTCCTCACTTTCAGACCTCCATGAGCCAATAAGATCCTCCAGTTCTTTCTTCTTCTGCTTCTCCGTATCCCTAAGCGCTGCCGCTTTCTCGAAGTCCTGAGAGTTGATCGCGGCAACCTTCTCCTTGTTAATACCCTCGATCTCTCCCTCCATGCCCTTAATTTCGGGCGGCCGAGTCAGAGTCCCAATCCGAGCCCGAGCACCTGATTCGTCAAGAACGTCAATTGCCTTGTCAGGTAGAAAGCGCCCCGTGAGATATCTAGAGGTCAATCGAACTGAAGACTCTATCGCTTCCGATGAGTAGCATACCTTGTGGTGCTGCTCATATTTGTCCTTGAGTCCCCGCAGAATCGCTATTGCGTCATCTACCGAAGGCTCTTCCACCTTGACCTGCTGGAACCTGCGCTCGAGCGCAGCATCTTTTTCGATATACTTCCGATACTCATTGAGTGTGGTAGCACCAACACACTGAAGCTCGCCGCGACTCAGGGACGGCTTGATAATATTCGAGGCATCCATTGCGCCCTCCGCCGATCCGGCTCCGACAATGGTGTGTAACTCATCAATGAAGAGAATCACATTTTTCACCTTCCGGATTTCATCCATGACGGCCTTAATGCGCTCTTCAAACTGGCCTCGGTACTTTGTGCCCGCGACCATGAGAGCAAGGTCAAGCGTCACCACTCTTTTTTCCCGGAGAATTTCGGGCACGTTGCCCATTCCGATTTCCTGCGCAAGCCCTTCAACAATCGCCGTTTTCCCAACCCCGGCTTCGCCAACGAGCACTGGGTTATTCTTTGTCCTCCGACACAGAATCTGGATCACCCTCTCGATTTCGCTCTCGCGTCCTATTACGGGGTCTAGTTCACCGTCACGAGCAAGCTTCGTCAAATCCCGTCCAAAGGCGCGAAGAGCAGGAGTTTTTGCCTTCCCTTCACTGCCACCCTCGAGCGGTTCATCCTCGTCCTCGAACCCCTCGAATTCCTCATCGGATTCTTCAGGGGAAAAGTTTGGGTCGATCTCTGACAAGATCTCATTACGGGTCCGCTGGATATCAACATCCAAGGTCTGAAGGACTCTGGCAGCCACACCCTCTCCCTCTCGCAGTAGCCCGAGAAGAATATGCTCAGTTCCCACATAAGAGTGGTTCAGCGCCTTGGCTTCCTTGTTTGCGAGAGCTAGAACCTTCTTCACCCGTGGAGTGTAGGGGATGTTGCCAGATACTTTTTGATCTGGACCGGTTCCCACCTGTTTTTCGACCTCCATCCTGACCGACTCTAGGTCGAGCCCCATCCGCTCGAGAACACTAACAGCGACGCCCTGACCAAGCTTGATCAGGCCAAGCAGGAGATGCTCAGTGCCAACATAATTGTGATTGAAGCGGTCCGCTTCTTTGCGGGCAAGCGCCAGGACTTGCTGAGCCCTAGGAGTAAAATTATTCATGAATCAGCAATGGTGTCGGAGGGAGGCTGCCATCCCTCACTCTCTTGTTGCGCAATGATAACAGGAGGATCGAGTGATTGCAACCGGCTCCGGATGATTTCCGCCCGGATTGCATCCCTCTGCTCCGGGGTTAATTTTTCTCCAGAATGCAATTGGAGATGCGCAGGCTGGATCTCCATCAGAAGAGAATCACAGGTCCCTCCAGTTTCTGGCGGAAAGAAGCCCAGCTCCGCACCCAGCCTCAGCAAAGAGAGCAGATTCAGCGCCTCCTTGGAAGGGATGACATGAGCATGACGAAGAGTTCCATAGGCCCTCCCCACTCGGTCGAAGACCATATCTGGGTCATCCTCAACCAACTTCTGGCGCGCATTTCTCTCGTGGGACGTCACCTGCTGGATGACTCGCTCAAGCCTCCTGATAATGGTTTCCTCACTCTCCCCGAGAGTGGATTGATTCGATATCTGGAACAGATTTCCCAGTGATTCGGTTCCTTCCCCAAAAAAACCCCGCACCGCAAGCTGAAGCTTTCCAACGGCCTGAAGCACCTGGGCAATCTGGTCACTCAATACGAGCCCAGGAAGATGAAGCATCGCCGAGGCTCTCATTCCCGTGCCCAGGTTCGTGGGACAAGCGCTGAGGTAGCCGAGGTCATGATCAAAAGCGAACTCAAGGTTCGTCTCCAATTGCGCATCCACTGACGACACCAGATTATATGCCTCTCTGAGAGCTAATCCCGGGCGAATGGACTGCATCCGAAGATGATCTTCTTCGTTGATCATCAGGCAGAGGGCCTGCTTCCTATTAACTATCGCTGCACTTCCCTCCCCGCGCGCAGCCTGTTCACGGCTGATAAGGTGGCGCTCCACAAGGACCTGCTTCTGCAATGAACTCAGAGCGTCTAACTCTTGGGAAAAGCCATTCTTCATCTGCGGCAGAGCTTCAACCTCAGGCTTGACCCTGTCCAGGACAGCCACACGCCTCTCCTTCGTTGACCAGCCCGGAAAGGGTTCCCTCCGCAGGTTACGGGCCAACCTTACTCGACTGGTCAGAACTACGCTTGTTCCCGCAGACGCTCCGGTCATCCAATCGGCCGGATGCTTTAGGAGAGTAGAAAATCGCATCATGTCTGTGCCACTACAGTAGTCTCAAGCTCTTGAATCTCATCCCTCAGACCTGCCGCCTCCTCATAATTCTCGCCAGCAATAGCCTCATCCAGTCGACTTCTCAGCTGGTCAAGCCTCTGCTGCCTGGCGTGTTCCTCGACAAGCCCTTCTGGCACGCGACCAATGTGGGTTGTGCCTTTGTGCATACCTTTCAGCCGCCGCGAAACTTCATCCCCGAAGGTTTCATAGCACTCGCTGCATCCCAAACGCCCTACCTGCTGGAACTTTTTGAATGTAAATCCACAGACCGGACAAGTCGCCCCGTCATCAGCACCACCTGCAACCACACCTTCTCCCACGGACACCCCTTCCCCTATCAACGAGTCTCCCAATGCGAACCCGGCTGGATCTGTAACCCCCTTCTCCTGAGCGCAGTTCTCACAAAGGCACATCTTCTTCATCTCTCCCTCAACTAACTGAGTAAGAAAGACTGTCGCTTTACTGTCGCAGAAATCGCACTGCATACGGGCGTATCCTAGTCCAGCTCCCCAGAAATTCGAAATAAAAAGCGAGAATTACGCCGGTTCGATCGGGGTCTCGCTATTATGAACGAGAGCACGATACGCCTCGATGAATTTTGCGGTCATAGGCCCCGGAATTCCGTCTCCAATGGCTCGATGATCAAGCTCTACGGCCGGGATCACCTCAGCTGCGGTGCCCGTCAGAAAGCACTCATCAGCCGTCATAATGTCAAAACGGGTCATTGTCTTCTGCTTCAGAAGAACGCCCAGCTGCTCGGCCAACTCGAAGATCACTCCCCTGGTGATTCCATCCAAACCGCCATCAGAGACTGGCGGCGTGTAGACAACACCCTTTTTCACGATGAAAACGTTATCCCCGGTGCATTCAGCTACGTAACCCTGCTCATTTAACATCAAACCCTCACGCGCACCCGCCCGCTGCGCCTCTACCTTGGCCATAACATTGTTGAGGTAATTCAAAGACTTCACCTGCGGACTGAGCGAACTGTGAGTAGGACGACGAGTCGCGCAGGTAACTACTTTGAGTCCCACCTCATAGTCCGACTGCGGATACAACTGGATATCAGCTGCGATAATAATCATTGAGGGGCGATCGCAACTCTCAGGGCTCAGACCAAGACTACCAACGCCACGAGTTACCAACAGCCGAACATAACCGTCCACCAACTGGTTTGCCCGAATGGTCTTAAGGGTATGGTCAATTACCTCGTCCCGGGACCAAGGCAGCTCAAGCATTATAGCTTTGGATGAGTCGAAAAGCCTTTCTACGTGCTCGGCTAATCTGAAAACCTTACCGTTGTAAAATCGAATCCCCTCAAACACCCCATCCCCGTACAGCAAGCCATGGTCGAAAACCGAAACCTTTGCCTCCGACTCGTCTACCAAGTTTCCGTCGTACCAGATTTTGAGCGCCATGAATCTTCTTGTTGAAAGTGAGGTTTTCCGAGGCAGGGAGCCATTAATACCCTTAATCGCCCTCCCTCGCCAATCCCGGATTTTCACCGGCCATTTGCCCATCCGTGATCTCAAGAGTTCTGTCTCCCTTTTCGGCGAGAAGTCGATCATGGGTCACTACCACTAGTGTAGTGCCGAGGTTTTTGGAGAATTCCAGGAGAAGGGCCATCACCTCTCCCCCGTTACGGGAATCAAGATTGCCCGTTGGCTCATCCGCAAAAACCATCGTAGGCTCGTTCACGAGGGCACGGGCGATGGCAACGCGCTGCTGCTCTCCTCCACTCAGCTCAGCGGGCAAATGATGAATACGTCCCCCGAGGCCTACCTCATCCAAAAGATCGACAGCTCGGCTCCGATGATTTTTGGACCTGATCATACCGGGCACCATCACGTTCTCGAGTGCAGTCAGCTCAGGGAGAAGATAATAGTTTTGAAAGATATATCCCATTTTGCTGTTTCTGACCAAGCTCTGCTCTCTCTGCGAGAGTGAGTAGAGATCGGATCCATCGATATGAACTCGGCCGCGCTCCGGACGCTCCAGCCCAGCCAGCGTATAAAGAAGAGTAGTTTTACCGGCGCCGCTAGCTCCACAGAGAAACACCCGCTCTCCCCGGCCGATTTCGAGATCGATACCGCGGAGCACTTCGACCGTCTTTTTGCCCAAGGTATAAGTACGATGGACGTTCCGCGCGGAAATCAAGGAGCTTGGAGACACTGAGCGACCTCTAGGCTGAGCTGGCCAGCTTTTCCAGCGCAATTCTTTCACGTCACTATTATTTTGGATTTATTAACTAAAATTGGTAATCTTTTGCAGATGGACGATTCACCTTCCCGCTTAAGAAACGAATCCCGATATCCTGCCGGTAAAAGTGTCCGAGGAAGGAGCACCGGTGTGCGCATTGTCACCAGAACTGCATTTTCGGTATTCCTTCTTACTGCCTGCGTGGCTCTCGCGGTTCTTTCGGTCCCTCAAATGCGCAAGTTGCGAGCCCTGAAAGAGGAGCTGGCACGGGCTAACGCCCTGGAATCCTATGTGCAGCAAGAGAAAGACCAGAAGCGCCGCGAGCTCAACGCTCTCAGGAATGACCCTGCTTATCTGGAGCTTGTTGCTCGAGACCGTCTTGACCTTCACCGCGAAGGCGAGCAGATCTACCGAATTGGAAGAGAAATAGATGCCGCGGCCAGGTAAGGGTCAGGCGCTCACCTTGAGTTTTCCTCCATAAACTGCGTCGTCACCCAACGCTTCCTCAATCCTGAGCAATTGGTTATACTTGGCGATACGGTCTGAACGACTCATCGAGCCTGTCTTTATCTGGCCCGCATTGGTTCCAACCGCGATATGGGCGATAGTCGAATCCTCCGTCTCTCCGGATCGATGAGATATTACTGAGGTGTAGCTGTTTTCAGTCGCGAGCTCTACCGCGTCAAACGTTTCAGTAAGGGTCCCAATCTGATTCACCTTCACGAGAATTGAGTTAGCCACTCCCAACTCGATTCCCTTGGCGAGGAAGTCAACGTTGGTCACGAAAAGGTCATCGCCAACCAACTGGGTCTGACCGCCAATCTTATCGGTCAGCAGCTTCCACCCGTCCCAGTCGTTCTCGTCACAACCATCTTCAATCGAAATGATCGGATACTTCCGCTGGAGCTCTGCGTAATAATCTACAAGTTCTTCCGAGCTCTTTTCCGAGCCGTCCGATTTCTTAAAGGTGTAGCAGCCCTTTTCCTTGTCGTAGAATTCAGAAGAAGCGACATCAAGAGCGATACATATGTCGTCCTTCATTTTGTACCCTGCAGCTTCAACAGCCTGCGAAATAACCGCAAGGGCATCATCCGCGCTATCAAGAGCCGGCGCAAATCCCCCCTCGTCACCCACAGCCGTCGACAAATTACGGTCATGGAGAACCTTTTTCAGAGAGTGAAAGATCTCAGCTCCGTAGCGAAGTGATTCACGAAAACTCGGAGCCCCCACAGGCATGATCATAAATTCCTGGAAATCAATCGGGGCATCTGAGTGTGCACCCCCGTTAAGGATATTCATCATCGGCACGGGAAGAACCTTGGAATTGGGCCCACCGAGATATTGATACAAGGGTAGACCGACCTCTACCGCGGCCGCCTTGGCCAGAGCCATCGAGACACCCAGGATTGCGTTCGCACCAAGGTTCTTTTTATTCTTGGTCCCATCAAGAGCAAGCATCGCAGCGTCAACGGCTGACTGGCTGGTCCCATCCATTCCGATGAGCGCCGGGGCGATCTGCTGGTTCACATTCTCGACTGCTCCCAAAACTCCCTTACCGAGGTAGCGACTCTTATCGCCGTCTCGTAATTCCCAAGCCTCGTGCTCCCCTGTGCTGGCCCCACTCGGAACACCAGCCCGGCCAAACCCTCCACCTTGGAGAGTAACCTCCACTTCTACAGTAGGATTTCCACGTGAGTCGATAATCTCACGACCGCGAACTTCAGTGATAATAGTATCTGACATGATTATTTGAAATTCGGGAACCCCTCCTACTTCCACGCCGCGATCTCAACGATCTCGTAGGTCCTCTCTTCCTCAGTCTCAAGATCGCGAAATTCAACCTTCTCACCAACTTTCTGTCCGATCAGGGCTTGCCCGATCTCCGAGAGATATGAAACCAGCCGCTTGTCAGGATCGCTGTCCCATGCTCCAAGAACGGTATACTGCTCAGTAGCATCGGCATACTGGAGCGTCACTACGGTTCCGATATTCACCGCGCTGGCATCTGCTCCGGTCAGATCAGACCCCTGAGCGTTGTCCAAGTCCTTCTCCAGCTCGCTCTTGCGGCGGGCAAGCACAGCCTGCATCTGCTTAGCAGCCTTGTATTCGAAATTTTCCCTCAGATCTCCATATGAGCGAGCGATTGCAATCTCCTTGATGTTGCCTGGAATCCGCTTGTTCACCAAATCCTCGTATTCCGCCTTACGTCGCTCGAGGCTATCCCACGAGACAATGAGAGTTTCTTTCCGAGGCCCGGCATCCCCCGTCACAAGCTCCTGAGCTTCGGGGTGCGCCTTGATAACGCGTGCCATGAGCGATTTGCGGTCCAACTCTGCGAACGCTGGGCTCTGGAGGAGCTTTCTTGAGAAGTTTCGGACCTCATTCATCTCCTCCCCGGAGAGCAGGTCGGCTATGAGCTCACGATCCTCCATCAGGAAGTTCTGTAATCTCAGGGTGCGGCGGGGGCCTTCATCCGTGCTATCCTGCTCTATTACCGAAAGAATGGCAGAGCCTACCTCGTGATTGAATACATCCTCAGCAGCTCTTTTTCTTTCCCTGCAGATCCATGCGAGCGCGTCCGGCCCGAGAGAGTGACGGGAAAGCGCGCTTCGGATGTGCTCCAATAACGTGGGCATCTCATCCCGGTCAGAAAACATTTTGGCGATTTCCGCAACTCCGCGGGTCCCCACCCGGTCAAAGACCCCGAGAATCTTCGCTACCCACTCATCTCCAAAAGCCTCTGGAAACGACTCGTAGATCCTACGCTGTCTTACCGCCGGCAAACCTGCCATCTCAGGAGCAAGAGACCCCCTGGAGCTCGCTAGCACATCATGCAAACGAAGCGCGTTATCCGGAAGATTAACCTCTTTCAAGACCTCAAGAAGCTCATCGCGACCAGCAAGAAGATCCAGAGAGTCTCCCAGATAGAGCTTCAATCCCTTCCGGCTAATCTCCTCAATCTTAGCAAGCAGACCTTCTGCAACTCCATCACTTTCCAAAGTGCGTGCGTGCTTCCGAAGATCATCAAGAACCTTAGCCTTGTCGCGAAGATTGTGAGCCTGATCGAAGTCAGCCAATAAAGTTTCAACCGGACTTAAATCGGTATCACGAAGGACCAGGGCCTCGTTTCTTTTACTAGGAACGACAACACGATGAGTTTCCCTCATCGCCTTCTTAGCCCGATCCCACCATTTCTTGTAGTCCTCTTCTGAGACGACACTCCCGCACAGCACTCGATCAATCTGGTCAGGCTTCATGGACCCACCGTGCGCCTCAAGAGTCTGCACTACCACGCTTGCAGGATCACTCTGAGCGAGGGCCCGGAGCTCCTCAATCTTCTCGATCTTCTGAGCCCTGAAATCATCGACCTCCAGCGGCTCGGTCTTTTCAAGAGCTAACTTCAAGCCCATCACGCGATCTGACTCCTTTTCGAAATCTATCGTCACCTTGCCACCAAACAGGTCCCAATCAGTCACCTTCCCAGATCCCCAAGCCTTGTGAAGACAAAAACTTCCCGGAGCCAACTGGGAAAGGCGATCCCCCACAGATTGGGGAATGCGACCGGATTCCACCAATTTAACCACGTCGGGATGCATAGCCCGGAAGATGGTAAGGCTATGCAAAAAAGGCAAAGGTTTTATCAAGATTTCCCGGTAATACCACCGGAAATACCACTGGGTTTCCATCCGCCAGAGGATATCCAGGAAATGGTTTGCGACTTTTAACAAAAATACCACCTTCAAAATAGAGCTCTCCTGAATCCTTACCCCTTTTTAAATAGTCTGAATAGACACCCGCATCCAAATAGGGACTCGCACCCTCCCGATCCTTCGCAACAGGCAGGGCATCGACCTTCTCCGCTTCACCCAATTCCTGAAAATCGATTGGATGAGACGCCACATCCGGGATTATCTCCTCATTATGCATTCCGGGCAGCACTTGAAAACCATAGGTATCGCAGCCTGCAGCGGACCGGGAGCAGCGCTTTGCTACGAAACCATCACCGGAGAATGCAGCGAGATCCTTGGTGCCCATCACCATCCGGAAATCATCCTGCACTCCCTCAGCTTCGGAGAATACTGCAGTCTTCTGATAGAGTCCGACTGGCCAGCAATCGCGCAACTCCTCAGCAGAACCTGCGACGTCCTTGTCGCCGCGGGAGCCGACTTCATCATCTGCCCTGACAATACCGTGCATGAAGCCCTGGATTTTCGTGACTTAGAAAATCAGGTCCCTTGGCTCCATATCGCCAAAACTGTTTCAGCTGAGGCTCAGGCACGGAATTTCAAACGACTGGCAGTCCTTGGCACCAAATACCTGATGGAGGGACCCGTTTACCGTGATCATCTTTTATCGATCGGACTGGAGCCCGTTATGCCAAAGATTGAGGAGCGAAACCGTATCAATTCTATAATTTTTGACCGGCTGGTTTTTAACAGAGGGACGAAAAAAGACCTCTTCGAGCTTCTCTCCATCATTGAAAGAATGCAAATAGAGGACCAGTGCGATTCCGTTGTTCTGGGGTGCACTGAACTCCCTCTGATTCTCAACGATCAGGTTTGCCCCCTGCCCACCCTTGACTCTACCCGGCTGCTCGCACGGGCTGCCATTCAACAAGCTACGGCACCAGCCCTGAAGCCAGCTCCCCTGACCAGCCCGCCACAATGCTAATCGCCAACTTCCAGACAGGCAGCACATCTCATCTCATTACCCTTGCGGTTATTGCAGTGTTAACCGCTGCCCTTGCAATAGTGGCACGTCGAGCAAGGAGTACATCAAGTAGAACTCTCCTTCGCAACCTGATTGGCTGGGGTTCTCTTGCGGCTGGAATCCTCAACACTGCCTACTGGACGCTTCCCTCCCGCTTTGATCTTTCTCAAAGCCTCCCCCTCCACTTCTGCAACCTCGCCACCTTCATCGGAGCCTTAGCAGTCCTGAGGGACAGTCGACTCTTGAAGGGAGTCCTGTATTTCTGGTCCGGATTGTGTGTCTGGGCGTTCCTTACCCCTACGATCGACTCCGGATTCAGGGAACCTGGCTTCTGGATTTTCTGGCTCTACCATAGCTTTATCCTTTTTACCCTCGTCGTCATCCTCCAGATCGACAAGTTCCGTCCGACACGCCAAGACCTTCTCAACAGCGCAACCTTCAGCCTCCGGCTTGTTGTTTGTCTTTTTATCCTCAATGCCTTTACGGGATGGAACTATGGATTTCTTGGTGACGACATCCCTGGAGCACCCACCCCGGTTGCTCTTCTAGGGGGCTATCCCCTGCGAATCCTGTGGATGATTCTTCTGGGCTCCGGGATCTTCATTCTCCTCTGGATCCCCTGCCGGAATTACTCAACAACCCGAACTCGGAAATAATATCCGGAAGGCCTCAGGATCTCACTTTCGTCCCCGCGCATCCTCACTTGAAGAAGAAAGTCCCGATTACTGGTAGAGCGATTCACCCCCTGAAGGGCCAGGATGTTTCTTCCGGGCCTGAGAGCCCCTGAATAGTTTCCAAGATCGAATGTCACATACTCTACCGCCTGACTGTCAGGACGACTGGAAGGAGCAGTAGAACTCCAGTCCAGATCCCCGTCCCTTGTGTTACCTCTTGCCACCGGAATGCCGTTGAGCCAGGCCGCAAAAGCATCATCGTAACGAACGTCAAGACTGAGGCTCGTTATTGCGGAGGGATTAGTAACTTCAAACGGGAGCCTGAGGTAGGCCGTTGCCCGTTCACGGTACATCTGCGTCTGCAAGTCCGTTCCTATAAACGGATCATACGTCGTCTGGTTTTGGTCGTAGCCGATCCCCTGAGTCACATTGATCCAATCCTGATCTCCTCCGCTGTTTGCAAATTCCTTTTCACTCCCCCCTTTCCACAAATCTCCAACACTCTCATTTGGAACAAAGACCCTGCCCTCGGCGCCTGGAGCCACGTAAACCACTTCTCCCTTCGAACCAGGCACGTATAACTGCACCGGCACATTGGTCGTGACGACCTGCGCCGTAATCGGAGCGGTTACCGTCTGGAAATTCTCCATTGTTTCAGAAGCCTCAACCACATATTGCTTACCCGGCACACTCTGGAAGCTGACCTCTGAGCCCCCTTCCTCGTCCCGCGTAACCCTCAGGATACGGAGCAAAGAGGTGGCATTATTTGGATCCGTAGAGGCGGACCACTCCGCCCTGTTATCACTACGGTCACCATCCGGATCATCACCTCCACTTGCCGACAGGTTCCCAAAATTTTCTCTCTCCCAATCGTCAGGCAACCCATCACCATCACTATCAGTTGCAGCCCATGAGACCTCATCGAGATAACCCGCATCATCGTTACTCGAGATAGATCCATCCTTTTCATAGGACCATCGCAGACGATGAATTCCTTCCGGCACCCGATAGGAGACCTGCTCCCAGTCTGTTTCCCCGCTGAGATTCTGCACCTGCGCGCCATCCACTCGAAAAACTAACTCATCGTAGTTCTCTTCCGAGGAGGCCTTCCACCAGAATTCGAGCTCCCCAGGACCTTCCACCGTTGTTTCGACAAAGGAACGTCCGTCGTCCCCCACGTCGCCACTCTGGAGAGCCTGTCCATCCTGCCTGCTGACCTCACTCTGGACAAACCAAGGGTCCTCGGTATCAAGAAATACAAGACTTGGGTTGTTGATCGCTGAGGCGAAGTCAGGTGGAGGCGGAGCCAGACTCACGGTGATAGCCAATGTTTCAACCGTCGTACCCGCTGGGTTTACCGCCCTGATTTCGACATTCTGGATGCCCTCTCCTTCTGAGAGCCAACTCACCACACCACTTTCGGAATCGATGGTCATGCCCTTCGGAGCCTCGCCGAGCTCATAGGACAGACTGAGATTACTTGTCGATACCCGGTAGCTGAATGGATCCCCTGATACTACGATTGCCTCCAGTGGACTTGAGATAACTGGGAGAGTGAAGGCCTCACCACCAAGTGAGTCACCCTCCCTCAGTGCAAGAAACTGATCTACATCCGGCGCTAGGACTTCTTCGATGATCCCCGAAGGCCACCGGACGACCAGCTTGGAGATACTGGTGGAGCTGCCCACCCCAAAAACCTTGGTCAGGGAATTCTGGACCCCGTAGCCCTCCCCCGCACGTACTTCCCTGAGCTGAACTCCCCAGTCCCCATGGAGTTCCAGCCGGGCCCCGATCGCATTGGGATTAGAGGTGCGCCCCTTAAGCTGCACCGCGAGGTAGTGATTCGTATTTGGATTGTTCAGGAACAGGAGATCCCTCTGGCTTGCCGAGGTTCCGTTGTAGCCCGTCCCTCGCCCTCCGAAGATATCGACGAATCCGTCGTGATTAAGGTCTCCTAGGGCGCAGCTATGGAGATGAGAAATCGGGTTTCCGTCGCTAAGTCTCAGGACATCCGGGGCTTCAGTGAATGTCTTATCCCCGTTATTACGATAAATCCGATAGGTAGCAGCCGTGCCGCCCAGGTCAGTGGCTGTTACAAGCAGATCGATATGGGTGTCGTTGTCGAAATCCCGGAAAAAGGCCTGGATTCCAAAGTAGTCAATATCTCCCAACCCCGCACTGGCACTGATGTCCGAGAAACCACCGCTCCCGTCATTCTCAAGCAACCTCGACGTTCCCGCCCCATGATTGAGGATGAAACAGTCCATGTCACCGTCATTATCTATATCCGCAAAATCACTACACCACGACTGCTCACCATCATCGAGACCCACGGCAGGACCTTCATCCGTGTAATTGTTGTTCCCGTCGTTCCGGAACAGCCGGTTGATCCGGCGCCGGTCGGTTGAACTCGTCACCCCCAGTCGACATTTTGAGAGGTAGATATCACGATGTCCGTCGTTATCGTAATCAGTCTCAATCACTGCATAGTTGCCACTGGAAACACTGGCTGGCAGAGAAGCACCAATCAAACCTCGCTCCAGGGAAAACCCTCCCGCCCCGTTGTTCTTATAAGGGTGGTTGTCGTCATTGTCATCGCAGGCAAAGAGGTCGATGTTTCCATCGTTGTCAAAATCCGCAAAAATCGTTCCCTGGACAAAAATGTCGCGGTCCGGCAATTCCGCGGCGGCGTAGGACTGCCCGCTAGCTCCTGCCTTGAGGAGATACGCTCCCCCTGACGAGGGGCCAATAAAGAGATCGTTAAATCCGTTACGGTCGACGTCAGCAGCGCATACCGCCCAGATCGATCCCCGGGCAAGGTCGCCGTAGTCAAGCATTGAGAAGGGCTGTCCAGGCTCATTCTGGTAATCGATAAACAATCGATTCGTCTCATGGACCCGCACGAGGTCATCGCGGCCATCCCCGTTCAGGTCAACAATTGCCATCGGCGCCCCACTGCTTGAGGAACTGGTCAGCAGGTCAGTCTGGTCACTGAAACTGAACTGACCTTGGAGAGAGGCCGTAATCGCTAGGCCAACTACAGATAAGTAAAGGAAAGATTTTGTCACTACAGGGGGTAGAATACCTAGAGAAGAATAGCACCGAGTCGGCAAACAGGGTAGCGTCAATTCTTGCCAGAATACCCCTTTGGTGCTGACTTGCCCCCATTGTGAGGCCTATCCTCGTCCTTTTCCTTATCGTCGCAGGTCATTTCGTCACGGAACCCCTATCCGCGAAGTCCCGTCCGAATGTTCTTTTTCTGGCCATTGACGACCTCAACGACTGGGTAGGATTCCTCGGTGGCTACTCGGGGAAGGTATACACTCCCAACTTGGACCGCCTCGCCGCCAGTGGCACCACCTTCACCAATGCCCACTGTCCTGCTCCGGTTTGCTGTCCCAGCCGGGCCTCGGTTCTGAGTGGCCTCTACCCTACTTCCACTGGCATCTACAACAACCAGCACTGGTGGAAGCCTAATCTTCCCAACCTCCGGACCATCCCAATTCACTTCAGGGAAAATGGATACCACACGGTTGGAACTGGAAAAATATTCCACCACACCGCGGGAAACAATCCACCGATCCAATGGGATCATTTCAAGAGAGCTCCCTTCAATGATAATGGATGGCTCCGACACGGCGATCGCTCTTACCCCTGGACACCAGCCAAACCGCGTCCCCGCGAGTTCCCCTACTCAGGAATTAAACTCTATTCCGGCGAGGCTGACTGGGGGATTCTGCCCCAGCAGGAGAGCCAGTATGACGACTCTCTGGTGGCCGATTACGCCATCAACTACCTTGAGAGCCTCGACCAGCGAGCAACCGATAAGCCGTTCTTTCTAGCCTGCGGGATCTTCCATCCTCATTTACCGTGGTATACCCCGCGCAAATACCTCGACCTCTACCCGCGTAATAAGATTCAGGTCCCGGAAAACATCCCGGAAGACCTCAATGACATTCCCAATCCCGGGCGCAAGCTCGCCGAAAAAAAATCGGGTGATCTTCGCAGGCTCAGAGAGACCGGTCGTTGGCCCACCGCGGTTCAGCATTATCTCGCCAGCATTTCGTTCGCTGATGCCCTTGTCGGCCGCGTGCTCGACTCCCTGAGAAAAAGCACCGCATCCGGCAACACTATCATCGTTCTTTGGTCCGACCACGGATGGCACCTCGGCGAAAAGGGACACTGGCACAAACGCACCCTCTGGGAGGAAGCGACCAGAGTCCCCCTGATCATCAGCGCCCCAAAGGTCGGGGGTCTTACCCAACGCTGTACACAACCAGTTAGCCTCGTAGACATTTTTCCCACTCTGATTGAATTATGTAATCTCTCCCCAGTCAGTAATCTTGACGGCATTAGCCTGGTCCCATGGCTTATCGATCCGGTGAAAATCCGCGACCGCCCAGCCCTTACAGTCGAAGAGTCTGGCCATATTTCCGTACGGACTCTTCACCATCGGGCAATTCATTACACTACCGGAGAGTGGGAACTTTATGACCACCGATCCGACCCCAAGGAGCAAACCAACCTCGCAAAGGACCCGAAGCACAAAGAGCTCATTAAAAGGGCCAGAGGGTGGCTTCCTCAATCTCCGTC
Organism: Roseibacillus sp.; assembly: GCA_029242545.1. Taxonomy (GTDB): domain Bacteria; phylum Verrucomicrobiota; class Verrucomicrobiia; order Verrucomicrobiales; family Akkermansiaceae; genus Roseibacillus_B. The sequence goes on from JAQWTV010000113.1 coordinate 21,619, forward strand.
CCCCCCAGCAGCCACCAAGAAATCCTTCATCTTTGACCACCGCAACTTCACGTGGACTCGGAAAAAGACTGGCGAGATCATCAAGGGAAAGTAGCCCTCCTATTTCCCTTGCTATCGGAGAAGGCGGTGCCAACCTCCCTGTAGCTGCCAGATGGCAGCTCACGTGGCTCCCCTCTTTGGAGCCCCCTGCCGCAGGATACTGCAGGCAGAAATCCGTGCCCTCCGTCGCGTGGACTATCTCTGCGAGGACCACTGGGCTCAAAATTATATTCCATAGCTACCATGAAATCACAATCCCGCTTCAAGACGGGATCCCCCCTCCGCGAATCGTTCCCAAAGAACGTCCTCCGCGAAGCCGACAAGTTTGGCTCGCATATCAAACAGCAGGATACTGCCGGCCGTAGAGACTGCCGTAACGACCCTGTCATCAGCATCGACCCGTCCTCTGCCCTAGATCTTGACGACGCCTTTTCCCTTCAGCGAACCGGAGGAAAGCGATGGAAACTCCGGGTTCATGTCGCCGACGTCTCCCATTACGTGAAGGCAAATTCCCCACTCGACCGGGAAGCACGCATTCGAGGCAACTCCACCTATCTCGTGGACCGGGTCATCCCCATGCTCCCAAGCAGCCTGAGTAACGGCCTCTGCTCTCTCCACCCTGACTCCGACCGCCTCACAAAGTGCGTTGAATTCACTCTTACGAGCGACGCCAAAGTCCTTGGCACCCGTTTTTTCTCAGCTCTTATCCGATCCAAGAGGCGTTTCTCATACCGCGAAGCCATGGGCATTATCCGCGGCACCCAGCAGGGCCATCTTGAGACTATGCTTCGGCACTCGGATCGCCTCGCCCAGAAGATCCGCGCTCAACGTGTCCAATCAGGATCACTGGAATTTCCCTCCCGGGAAACACGCCTTCTCCTCAACCGACAGGGACGAGTCAAAGCCATAGAACCTATCGTTCACGACAGAGCGCATCAACTGATCGAGGAATTCATGCTGCTGGCAAACGAAGCCGTTGCAACCCGGCTCAGCAAATTACAACGGGTGACCATCCATCGCACCCACGAACAACCCGACCCCGGCCGTCTCCGGGAATTTCGGGGGTCCCTCCGCCGCCACCAGATTCCATGTGGCAACCTAAAATCACGCCGAGAAATTCAGAGGGTGATGGCCAGCCTGAACCGAACCCCTGCTGGACCCGCCCTCCAGATTGGATTTCTCCGCACCCTGCCGAGGGCGCGCTACACAACAAGGCCCAAGGGTCATTTCGGACTGGCAAAGGATCATTACGCCCACTTCACCTCCCCGATCAGGCGCTATGCCGACCTCCTCGTCCACCGCTCCCTTTTCGAGAGCAGGGCCACAAGACCCAGTGAACTCCACCGCATCGCAGAGTATCTTTCGGCGACCGAAAAGAACTCCTCCGAAGCCGAGAAAGAAAGCAAGCGTTCAAAACTGTGCGATTATCTCATCCACAAGCTCAGACGCGGAGACACACCCCTGCACAACGCACTCGTTACCCAGATCTGCTCCTTCGGCATTCTCGTGGAGGTCTCTGAACTTGGAGTCCACGGACTCATCCCCCGGCGGCACCTCAAGCGGAATCGGCATCACCTCGATCTCCGCCAGCAGCAGGTTCGAGACCGCAGTTCGGGGAGACTCATTACTCTCGGGAGCCCCGTTCAGGTCACCATATCTAACGTCGATAAGGAAAAACAACGGATCGACTTTACCCTCTCCTCCGCCTCCATGTGCAAACCACGGAAAGCCTCAGCGGGGCGACCCTGACCGCTACTTGCCACTCCCTACCCCCCGAGATTTCGTCGAGGCAGTTAACCTACCGGTCCCCAGACTGGCGCGCAGCTCCGGACCCACCCTTGGCAGAACTACTTCCTCCTGATGAACCACTGACCTTACCTTGGCCACGATTGCTTGGTCCCTGCGAACCAACCGCTGACTTCAGGTCCCCACTCTCGATCAATTTAGCCACTGGCGGATGGTCGAGGGCCTTGGGAGTCACCTGTCCCGTCTTGCCGGGCGCGAGAAAGAGACGCTTGCCGCCTGGAAGCGGGACGATAAGAGGTTTTTTGCTTTTGTTAGTAACGTCCATCAATCTAGTGGGCTGGGGCTAGACTAGCACAGGCCCTCCCGCCTGCCATTGGATAATGGCAAAGGCGCCGGAATTCTGTAGCCTCCGAATGCGCCATGAAACTCACTCTTTTCCTGCTCCTAGCTCTCACACCCCTTCCCGCCCTTGCTGACGACTGGCCCCAATGGTCCGGCCCCCGCCGCGATGGAGTCTGGAGAGAGACCGGCGTCCTCGATCAATTTCCCGAAGGAGGCCCAAAGGTTCTCTGGCGCACCCCCATCCGTCGTGGCTATGCCGGACCGGCAGTCATGGATACGCGCGTCTACCTGATGGACCGGGAAGTCGACCAGAGCGCCGCCGCCAAGCGGCAATCTGCCCGCACGGGAGCCCAACCTGGATCAGAACGCCTCCTCTGCCTCGACTCCTCTACCGGGAAAACCCTTTGGGAAGAGTCCTACCCCTGCGCCTATACCATGTCCTATCCCGCAGGCCCCCGAGTGACTCCCCTCGTCAATGAAGAGCGGGTCTACACCTTTGGAGCCGAGGGACTTCTTCTCTGCCGCGCCGCACAAGATGGAGCAGAGATCTGGCAGCATGACTTCAAGGAGCGGTTCGGAATCAAAACCCAAACCTGGGGTTTCGCGGCCTCCCCACTCATTCACGGAGACCTCCTGATCTGTCTCGCCGGTGGAGCAGGAAGCACTGCGGTTGCCTTCCACAAGAAAACCGGCAAAGAGATCTGGCGCTCCCTGACCGCGACCCAGCCAGGCTACTGCCCGCCCCGGCTTGTCTCTCACAAGGGACGTGAGCTTCTCATCATCTGGCACCCTGAAAGCGTCAACGCTCTCGATCCGAAGACCGGTGACGAACTCTGGTCTGTCCCATGGAAAATCCGTTTTGGCCTCAGCATTCCTGTTCCCCAGATGATTGATGAGGATCACCTCTTCCTCTCCTCTTTCTACAACGGCTCAATGCTTCTTCAACTCAAGGCAGATCACAGCACTCCGAAGATCGTCTACCGCACCGAGCAGGCCAGTGAACGCAAAACCACCCATCTCCACGGCATTATGAATACCGCCGTCCTGCGGGAGGGCCACCTTTTCGCAGCCTGTAGTTACGGGCAGTTTCGCTGCATGGAGGCCCTCACTGGCAAGCGAGTCTGGGAGTCCTTCAAGCCCATCAACCTCGACAAGCCTACCCGATGGGGAACCGCTTTTGTGACTCCGCACGAGGACCGCTATTTCCTCTTCACCGAGAAGGGAGACCTCGCCATTGCCCGACTCTCCCCCAAGGGATACGAGGAGATTGACCGGGCCCATGTCATTGAACCCAATGGAGCCGACCTGCGCCAGCGGCGCATCGTCTGGACCCACCCTGCCTACGCCAACAGATGCGCCTTCATCCGTAACGACACGGAAATCATTTGCCTCTCATTGGCCAAGGAAGACTAAAAGTCCAAAAGGAATACTACACGAAGACCTAAGGAGGCCCCTCCTTCCTATCTCTCTTTCAGGAGACGAGCGCGCAGGAAGAGTTTCCGCTCTCGGAAGGCGGTAAATCGAACTGGGTTGTCGAAGCGCCCGCTGCCATGGCGGCAACCAAACGCTCCCAGTTCCAAACTGGCAATATTACTCACTTCTCAATCCTTTTCCCTTCCGCAACGCAGAGAGCTGGGTCGCAAGTCGCTTGGCGACCTCAGGATGCTTGGCCTGCACATTGTTCTGCTCTCCCACATCCTTCGACAGGTCGTAGAGCTGAGCCCCTTTCTTCTTCTGTCCGGGGATAAACTTCCAGGTCCCCGAACGGATGGCCACCTGCCACCCCGCCTCTTCTAAGGTGAAGGGCACTCCCGTCTCGCTCTCACCCAGAAAGGCGGAGAGAGCGCTACGACTGTCACGGGCTTCTCCACCCTTAAGCTCGATCCCGAGCAGGTCAGCGAAAGAGGCAACAAAGTCAATCTGGCTCACCAGAGCCGAGGACACCCCGGGCTTGATCCTCGCTGGCCAGCGCACGAGAAAGGGCACTCGCGTCCCCCCCTCATAAATCTGGTATTTCCCCCCGCGATAGGGGCCGGAGCCATCGTGCCCCTGGTCGGACTCCTCAGTGGACTTACGCACCGTGGACCCATCCGTATATCCATCATCGTAAACCGGTCCATTGTCGGAAGAGACGATAAAGATAGTATTTTCCGCAAAGCCCGTGTCTTCAAGAGCCTGAGAAACCGCTCCGACCATCCAGTCGAACTGCACCATCGCATCCCCCCGTTTTCCGAGCTTGGTCTTACCCTGAAACCTGGGATGTGGGGCACGCGGCACGTGGATATCCTGAGACGAAACGTAGAGAAAAAAGGGTTTCTCCTTCTTCTGCCGTTCAAGAAACTTACGGGCCTGCACGGCAAACTCATCGGCCATGGTCTCGTCATTCCAGAGCGCCGACTTTCCACCCCACATCTTACCGATACGCCCAATCCCGTTGATCACGGTTTCACTGTGCTGATGATCGCCCGGGTAATAGGTCTCCGCCTCGGGGTTGGTTCGACCGTAAGGATAGACCGTGCTCTTATGCCCTTCCGGAGCGGTGTTCACATACAGCGGGTCGGAGGGGTCCAGATTCACTACCCGGTAGTTCTCGAGGTAGACACAAGGCACCCGGTCGTTCGTAGATGGCAGGAGAAAGGAGTAGTCGAACCCAATTTCCAAAGGGCCCGGCTTGACATCCCCATTCCAGTTCACCGGAGTATCCTTAGCACCCAGTCCAAGGTGCCACTTGCCAACCACCCCCGTCTTATAGCCAGCCCGGCGGAAGAGCTTGGGCAGCGTAAGAATATCCGTTGGAATGCAAAGCGGCGCGTTAGGGGGAAGAATTCTTACCCCTTCCCGAAATCCATAAAGGCCGGTGAGCATGGAGTAGCGTGAGGGAGTGCAGGTGGCCGCCGTACAGTGCCCGTCAGTGAACCGCAGTCCCTCCCCCGCAATCTTATCGATGAAGGGTGTGGAGATCTTGGTAGCACCATAGACCCCGACATCCCCGTAGCCGACATCGTCTCCATAGACGATTACGACATTAGGGTGCTCCGCAGCAGGAAGGAGGGCGGCAAAAAGCAGAAATGCAGTTAAGGCTAGGAACTTCATATTGACGCTGGATTGTGGGAGTAAGGAGGCCGTGAACACGAGCAGGAAAGCAGAACTTTCTCCCAAAACGCCAAGGGCGGAACAGCCTGCTCCCAACTCGTCGAATCCTGTTCGAATCGGTTGATGAGGAACATTTTATCTCCTAAGCTCACTCTCGTGAGCCCCATTCCAAGCTTCCCGGCCCCTTCCTCCCTGCTTTTGCTCGGGGCCGCGCTGATTTCGGCTAGCTCTCTCCCCGGGGCGGAAGTCTCCACCGCTCTCCCTTTGCAGAGTGCCGGACCAGCAGCCAAGACCCTTTTTACTGCCCTTTCACCTGAGGAATCCGGCATCGATTTTGTCAACCCGATCGATACGACGCACCCTCTCAAGCGAATCTACCTCGGAGCCTTTGCCTGTGGGGGAATCGGAGTGGGAGATCTCAATGGAGATGGCCGACAGGATCTCTTTCTGACCGGGGGATCTCCCGAAAATCGGATTTACCTCCAGACCGGAGAACCCCTGCGGTTTGTCGACGCCACCCGCCAATCTGGCCTCTCCGCGATGGGAACCTGGTCTGCCGGCCCCACCCTGGTTGATATCGACGGTGACGGAGACCTCGATATTCACGTCTGCAACTATGACGCTCCCAACCACCTGTGGATTAACGACGGAACGGGGAAATTTACGGAAATGGCAGAAGCCTTTGGGCTCGCTATCTCGGATGCCAGCCTGATGGCCACCTTCTGTGACTATGACCTCGATGGAGATCTCGACTGCTTTCTGCTTACCCGGGATTTAAAGCGAGCGGGGGGACGTCCCAGAGAGCACCCAGTCGAACTGGTGAATAACAAATGGAAGATTAAGGCCGGCTTCGAAAAGTATTACGATATCGTGACCCGGGCGGGCGGCAAGCAGGTCTACATTAATGCCGGCCGGCAGGACGTCCTGCTTCGCAACGAGGGCCCCGATGCCGGGGGACAGACTCGTTTCAGTGATGTCAGCGCGTCCGCTGGGATCTCGGGAAGGGACCGGGGGAACTCAGTGACCTGGTGGGACTTCGATAATGACGGTCTCCCGGATATCTACGTCGGCAACGACTTCAAGGATGCGGACCGCCTTTATCGCAATAATGGCAATGGCACCTTCACCGACGTGATCCGACAGGCAGCCCCTCACACTCCTTGGTTTTCCATGGGAGCCGATATCGCGGATCTCGATGGGGACGGGCGCACCGACCTGCTGGTTGCCGATATGGCGGGGACCAACCACTACCGATCCAAGACCACCATGGGCGAAATTACCTCCATCCGCCCTTTTCTTCTCTCCGCCGTTCCTCGCCAATATATGCACAATGCCCTCTATCTGAACAACGGTGTAGGCAAACTTGCAGATGGAGCCTTTCAGGCGGGACTGGCCAATTCCGACTGGACCTGGGCGGTCAAACTTCAGGACTTCGATCTCAACGGGCACGTTGACGCCTACTTTACCAACGGCGTGTCACGCAGTTTCAATAATTCCGATGATCAGCGAAGCGCCTCAGATCATATTGGACAGACCGAGTGGGACTACTACGAATCCCATCCTCCCCGCAAAGAGGAGAACCTCGCCTTTTCCAACCGTGGTAACCTGAATTTTGAGAACGTCAGTAAGAGCTGGGGACTCGACCACCTCGGCATGAGTTATTCGGCGGCCACCGGCGACCTCGATGGGGATGGGGATGTGGAATTGATCGTCGCTAGTCTCGATGAACCGGTCAGGGTCTATCGGAACAACACCCCAGCCTCCTCTCAGCGAGTCTCTATTCGTCTCGAGGGCGCGGCAGGCAATCGGTTGGGCTTGGGAGCAAACGTCTGGATCCAAAGCGGCGGAAGACTCCAGAGACGGGCCCTTCAGCCAGCAACGGGATTCCTCTCATGCAACCAGCCGGCGTTGCACTTCGGCCTCGGTAGCGAAACAAAAATCGAGCATATCACCGTCAAGTGGCAAAGGGGACATGTGCAACGGATTGAAAACCTGAGTGCCGGCCAAACCTATCTTATAAAAGAACCCTCCACCCAACCACCACGGTGGGCCCGACCAGCCCGAAAGTCCACCCGCTACGGCCCATTGAGCTCTCCCTCCCTGCGGTCGATTGCGCACCAGGAAACACCTCACGACGATTTCGCCACACAACCACTGCTACCCTACAAGCACTCTCAGCTCGGCCCTGGCATGGCGTGGGGCGACCTCGATGGAGATGGCGATGCCGACTGTTACCTATCGGGAGGAGCAGGCCATCCGGGAATTCTCTCCATGAATGATGGCAACGGACTGTTCCGTAACACCATCGGCACAGAGTTCGCTCGCCACGCGAACAGAGAAGATCTTGGCGCTATCTTTTTTGACGCCAACTCAGACGGAAAGAACGACCTCTACGTTGTCAGTGGCGGAGTGGAATGCCCGGCAGGCTCTCCCCAATTACGGGACAGGCTCTACTTGAATGACGGCAAAGGCCAATTCACTCACGCCCCCGATGCGCTCCCAGATTTACGGGACAGTGGCAGCTGCGTCGTCGGGGCCGATTACGATCGCGATGGGGATATCGATCTCTTTGTCGGAGGCAGGGTTGTCCCCGGCGCCTATCCGGTAACACCGCAAAGCCGTCTCCTTCGCAACGACTCAAAGGGACCCTTACCCAAATTCTCCGATCAGACCGCTTCCGTTGATGGCCTTAGCCAGGCAGGACTGGTATCAAGCGCTCTCTGGTCAGACGCCAACGGCGACGGATGGATCGACCTCCTAGTTTGCTGCGAGTGGGGGCCGGTAAAGGTCTTTCTCAACAGAAAAGGAAAGCTGATTGAGTCCACTGCAGAATCTGGACTCGCCACTTATCTTGGGTGGTGGAAGGGAATTGCCTCAAGCGATCTCGACGGCGATGGCGACCTTGATTACGTGGTCACCAACCAGGGGACCAACACCCCGTATAAGGCCTCCAAAGAAAAACCAGAGCTCCTCTTTTATGGCGACTTTGACGGCACCGGAAGAAAACGAATCGTAGAGGCTAAGTTCGAGGGGAAAACCTGCTATCCGCGGAGAGGATTCAGTTGCTCCAGTGGAGCGATGCCTGCCTTGCGCACTAGACTCAAAACCTTCGAAAACTTCGCCAGGTCCACCTTGGGCGATCTTTACGGAGATGTCTTATCCGGATCTCTGCGCCTCGAAGCCAACACCTTGGAATCGTGCATATTCATTAATAATGGAAAAGCCCGCTTCAGCGTTACAAAGCTACCGCGCGCCGCTCAATTCTCCCCCGCACAGGGCGTTATGCTCAGCGATCTTGACGGCGATGGCCTCACCGATTGTATCATCGCCCAGAATTTCTTCGGAGCCCAACCGGAGATCGGGCTCCTTGACTCCGGCCTGGGCATTTTCCTGCGTGGCAGAGGGTCAGGCAGGTTTCTGGCCACCGGGCCGGACAAAAGTGGCATCAGAGTCGTAGGTGCAGCCACCGCTCTCACTACTGCAGATCTAAACCTAGATGGCCGCCCCGAACTCGCCTTTGCAGTTAACAACTCCCCCACAATGTTCTTTTCTGAACTTCCTGTCAGCGACCAAAGCAACAAGCTTCTTGAGGTTCGCCTCCGGGGAAAGCCTGGCAATCTTGTTTCCGTTGGAGCCCGCATCACATTGTCCTCTCCGACAATCTCCCAAAATCAGACATCGGAAATTACTGCTGGGTCTGGTTACCTCGGTCAATCTGAAGCAGCCCGCTGGTTTGGACTCGGACCGGCCCCCCCAGAATCCCCGGTATCGGTAATCGTTCGCTGGCCCGATGGAAGCTCCACTACTACGCGGGCTCTCGCCGGCATTGGCAAAGTCGTTATTCAGCAACCCTGACAACCTCCAATCGCGCTCGACAACACGAGCACGTCTACTGTAACTCTTCTTGATTAGCAAAAGCCCCCACCTGCCCGTGCCATCAATTCCCTTCTCCCCAAAGACTCCGGTTCTACGCTGTTTAGCGCTCCTTGCCACAGCATCTCTCCATGCTGCGCCGGTAATCAACGAAATCCACTACAACAACGATCTCAACTATATCGCGACCGAGTTCATTGAGCTCTACAACCCGGGACCAGAGGCGGTGGACCTTACCAACTGGAAGCTCGCCGGAGGAATCGACTTCATGTTCCCCGAGAACTCTCTCCTCGATGCCGGATCCTACCTCGTAGTGGCAGAGAACCCAACCACTCTGCGCTCAGCTTTTTCCAGACCTACTAACGGCCCTACGCGTGAGCTCAGGGTTCTTGGACCCTACAGCGGCGGCTTGAGCGGCGAGGGCGAAACCGTTGAACTAGTCGACGATTCCGAGGAGCGTGTTGACCGAGTGAGCTTTGACATCGACTTTCCCTGGCCCATCGCAGCGGATGGCGCAGGCAGCTCAATGGAGCTGATTAATCCCGACCTCGACAACAACCTCGGAAGCTCATGGCGAAGCTCGCGCGATAACGGAATCCTTGGACCTCCTACTCCCTCCGGAGCCAACAGCGTCTATAGCCCTGTCGCCCCACCCAATATTCGTCAGGTTCGCCATCAGCCCCAGCAACCTGCGAGCACGGAAGACCTGGTTGTTACCGCCAAAGTCACAGATCCCGAGGGCGTCAGCGAGGTGAACCTGACCTACGCCCTCATCCTACCCGGGCGCTATATCCCTGCCTTTCTCGCTAAATCGTATTCCGAGCTTCTGAGCAATCCGACAGGACCTCGCCAGCCCAATCCCGCCTACCTTCGCAACTGGCTTACCCTAGCCATGCATGATGACGGCCTTGGAGCCGATGCCATAGCAGGTGACAGCATTTATACCGCCACCATCCCAGCGACCTCCTATGAGCACCGCACCCTGATCCGTTATCGAATCACCGTGAGAGATAGCGAAGGAACCTCTGCCACTGTCCCTTTCCCTGACGATGAGTCCCTGAACTTCTCGTGTTTTGTCTACGACGGACTACCAGACTACGAGACCACGACTCGGACCTACTCCTCGGATACGGTTCTCAAGACCCTCCCTGCCTATCACCTTCTTACTACGCAGGAAGATTACGATCAATGCGTGGCCTACGACGGAAATCAGATTCCTCGAAACAGCTATGACGCCCGAAGCGCCTTTAACTGGAGTGCGACGTTCGTCTATAAAGGAATCGCATACGACAACATTGATTATCGCCTGCGGCAGAGAAACGCTCGATATTCCAATCGTGGAAAACGCAGTTTCCGATTCCGCTTTAATCGCGGCAGCTACGTCCAGTTTCATGACATCTGGGGAAACCCCTACCCCACCAAGTGGCGCACGCTCAATTCCCACAAGATGCATGCCCGGGGAGGCACCAATTTCGGTCTCTATGAAGCAGCCAACTCCATTCTATGGAATACCACAGGAACCGCGGCCCCCTTCACCCACTGGTTCCATTTCCGCGTCATTAAAAGCGCCGAGGAAGCTCCTGACCAGTATCGTGGAGATTTCTACGGATTTCTTCTCGCCACCGAGGACTACGATCGAAGATTTCTGGAAGCTCACGACCTGGAGAAGGGGAATCTCTACAAACTAAAGTCCGGGTTAACGGAGGGATCAGATGTCATTCGCTACCATGCCCCTCGAGGCGCTCGGGATGGCGATGACTACGAAAATATCATCTTCAATCTACGACCCAACAGAAATGACTCCTGGCTTAGACAGCACGTTGACTGGGATTCATGGTATCACTACCACGCAATCGTGGACGCAGTACGGCACTACGACGTTCAACCTAATACCGCCGAGCATCTCAAAAACCGGGCTTATTACTTCAAGCCAGACCGGTCCCGGTTCGGACTTCTGCAAGTTCTCCCTTGGGACTCCGACACCAGCTGGGGACCGAACTGGAATGGCGGAGAAGATTTCTGCAAGTATGCGATGGGATCAAAGGCGGAATTCAATAAGGAGTATCGCAATGTAGTTCGGGAAATCCGGGACCTGCTCTGGCAACCAAGTCAGATCAACGGCCTGATCGACATGCTCCAGGACCGGGTCATCAGCTTTCAGCAGGCCGACCGCCTTCGCTGGACCAATGCCCCTGCCTCCGTGGGTTCCCAGACCGATGGCGATATTCGACTGCGAACTCGTGACATGAAAATGTTCGCCTTTACAGGAGGGAGCTGGACCGGAGGGGACAGCGGAACAATGGCTCCTAATTCCCGTGACAGCGGCACGTCCGGGCGAGAAGGTCGGGACGCCTATCTGGACGAACTTTGTGCCGACTCTGCCATTCCAGAAACTCCTGTCATCACGGACCTGAGCGAGCCTGGGCATCCTGCCAACGGCCTCCGGCTTGCCTCATCGGCCTTCTCGGATAACTCCGGTAGTTTTGGCGCAATGGAATATCGAATCGCACACCATGCCCCCTATACCCGGGGCGACAACACCCCATTTCCCTTTGAGTGGAGTGCGACCTGGGAAACAGGGGAGCTCTCTGCCTTCACTCCTGATATTCGTCCGCCGGCTTCTGCGGTGAGAGGCGGTCAGACCTATCGGGCCCGCGTTCGCCATATGGATAATTCTGGTCGCTGGAGTCACTGGTCTGACCCACTGGAGTTCCAAGCATCAAACCCTCCTGCCAGCGCATACCGAGAGAATCTGGTGATTAGCGAGATCATGTATAATCCATCTGGGCCCGATGACACGGAATACCTCGAGCTGCACAATATCGGACCAGACCATCTCGACCTTACCGATGTCAGGTTCACAAAAGGAATCGATTACGATTTCGAAACCGGCACCGTCCTAGCTTCAGGCGCATACCTTCTTGTGGTGCGGAATCGCTCTGCCTTCGAAGAGCGCTACGGATCTGACCTCCCGGTTGCTGGAGAATATCTTAATGAGGAAGAGAACCGGCTCGAGAATGACGGGGAACGGATCAAGATCGCCCTCGGGACATTTCCCATTCATGACTTCGTTTATGACGACAATGTCCCCTGGCCTGAGGAGGCTGATGCAGGTGGATTTGCCATGGAACTCATGCGCACCAGTGATAATTCTGCCAACGACCCCCTTGACCCCCTTGACCCCCTTGGTCACGGGATTGCAACGAACTGGCGCCTAGGGGGCTCTCCCGGGAGCGCGAGCAGCCAAGTTTTCGAGGGAGCCGACCCTATGGACGACAGCGATCAGGACGGTCTTCCTGCATTTCTTGAACACGCGCTGGGCAGCGATAACCTGAACCCTCTGAGCGGACCAGAATTAATCTCCGCGGGACGTCAGGACGGAGCCCTGACTTTTAGTTTCCAGCGAAAACTCTCTGCTGACGATGTTCGATTTACGGTGGAGGTCTCCAGAGATCTTATCCTCTGGACCAATGAAACTACCCTTGTTTCCGAGACTGCGGGTAACGAGGGGACCTCAATCGTCACCTACACGCCAACCCTCGAAGAAGGTAATGACTCGAGGCTGTTCATGCGACTTCGGGCGACCCTCGTCGATCCACTGCCCTGATAGCAGCGGAGATTCCCATTCTAGAGTCCGTTCACGGCATGTGAAACCATGCATCCTCCGGCACCACCTGCAAAGAAAAGCCTGGCCCCTCCCAGAAGATCACCAACTCTTCATCCCCTCCCTGTTCAAAGAATGAAATAGTTACCGGATGAAGCCCTGCTGGCAGCCGAACGAGCCCACTCTTTCTCTGGACCGCATGCAACCCATCATTGTTCACCACGACCTCATCTCCGATAGAGAGTCGACTACCATCGTCCGATGAAGTGTAAAAGGTATACAGACCTTCTTCAGGGACCTTGACCAAGCCCTCGAACTGGATCCCATAGTTTTCCCTGTTCTCTGTGCTGTAAGCCTCCTCGGTAGGCATCTTGACCACGCCATCCACAACTGAGTCCAACTCATCAAAGTCAGGCAAGGCATCCCAGCTACCCTCGAAACCCTCAAATTTCAATCCACTCTCCACTCCCTCTTCGGCTACCGGCTCGAGCAACTCCAATTCCCCAAGCTCCACCACGATATTCTTTTGCTCCCCATTACGCTGAATCTTCAGATCCAACTGCTCTCCAGATGCCTTCCCGACGAGTGCCAGATGAAAATCTACTCCATGGCCTACCTCACGACCGTCCACTGCCTCAATCCAGTCTCCGGTTTCAACGCCTGCTTTCTCAGCTGGTGAACCCTCGCTGACATCCCCTACGACCACGGAGGATTTTAGCATTTCAACCTGTAAACCCAGCCTGAACCCATAGCGAAGTTCAGCCGACAAAAGGGTAGGAAACACCTCCCGAACTCGGTCAGAAGTTATCGCAAAGTTAATGTTTTCCCCATCGAGCTTCTTTGAGGTAATCACCCCAATCTGCTCTCCAAGGGCATTAATGAGCGGCCCTCCCGAGTTTCCACCACTTACTGCCGCACTGGTCTGCACCATTCCGGGAAGAAATGTTCCAGCTACTGCAGTCGATCGATTGAGCCCGCTCACGATCCCCTCCGAGACGGAGTGAACCAGCCCCCCGGGGTTCCCTATCACAACCACCGGCTCCCCCAGCATCAGGTCATCACTCCGCCCAAACTTCAGGAACGGCAGGCTTCTACCCGCATCCACCTTAACCAGAGCCAGATCCTCTGAGCTCATCGTTGCGATAATTCGAAACAACATTGGAGGCTGCCCCGGAAGAAATGCCTGACCCTGATGCATTCGGAAAAGCACATGATTGTTCGTGAGCAGATATCCCTCCTCATGAATGAGCGAGGCGCTTCCAACTCCCATCGTAAAAACGCCCGCGGCGTCCTGTGCCTGAACCGTTTGCAGAGAAGCCACCGCTGGCAGGCAACGCTCAATCAACTTCACCAACGGAGTGTAGCGAGCCTGTGATCTTTCCGCTTCATCCCCATCCTTCTTATCCTGATCTGCCCAGGCAATGAATCCTCCGGCAGCAACTAAAAGGCAGACAAACAGGAACGTTTTCAGGCTCATCATTCCCAAAATGAGAGGCCTACGCAAAATATCCAGCAAGAACACGATTTGTGAGTGCGCCTTAAACCAGCTGCTTCACCCTCTTGACACTGACCCCGTAAGAGGAACAATGGGCATATCAGTCAGATCGAACAACACCTCTACGTCATCATGTGGCCTAATTACGCCTTGGTGGCCTCTAACCTTCCTCCGGAAGAATTCGGCAAGCACTATACCGTTGGGAGCTCACGCTATTACCACGGGCAGGTGATTTTCGCCCAGATTGCCGACGACTACCAGAACGATTACTTCCAGATTGACGAATTGATGAAGGACGTCGTCCCGAATCAGGCAGGCAGACCAAAACGAACCAAGTTCATATCCTGTTACCGCGTTCTGGAGCACATCGACTTGTCCGCCTTTCTTGACCTCTACATCACATCGGTCTCCGGCCAGGTCCTCCGCCTCCAGCAGGCGCCATATGAACGAGTTCATGAGCCTGGCTTCATCCGGACGTATCAGGAGATCTGCCCCTTCAGCGCTATCGTAATGAGCCATATGGCTCCTCCGGAATTTGGAGAATACATCACCGATCTCTCCCTGCCAAAAAGCGCTCCAGAGGTCATGTTTACCCAGATCGACTTCGTAATTGAGGATTTCCTGAAACAACTCGAAGCCAACCCCTTTCACACTTCCCCAATCCCCAACGTCCATCCCCACAAGTTAAAGGAGCAGATCCAAGAGCTTCAGGGCAAGCCAGAGAAGTCCACCAAGGCCATCAGCCTAGACTCCGTATTGGGACGAATTTCTTTCCTCCAACTCCGCACCGGATTCTGGGTAGCGGCACAGGAGAGAGAAATTTTCTACCCTATTCCCGATAAGGCCACTCTTGAGAGTGAACACCCGGAATTCTTCCGGTCAATTGTGGGATAAAGGGGAGAACCTCGCTCAATGCCCTGCTGCCCGGGCACCCTTCGGCTGCCCGATTTCGCTGAGCATATCGCCGAACCATGGAAGGTCGACATCAAAGGGCTTCCCTCCCTTGATCCTGGGAAAGGCGATACAGCTCATCTCACCGCCGGCATCTTCATCCATCCCAGCGACCCCGCTTTGCCCGTCCAAGGCATACCCTGCACCCGCAAACGCACTTTTCTTGATCAGCTCAAGATCGCGCTCATTGGGTGCTGCAGATCGTCCAAAGTATCCGCTTTTCTGAACGAGAACCTTGTCAGCGTTGAGCCTCTCCTTGAGCTTTGAGGCGAACCACTTGCCCGGATTGAGTTCATCAAGACGCGCGTGACCAAAAGCATCACGCCTCACCTCTTCACCTGCAGCTTCCTTCTCGCGAATAATAGCATCCATCCCTGCTCCTTCACTGAGGAACAGGTTGACGCAGTCGTGCTTATCCATGACCCCATTGAGCCGCTCTATCTCCGTATCCAGATCTAGATCAACTTCTGGAACCCATACTGCATGGACATCCCAGCACTCTCGGGCCAACCGCATTCCTGGCAGAAAATTCCACCCATCCAATCGCTTGCGATATGCTTCTGCCGTTGCGCCGGTAAGCCAGCCACAGTGGCGGCCCATCACTTCATGAATGATCAGGTGCCTTGTACTGGTGGTATTCTCATTCGCAATATTCTCAAAAAAGATCGCGCCCTGGTCTGCTGCGGTCCAGGCGCCAAGGGTCTGCTCGATCGGAAACACATCGTTGTCCACCGTCTTGGGAAGACCAACAACGGTCAGGTCATAACCATTTTCCTGAAGGTATCCCGCAAGGTCTGCTGCTGTCGTATTGGTGTCATCTCCCCCAATCGTATGCAGAATATCAATTTCATCTCTCTTCAGTTGCTCTGCGGCTACCTTAAGCGGCTCCTCCCCTGCTTGAACAAGCCCGCGCTTCTCGCAATCCTCTACATTCGTTAATTTAACCCGGCTATTGCCTATCGGGCTGCCTCCAAAGCGGTAGAGCACTTCGTGCCGCTCCCTCGCTTCAGCTGGAAACAGCATGCGCCGGCCTAACAAAAGGCCCTGATACCCATTAAGGTAACCACTTAACTCCGCATCACGAGCCAGTTCGTTATACTTTTCTATCAAACCTCCAATTGAAGAAGAAAGGCATGGAGCAAGTCCACCAGCAGTCAGAAACGCAATCTTTTGAGCCATAGGATTAATGCGAATCTGAGGCTCACTCTACCAACCTGTCAACCATGGCGACGCTTTTCGCAGCGCCTGCACGGGATATCAGCACTCTTCTCACATGAGCGAGCAACCTCTTACCCCTTCTTGGAAGCAAGGAATGCAATGAGGGAGGCAAACTCTTCAATACTGAGCGAGTCCGCCAAGCCAGCAGGCATCATGGAAACCTCCATCTTTGTCTGCTCCTTGATATTGTTCGTCCTGATACGGGAAGCCCTCCCAGTGATATCCCTGATCTCGATGGATTCCGCACTTTGCGCTGTCACGAACCCGACATAGGCCTGCCCATCATTCGTAGTCACCTGCACGGTGGCAAATCCCTGTGAAATGGAGGCATTAGGCTTAAGTATTGATTCCGCAATCTGCTCTGGGGAGAGCACTGCTCCAACCTGACCCATGAAGGGCCCTTTTAAGGACTCTCCTTTTTTAGTGGTATGACAGACCATACATCCTTGGCGGGCAAAAACCTCTTCTCCCTTCTGCCTATCCCCTTTGGCCTTTTTCAAAATCAGCAAAACGTCTTCGATCGACATTTTACCGATCTGGCCTTTTTTAGCCGCAATACTCGCCAGATCAACGGTAGGATCCGCCGGTTTTATCGGAATCTTCACCGCTACCGTGTCGTTGATATCCTTGAAGCCGACCCGGTGCCTCGCTACTTCCTGCACAATCACGCTACGCAGCGCGAGATCCGCGCTACGAAACGCCGTCTGAATAAAGGCTTCGATCTTCTCTGACTCTTCCCATTTGGCATATTTGTAATAGGGCCCGTGCGTATCCGGCCGGGTCCCCCACCACCAGGACCCATCATACGGAAGCTCCTTATGATATAGTCGGAGCAGGGCTGTCAGAATCCCTTCTCGAGCCCCGTTCGTCGAGGCACCACTGTAACGATCCATCAACCCCTGGACGACGCCGGGGTCGTGCATCAAACGCAGTGCCCACAACGCTCCACCCGACAGATCAGTATTGACCGCCTCAAGACAAGCCTCACGCGCCCGCAGATCCACCAGCGCCTTAACCGCGACGTGAGACAGAAGCACATGCGGATTGGGGGAGGCGTGATCTCCTTCCTTTGCCCCACCACTCATCACTCCCGTTGGCCGTGCACTGTGGACGACGAACTGCACGCTTCCTCCTCGCGAAGTCGAGGCGAGCCCACCCGTCGCCTGGAAACGAACCGCTCCGGATGGCACGTCGTAAACGATCAGGGAATCCGCATGAGTTCCCAGCCCCATGGGAGATTTTTTCCCCTTACTTGTTCTGAGCTCTGCTCCGGTTGCACTTGATCCAAATCCAATTTTTCCCCACCCGCTCTTCGCAGACTTCCATTTCAGAGACTTCAAGGGCGCTTTCTTCCCACTCTTATTGAGGAAAACGGGGTCAAACCATGCCGCATGATCATTCCCACTCCCATTTCCACCATCCGCGACCATCAGATAGATTTCCTTAAATTTCGAAACATCGATATCGATGACAACGGCCTCCTTCGGCCCAATCACTCCGCTGCGGAAAGCCGGAGGGCCGGGAACCTCCTCGGTGTCAGCCTTCTTTTCTCCTGTTCTGGTTACAGCAAGTAAATCCTTCGCGGCAGACCTATCCCCCAGCCGCCCCAGACTAACTGCGGCAACCAGCTGCACCCTTGGGTTTGCATCGCCCAAGGCCACGACGAAGGGATCTTTCTTTAGCCCCTCTAGCTCGGTCTTGCGATCCGTAAGCGCCCTCAGAGCCCACTCCTTTACCACCGGATCGGATGCTAATTTGACCAATCCCGGCGTGGCACGCTCTTTCATCATTTGCTTGTAAGTGAAAATAGCTGCGACCCGGGATTCCAGAGATGCATCCCGGTCAGCCGCCACCTCGGCTACTGCACTTGCAACAGCAGGTCGCCCGAGCAGCTCCTGCGATGCTGCCATTCGTCCAGTAGCACTTTTAGAGCGCAATAACCGCAAAAGAGACTGGCTCTCCATTTTGGACGGGTTCGGGAACGGGCTGAATTCCCACCCCTTCGGGACGTAGCGGTCCACATAACCCCGCTTGGGATTACCTGAGTAACCCGCACCATCCCACGCCGCTCCATAAAGACGCCCAGATCCATCGATGTCGATATCTGCTACCTGTGCAAGACGGATGAAATTTTCAGGCTCCTGGGTAAAGCTTGCTCCATCGGGCGTTACCCGATGAATGATCATCTGGCTTCGACCCCAATCGCACATCACCGGCACATTGTTATACCGGTCAGGCCAGGTTGGCTCCTGAAGGAAGAGAGCGCCCGTACCGGAGCCTCCGCCCAGATCCGCAAGGGCGGGAATGATCTCACTGGTGAAATTCTTGAACAGCATCGGATAGCCGTACTGACCCGACTGAATGTGATGAATAAAACGAATATTCCAGCCGCCACCATCATTGGTGTTTCCCCTCGTGAACATATTCATAAGGGGGTCTATCGCTACATCGTAGATATTACGTAGCCCGTGGGTGTAGACTTCCATCTCACTACCATCAGGCCGCACACGGATCACCCCCCCTCCTAGCACTGTGAGCTCCGTTCCGTCTGTTCCCTTGGCGCCTACAATACCAAAATCTCCGACCGCGATGTAAATCCAACCGTCAATCCCAAGCCGAATGCCATTGGTCGTATGGTCCGCTCCTCTCGCCCTGTTATGTTTCGGAGGACTGACATCGGAAACGAGGATTTTGCCATTCCCGTCGGCAATGCCATCCCCATCCTTGTCCTCAAACACAGAGAGGTGCATCGCCTCTAACTTCCCACTACTCGCCGGAATAACAGTGTGTAGAACATAGAGTTTATTGCCGATTGAGATCAAACCCCGTGGATTATCCACCTTGGCAAAAGTCGTAACAACCTCAGGCTTGCCGTCTCCATCGGCATCGACGAGACGGACAATCTTTCCTTTTCCCGGACCCTTGCCGAGAGACCCCAGCATATCTACCCCGACAAAAACCTCTCCAGTAGGAGCAGCACAGATACAGGCTGGACACGGCGTGAGATCCGGACCGGAAAATCGAACCGACGACAGCTCATCGGGAATCTGCGCCGCAAGACGAAGACTAATGAGAGCTCCGCACCCGAGCGCGATCTTGAAGAAATGGAATAAGGAATAATGCATGATGGGTTAGCATGATTAGAGGAGAGAATGGACGGTCAACTTATATGAATCTCACCGGAAACTACGACTTTGGCAAATCACTTGAAATACGCTGAAGGCACCTCACTTCAATTGCCCTACGGCCCACAAAAGACCCCGGGCTACCAAGTCCAGGTAGACTTCCTCCTGCATCGTTTCGTTATGGTGCCCCAAAGTCGTGCCAAACACCTTGCCTTTCCCATACTCGTTAAGCCAGACGCAGTCGTGAAATGCTTTCCCTCCATCTATACTTCCTTTCGCCAGTATCGTGGCAGTCGGCCATACTTTCTTAATATGATAAAGCTCCCCCTTGGGAGTTTTCCATTTCGCAGGAAAACCCTTCATCACCGGATGATCTGCAGCAAGGTTTGTCACTTCAATGGGGGCGTGCCTCCCATGACGCGGTGAAGTCACTCCTAGGAGAGCTGGCCAATGCTTAGTCTCACCCGGAATCTTCCAGTGGTAGGAGTGCATCGAGCAATGGATCACGACTGCTGCCTTACCATCGTGATGAACCTTCCCAAGGCCCTCTACGAATTTACCATCAGTTTCATGAGCGTGGCACAGATTATAGACAATAACGTCGTAATCATCAGCCCAACCCTCCTCGCTGAGTTTCTCCTTGGTCTGCTTCGCATCTCCCATGAAGACATCCCATTCGACCTTTGCTCTTTTGCTGATTCCCTCCGTGAGAATCTTCTTCTGAGTCTTGTAGTCGTGATAGCCTCCCCCGGTAACCAGAAGAGCCCTAACCGCTTTGATCTTTGTTTCCTCCTGATCCTTCGCCGCAATCCCAACTCCTCCCACGGCAAAAAGGATGCCAAGAATGAGCAGCGGAGCGAGAAGGACGAAGGTTCTCAGGGTTGATTTCATACTAAGTCCCTAGTGCTTGCCACGCACACAGGCAAGCCCCTTCATGGACAAGGCCTTCAATGAAGCCCCCACCAGGAACCTTCACCCCTTCATGTCATCCCACACAAGGACGCGGCTGATGCTCTGGGTCGAGTCAATCGTTTGTGCAGGCCGACGGCTTGAGCAAGTCTACTTGGCCTGGCTAACTGGGTTCTTGGCAGAGGGAACCCCCTTCTTAGGCACCTCGACGCCCGTTGTCCAAGTAATAGCATTGAGAACCAGAGTACGCCAGTTGTCACTATCCCAGGTCGCGTGGTAGTGCCCACCGGTCGTACCAAACCCTCTACCCTTTCCGCCAGGACGCTCATAGGCCCAGCCGATATGCTGGATCTTTCCTGCCGCCATCGACTTGCGCACATGAGGGTTATTGGAATGCGGACCATCGGGACGATTCATGGTCGCCTTGGGAGGATGAGCGGAGAGAATCGGGGTAACACCCTTCATCTCAGGAGCAAACCGCATATGATAATACCATTCATCGTTCTGGACGAAAGGGGTGCACCCACGGGTGATAGGATGCTCGGGAAGTTTTTCAATGGTGGCGACCCAGTGGGGATTGACCGACCAGTGTGTTTCAAAATAACCACCCATTCCCTTGAGCATGATATCGCCTGCTTTCCCCTTGGGAACTTCTACCCCATAATGCAGACAAACTAGACCAATCCCACTATCAACGAGCTCTTCAAAACGCTCAAGATTCTTCATCACAAGATGACCTCCCCCGCCGTTGCAGAAAATGACAACGCAGTCTGCGCCATCGAAAGCTCCAGCCTCCTTCGGCCAACCCTTAAATTGGGCCGTCTCAAAACCCAGACCACTGGCCTCTAAAGCCGCGGCGAGAACCGCATTCCCCTGCACGTGGTTATGAGTCTTACTGTTTTTTCCTCCATCCGCGAGAAACACGACCTTCTTTTTTTCTGCCACGGCCGCACCGGAGAAAGAAAGAGCAACCAGAGAAATCACGACAAGCAACTTGCAATTGGAACGTTTCATGGCCGTCAATAATCACTAAAGGCTCCGTTATTGACAAGTTGAATACTACAGGCCCCTCGAAGGCCTCATCCTTCGACGGATCTAATTCTCAAACTTGCCCGTTGCCCCGAAGACTGTTTGCAGTTGAAGTGAAGACTGCCAGTATGAAAGCCATTTCTCTGACCCTTGCCATTTGCTGCTGCACGACGGCCTTATCCGCGCCTCGCGCCCTGCCCGAAGGGAGCCTTCCGATCGACAAACGCCTCGAACCTCTCAAGGATCTGAATGGCTATTTTCCCTTTCAACCTCCTAAATCACGAAAGGACTGGACCGAGCAGTCCGCAAGGATCCGGCATGACCTGAAGGTCGCAGTTGGGCTCTTCCCCGAACCGGTCCGACATCCCCTGAACACTGTCATCCATGGTCTAATTGACGGCGGAGACTTTACTGCCGAAAAGGTCTACTTCGAAACCCGTCCCGGCTTTCTCCTGACCGGAACACTTTATCGGCCCAAGAACATCACGGGGAAAGTCCCGGGAGTCCTCTGTCCTCACGGACACTGGAATGAAGCCCGGTTTTATGACTGCGGAGAAACAAAAGCGGCCGAGCTGATTAAGGAGGGTGCAGAAAAGAACATCGAAAGCGCGCGCAACCATATCCAATCCCGGTGCATCGGCCTTGCCCGACTCGGATGCACTGTTCTCCAGTATGACATGATTGGATACTGTGACAATGACCAGATCTCTTACGAAGTGGCCCACCGCTTTTCCAAGCAGCGCCCGGAAATGATCTCTGAAAAGAACTGGGGACTCTACAGCCCTCAGGCTGAATCTCACCTGCAGAGCATCATGATGCTTCAGACATGGAACTCCATACGTGCCATCGACTTCCTCCAAAGCCTGCCAGAGGTCGACGCCGGGCGCATCGCTGTAACTGGCGCCAGCGGAGGTGGCACTCAGACCTTTGCCCTCTCAGCACTCGACCCCCGTATCACCGTGTCAATGCCCGCCGTCATGGTTGGCACTGCCATGCAGGGAGGGTGCACCTGCGAAAACGCCTCTCTGATGCGCGTCAACGAAGGCAACGTGGCCTTCGCAGCTCTCTTTGCACCTCGGCCATTGGGGCTTACTACCGCTAACGACTGGACCCGGGAGATGGCTACCAAAGGATTTCCGGAAATCATCAAAACCTATGAGACCCTCGGAGCCTCCAGCATGGCAACCCTGCATGACCGAACGGAATTCGACCATAACTACAATCTTCACTCCCGACAGGCCATGTATAAATGGTTCAACAAACACCTGGCACTAGGAAGGGAGGACCCAGCCAACGAGCGCCCCCATAAGCGTTTGACCGAGAGGGATCTCACTGTCTTTGATAAGGATCACCCCAAACCCGCAGGTGGTAAGGAATTCGAACGCAGGTTACTTGCAAGCCTCGCCAGCGAATCCACTGCAAAAATCACCACCAGTCCAGACCTTGTGCGCCGGGGGTGGAAATCTATCCTTGGAATAAGCTTACAGGATACCGGGGAAGTCGAATGGCAGTTGACCGGCAAGAAGGATAGAGGTTCCTACCTTGAAATGCCTGGCCTTCATAACAACCGAACCCACGGGCACCAAGTACCTGTAATCTGGCTCTACCCGAAAAACTGGAAAAACCACGCAGCCATCTTCCTGAGTCCCCAGGGAAAATCCGGACTCTACGATAAACAGGGCGACCCTCGCCCGGAAGTCCGAGCCCTGCTTAGGGATGGAGTCTCGGTCTGTGGAATCGATCTGTTCCAGCAGGGCGAGTTCCTCAAGGAGGGGAAACCTTTCCTCGAAACCCGGCGCGTAAAAAATCCCCGGGAAGCGGCCTGCTACACCCTTGGTTACAACAGGCCGCTCTTCGCGCAAAGAGTAGCCGACATCCTCAGCACCATAAGAATGATTCAGACTGATCAGCACGGAGCTGAAAAGACCACTCTTGTCGGCTTGAAGGGGGCCGGCCACTGGGCTGCCGCCGCCCAATTCCTCGCAGGCAAGGCCATTCACCGCTCAGCAATAGAGTCCTCCGGCTTTGAATTCATCAAGATCACCAACATCCGTCATCCCGACCTCATGCCGGGAGCATCAAAATACGGCGGAATGAAGGGACTACTTGGCCTGGCATCTCGGCGGGCTTGGAACGTTGACACCAATGGGCTCCCGGACTGGCTCAAGTGACCGACGCCCTGCCCCCTCAGGCAAGAACTTCGTGAATCACCTTTCCGAACACATCTGTCAGGCGCACATCCCGGCTGTTATGACGTAAATTCAATCTCTCATGGTCAAGTCCCAGCAGGTGCAAGATCGTAGCATGCACATCGTGGACATGAACGGGATTTTCCACGGCGTGCATGCCGAAGTCATCAGTAGCTCCCAGACTCGCCCCCCCTTTCACTCCTCCACCAGCCATCCAGAGGGTGAACCCCTTATGATGGTGGCCACGGCCCAACTGGGCCTCACGGTTCGCTTCTTCAAATGGGGTCCGTCCAAATTCCGTCGCCCAGACCACCAGGGTTTCCTCCAGCATACCTCGTGCTTTCAGGTCCAGAATCAGGGCGGCGATACCCCGGTCAGTCCGTCCGGCGTTACTCCGGTGGTTCCCAACAAGCCCCCCCCGGTTTCCATGGGCATCCCACTTTCTCCCCTTGGCACCATCGAAAATCTCGACAAAGCGCACTCCGGATTCAACAAGACGTCGCGCAGTAAGGCAATGCCTTGAGAACTGATTACCGCCATACAGCGCATGCATTCCGGCAGACTCCCTCGTGAGGTCAAAAGCCCCTTCTGCAGATTGCTGCAGCTTCCACGCCATTTCTAACGCTTCGATTCGACCAGTTAATTCCGGTTGGGTCGGGTGACGATCCCGATGAAGTCGATTGAGCCGATTCAGCGCGGTAAGATGCTTCCTCTGGCGTTCAGGACTCACTCCCGGAGAAAGGTCTAGATATGGAAACGGAGGCCTTCCAGCTTCCACTCTTGCTACCGCCGCCTGGTGCCTCCCCGGAAGCATACCCTGCTGAAAAACCACATCTCCTGCAGTTGAAATTCCATCCTTCATCACAACGTAGGGTGGAAGATCCGGGCTCTCCGCGCCAAGACCATAGGTTACCCATGAACCCATACTCGGAAAGCCCGGGCGCGCATGCCCAGTATGCCAGATCGTCTCTCCCACCGAGTGAATCGCTGAATCAGTATGAACCGCCTTAAGGAAGGCAATCTCGTCAACAACCTCACCAAGGCGGGGATAGATCTCACTGAGCCAGGCACCGGACTGGCCATGTTGCTTGAAGTCGAAGACCGGAGGAAGAATTTTGCATCCCTCAACTGTCTTTTCGGGATTGAAGCCTCGTAATTCCTCGGCGCTGAAGATTTCATCCGCACGCTTTCCCGTCCATTTTTTCAACTGCGGTTTATAGTCAAAGGTCTCCAGGTGGCTTGCCCCACCACACATGAAGAGCAGGATCACGTTGCGCGCCCTGGGGCGATAGTGCGGGGCCATAGCGGGGAGGGCAGCCTGGCCTGACGAGGCAAGATGTGAAATCGCCGCAATACTCCCGAGGCTCAAATGCCCCAGAAAATCACGCCGACTCGGCATCTGAACCCTAGTTGACATAAATGAACTCATTCAACCCAAGAAGAAGGTGGCAGTAACTGACCAGCAGGCGATCAGACTCTCCCGACAAAATCTCCCTCGCAAACTCTCGCTCCTCCTCATCCGGCAGCCGGGAGAGAAGAAGCAGGTAAGCATACTCAATCTGCTCCTCCTGGCCGCCCCCCGCCTCCTCCTTAACCCGTCTCGCCAACCGCTCTGACATATTCCAACCAAAGGGAGCATTTAATGCGAAGAGGGCACCTATCGAATCGGCCCCTGTAGCGCGCGCTCCCACGCTGCGACTCAGATCAGGAGGATCAAAAAGGCTTAAGGTCGGATGTTTTGCGGAGCGGTGGGCCTGCAGATAAATGGACCGCCTCCAACTCGAAGGCCCGTCCCGCACCTCCGTCTTGTAGTTTCCAATCGATATACTTGGGCCAAACATCTCCCTGCGCAGGACTCCAGCAACCGAAAGAAGCTGGTCCCGAATGGCCTCTGCCTCGAGCCGCTGAGGCCTCCGATGCCATAAAAGCGCGTTGTCAGCATCTGTTTCTAGAAACTCAGGACCTGCTACTGATGACTGGCGGTAAGTCGCACTGCTCACGATCATCCTATGAAGGGGCTTCAATTGCCAATTGCCCTCAATCAGGCTCCGGGCAAGAAAATCCAGCAGACCAGGATGACTCGGCCGGGTCCCCAGATTCCCAAAATCATTAGGACTCTTTACCAGCCCCTGCCCGAAGTGGTGGTGCCAGAGGCGGTTCACAATGACCCGGGCCAGCAATTGTCCTGCCCCTTTCTCATGATCAGTAAGCCACTGACCCAGACCCTCTAGCTTTCCCTGCGACTCTCCCAGCCAGTAGCCTGCATCCTTTCTCATGAGGACCTGCAGGAACCCGGGAGACACCGCCTTTCCCGGGGAACGCCAACTTCCCTTCAACAGCACCCGAGGCTCCTTGACTACAAGATCGATCTTCTTTCGAGAGGCCTTGGGCGCCTCACTGAACTGGTCGAAGTAGAATGCTGTAAACTGGTAATATTCCTCGGTGCTCATCGGATCAACCGGGTGATCATGACATCGCGCACACCCGAAGGTAAATCCCAGGAAGGCCGTCCCGGTAGTAGCCACCATGTCATCCAGCCGATGGAACTGCTTATCATTGGGATCTGAATTGTTCTGCAGCCTCGTACCAAGATGCATGAACTGCCTGAGTTCGGCGTAGCGCACCTTATCCGGCTCGTGCGAAGCCGGGGGCGCAAGGTGGTAGTGCACGAATTTATCGAAGGGCAGATCCTCATTGAAGGCGCGGATCACCGCATCCCTGAACTTCCATGCGTTCCCGCGCACCTTGTCCTCATTCACGGTCAGCACTCCGTCACTCTCTCCAAAACGCACCACATCCAACCAGTGACGCCCCCACCGTTCTCCATAATGTGAACTCTTCAGAAGCTTCTCTACCAGATTCGCATAAGCCTCCTCTGACTGATCATCAACAAATTGACGAATGTCCGGAACAGAGGGGGGAAGACCAGTAAGACCAAGGCTCAAGCGTCTGATCAGGGTATAGCGATCCGCCTCTTCCCCAGTGGGATGGAGTCCCCTTTCAAACAACTTCGAGAGAATGAAGTTGTCCACTGGGTTTACTACCCAGCGATCCCCAGCCACCGCCGGAACCGCTACCTGTTCAGGCAACGCCTGCATGCTCCAAAGATCACTCTCCCGTAGAGGAGAAGCTGACACCCCACAAAGAGACAATACCACTCCGCATAGAATCCTCTGGCAATAGCGGTTTATCCTCAAGACTTGGAAGGCTACCTTTTGCCAACAGCAATCGTCAATCGTCCCAACGGGTTGGATTCCGATGGATCTCCAGCCAGAGCGTTATTTCTCTTCTAGAGCAGCTTCGGCATGCTTCTTGAAAATATTCCAGGTCTTTGGCTTCGCCCCCCAGTTCTGGATCATGAACACAGCATAGTGTCCCTTCCCACAGTCCACCCAGAATCGCGTCCCTGCTGCACCGCCCCATTCATAACGGCCCTGCTCGTTCACTCTTCCCCCGAGGCCATAGCTTTTCCCAATATCCTTGAGGTGATTCTTGAACATGAGATCTACAGTTCCCTCCTCTAGGATGCGCTGCCCGTTCAACTCACCTTTCCTTAAGAGCATTTCGCAGAACTTGGCATAATCTCCCGCGGTAGACATCAGCCCCTGCCCGCCCATCATTCGTGCAGGACGCCTCATCACTTCGTCGCGGCCCATAACCTTCCTCAACCCTCCTGCATTCTTACGACTGTAAACGAGTGCCACCCGCGAACGATCCTCCGGATGCTTCACCCAGAACTCGGTGTCAGACATCTGCAACTTGTCGAAGACTCTCTCTCGCATGATCAGATCAAGCGTCTTCCCCTCGATAGCCTCAAGGTATCGGCCCAGAATATCAATCGAGTAGCCATAGGCATAACGCTCTCCCGGATGAAAGACGAGCGGACGCTTTGCCATGGACTTCGAGAAATTCTCCAGCGAAGCTCCCGGACCCATTGCCAGCTCACTTCGATCGTAGGTAAGCCCCGCAGAATGCGTCATCAGGTGACGCGGAGTGACAGGTCTCTTGGCCGCAACCTGCTTCTGGCCTTCGCGCACACGCACCGTCTTCCACTCCGGCAAATACTTGTGGATCGGATCATCCAGCTTGAACTTTCCCTCTTCCCAGAGCGCCATGGCAGTAACCGCGACGATAGGCTTGGTCATCGAATAGATTCGAAGCAGACTATCCTTTGACATGGGCTCCTCTTTATCCAGATCACGTTGTCCATGAGATTCGAAGTAGCCAATCTTACCTTTCCAGCCGATGAGGCCGATGAGGCCAGAAACCTGCTCTTCCCTCACTTCCTTCTCCATCGCTAGGTTAAGCTCCTTGAGAGCCTTTAGCCCGAGTCCAGCCTCCTGCACCTCCCTGGAAGGCACCCGCGGCTCCGCTCCGGGTGACATCACGCTGAAATACCCGGAGAGCAACGACAGCAACAGCATTGATGACCTCTTCATATGACCCCCATCCAGCCAGATTCTTGCTGACCCGGCAAGCCTCTCCCAATCCTGCGGAACAGAACCCCGCTCGACGCATTACTAAGTAGGGATGACATTCACCCACCGCGCGTTCATTTGCAGCCTTTAAACAGCTTCCCCCCACGCCCCTTACCATTGCCGTATGGAGCAACCTGTAGTATCCCCCAGAGATCGCGATGAACCCATCCGACTACCCATCCCGCCCAACCCACACTCCCGAGCCGATAGCCCGCAACAGGGCCTCAGGTATCGCGCTACGGATCATTCTGCCTGTCGCACTCCTGATTCTGGGGGTGATTGGTTACAACAAATTTTCCGTCGAGAAGCCCATAGAGGCGCCCCCTCGCCCCAAGGCTAAACCCATCGAAGCGCGGGTTCAGGAGCTCAAGCGGCAGGACTACCAAGTCCTCGTTCCCTCCCAGGGCAACATCAGGGCCCATAGCCTGGTCACCTTTACCGCTCAGGTCACTGGAAGATTACAGGCTATACATCCCTCCTTTGAAGATGGGGCCTTCTTCAGCAAGGGCGATATCATGTTGGAAATTGACCCGGTTGATTTCGAGGTCGCCCTCGTGTCCGCCCAGGCTCAGGTTGCCAGCGCTCAGCTGAATCTCGATAAGGAAGAGGCCCTTGCCGAGCAGTCCCGTCTCGATTGGAAAGACCTTGGCTATAAGGACGAACCAAGCGCCCTTGTCCGACGCGAGCCACAACTCAAAGCCGCCCGCCAGGGCCTTCTCCTGGCCGAGGCACAGGAGGCAAGCGCCTTGCGTAATCTCGAACGGACCAAGGTCGCAGCTCCCTTCGACGGCCGGGTTCTGAACCGCACGGTCGGGGTCGGTCAGACCATTGGGGCTGCCACTCCCCTTGGTGAGATCTTCGCCACTGATTACAGCGAAGTGAGACTTCCGGTGTCCACCCTTCGACTGGAAGATATCACCCTGCCGGAGGACACCAATGATCCTCCCCTCCCCGTCACCCTTAGGGATGGACTCAACGAAAAGGCAGCTACCTCCTGGGAGGCCCGGATCCTTCGGACCGAAGGCGCGCTCGACGCCAACACCCTCGAACTCTTTGCCATCGCCCGGATCCAGGATCCCTTCGGCTTGAAGTCGGAGGCCACCCCCCTGCGTGTCGGCCAGCCGGTCACAGCTGCCATACCCGGAAAAACTCTTGAAGATGTCTTTGTCATTCCACGGGAGGCCGTCTCACAACTAAGCCGCATCCGCATCGTCGATCCTGAGACCATGAAACTGGGAACTACCTATATCCGCCCTCTCCATTCCGACAAGGACCACATCGTCTTCAAGGGAGCCTCAATAGAGGACGGGGCACTCCTCGTACTCACCCGACTGGTCTATGCTCCCGATGGTGGGGAAGTGGTCGTGGTGGAGGATGACGCCGCTGAGGACCTGGTCGAGTCCACAGAGAACGAATCAACTAAGGCGAACCCATCGACTAAAACTCCAGGGAAGTCCGCGAAATGATCTCCTGGTTCACCAAGAACAGTATCGCCGCCAACCTCCTTATGGTAGGTATTCTACTGGGTGGGATTTATGTCGCGTTTTTCCGAATCACCCTGGAGATGGAGCCGGATCAGCAGTGGGGATCGGTCTATATTTCCAAAAGCTATCCCGGCGCCACCCCAACCGACGTTCAACGGGAGATCCTCGTTCCTGTAGAAAACGCACTCGAATCCCTCGATGGAGTCAAGCAACTCAACACCGATGCTCACCGGGGAGAAGCAAAGATTTACGTAGAAGCACGCAAGGGAACAGAACTGCGCGAATTGAAGGAGGATATCGACTCCCTCCTCAAAACTCTCAGGAACATTCCCGCCCCGAACGAACCTTTCCGCATCCGGATTCCCAGCAGGAGCGACTATAAATCCGTGATCTGGGTGGTTGTCACCGGCAACCTTCCCGAAGAGGAGCTGCACACTGCCGCCAAAAGGGTCCGTGATGACCTATTGGCCATCGACGGAATCAGCCGCATACGCGCTTTCCTCCCGCGAGATCACCGTATTGCCATCGAGCTCAACACTGAAAAACTTGAGGCTTACAACCTGACCCCGGATGCCGTGGCCAACGCTATCCGGCAATCCTCTATCGACCTTCCTGCCGGGGCCATTGATGGACCCACCGGCCGACTCAACATCCGCACCCGCGGGCAGGCCTATAGCCTCGACGAATTCGCCTCGATCACGATTCGCTCCTCGAATGGCGCCCAGCTCACCCTCGGTGAGATCGCCTCGACTATTACCGATACCGACAACGAGGAGAAATTCATCTCGGAATACAACAGTCGACCTGCCGTGCGCATCGATGTGGGTCGCACCGGCAATGAAAACGCACTGGAGATTGCCCGTAAGGTCCGAGAATACGTTGCCAACTCCGGGGACCGTTTCCCGGAAGGCATCGTTCTTGGCACTCACTCCGACCGGGCCATCGGCCTCCAGTCCCGTCTCCAGACCATGGGGAGCTCCCTGCTTCAGGGTGCACTCCTTGTCATGATCGTCCTTGGGCTCTTTCTGCGGCCCCAGCTCGCGTTCTGGGTAGTGGTGGGCATTCCCGTAAGCTTTGCCGGCGGGATAATCGTAATGCAACTCTTTGGGATATCAGCCAACATGATGAGTCTATTCGGATTCATCATCGTGATCGGAGTCGTGGTGGATGACGCCATCGTTACCGGGGAAAGCGTCTACACCCGTCTCCAAGGGGGCGCCAACCCGCTCGACGCCGCCATCGAGGGCACCAAGGCGGTCACCGTTCCTGTCACCTTCGGAATCCTTACCACCATAGTGGCCTTTCTCCCCCTTCTTTTCTTTGATGGCATGACGGGGAACTTCGCTCGCCAGATTCCCTTCGTTGTCGCTCCGGTCCTTCTGTTTTCCCTGGTGGAATCCAAACTCATTCTTCCCGCCCACCTTAAGCATCTCAAACGCAGCAGTGAAAGGGTCCGCAGCCCCATCCGCAAGGTTCAGCGACTTGCCGCGACAGGACTGCAGACGTTCATAGACAAGGTCTATTCTCCCACCCTCAAACTCGTGGTCGTTCACCGGATTACCGCGATCGCTCTTTTCCTCTGCATGGGACTTCTCATGCTCGGCTATTTCGCAGGAGGGCGACTCGGATACGTCTCCATCCCCTCGGTGGAGCGCCCCGAGTTAATGGCCACTCTGAAACTTCCTGAGCACGTCTCTATTGAAACTACTCGCAAATATACCGACCGCATCACCGAGGCTGCTGAGAAAATGCGGGAGGAGTTCGTCGATCCTGAAAAGGGAGCCATCGTCACCAATCACTGGAGATTACTAGGAACAGAGGCCCCATGGAGACCCTATAACAAAGCCCACTCCGTCACCTTTCTCGGACTTATCCCTCCCGGCCTACGCACCATACCGGGTCCCAGCAACGATGCCGTGATGGAACGCTGGCGGGACTTGATCGGCGAACTTCCAGAAAACGCCACCCTGAAAATCCGAAGCCAGAAGACGCGGGGCGAGGAGGGAGAAAAGGATGCCGATCCTCTTGAATTGGAGCTACGAGGACCCAATTCAAAAGCGAAACAGGACCTTGCCCGGCAGATTCAACGCCTCTTGCAGGGGTATGAGGGCATCGCCAATGCATGGGTCAACCAACAACGACCTCAAACCGAAGTGGAACTTAGTCTCACCTCGCGGGGGACCGAACTCGGGGTGACCCAGCAGGCCCTCGCCTATCAGGTGCGGAGAGCCTTCTATGGTGAAGAGGCCCAGCGCGTCCTGCGTGGCCACGATGAATATCGGGTCATGGTTCGCCTCCCTAAGAAGCAGCGCGAAACCTTCAATACACTGGAAAGAATGAAAATTCGAACCCCGGCTGGGGCAGAAGTTCCCCTCTTTACCGTGGCCGCCACAAAATTTGTTCAGGCACCCACCTTCATCGAACGCAATGATAAGGCAGAGGTCACCCGCATCGGGGCGGAACCAAAGGATAAGAGCGTCGACCTTGTCCGCATTGCCAAATCATTAAAGCCTCGTGCAGACGAGCTTCTTCGAGATTACGAGGACCTCCACGTCGTCTTCACCGGAGCCGTGGCCGAGGCGGAGGAAACCAAGAAACGCCTTATGATCGGCAGCATCGCCCTGATGTTTGCCCTCTTTGCTCTTCTTGCCATTCCGTTTCAATCAATCCTGCAACCACTCTACATTCTCGCTGTTGTCCCCTTCGGGGTGATCGGTGCACTTCTGGGCCACATCATCATGGACATCACCCCTTCCGACCTGTCCCTCTTTGGAATTCTCGCCATGGCTGGGGTAGTGGTAAACGATTCTCTGGTTATGGTAGATGACATCAATCAACGGGTTCGCCGTGGCATTCCACTTCTTGACGCCGTGCAGCAATCCGGTTGCCGCCGCTTCCGCCCCATCTTCCTCACCTCAGTCACTACCTTCGTCGGATTGATGCCCCTCATGTTCGACAATTCGCTGCAGGCCCAGTTTCTGATCCCCATGGCCGTGTCCCTCGCCTACGGAGTCCTTTTTGCCACGGGAATTACACTCTTTCTCATCCCCTGTGTTCTCCTTACCGCTAATGACCTTGGA
>JAQWTV010000115.1 GCA_029242545.1 Roseibacillus sp.
AGACCTTCATGCAGCAATCCAACCAGAGAGCTGATCTACCCGAAGACCCGGAAAACCTCTGGTATGCGAGGGGTCCAAGCTATCGCCTCGACGCAGAAGTCATCCGGGACATGTCGCTATGGTCCAGTGGACTTCTGGACAATCACATGGGAGGCGAGGGCGTGAAGCCTTACCAGCCAGCGGGGCTTTGGAAGGCCCTCATGCACCCGGGCAGTAACACCAAGAACTATGTCGCCGACAAGGGCAGCAAGGCATATCGTCGTAGCCTCTACGTTTACTGGAAAAGAACCAGCCCGCACCCGATGATGACGCTTTTTGACGCACCTGACCGCGAATCGAGTTGTGTCCGCCGCTCCCGTACTAACACCTCTCTGCAATCACTCGGCCTGCTCAACGAGACCCAGCGCGTGGAAATGGCCCGAAAACTTGCAGAACGCCTTGTCACCGAAGCCACCGACGATGACTCCAGAATGGATCTTCTTTTTACCCTGGTAGCAAGCCGACCACCCCGTGACGCCGAGAGACAAGCATGCGACCACTTGCTTGAGCAGATGCTCCACCGCTACCGATCCTCTGAGGATGACGCCCTTGCCCTTCTTTCGACCGGAGAGATTGCCCGCAACCCAGACCTCGAACCCGCGGAAGTCGCAGCATGGACCCAGATATCCATTACCGTTCTGGCCAGCGACATCGCTCTCCTTCTGAATTAACCCTTCTCCTCTCAATTTTTCCTGGACCAACGCCCAATATGGAACTTCACGACTATCAACTCTCCATGACCCGCCGGCAGCTTTTTGGCAGGTCGGCGCTCGGACTCGGCACGGCGGCGATGGCCCAGATGTTACCCACAGAACTTCAGAGCGCGCAGGGCAAGGCGGACCTCAACGGCGGGATTCACCATAGAGCCACTGCCAAGCGGGTCATCTATCTTTTCATGAGCGGCGGCCCCAGTCACATTGACACGTGGGACTACAAACCGAAGATGCGGGATATGTTCGGTCAGGACCTGCCCGAACATATCCGGGACGGGCAACGGGTTACCGGAATGACAGCCGGCCAGAAAACTCATCCGGTCTGTCCCTCGAAATACGAGTTCACCAAACACCCGAATAACGAGGACGGCCTTTGGGCAAGTGAACTTCTTTCGAAAACCGGCAAAGTCGCCAAGGAGCTTTGTGTGGTGAACAGCACCTTTACGGAAGCGATCAATCATGATCCAGCCATTACCTATATCCAGACCGGGAGTCAGGTCCCCGGACGGCCGAGCCTCGGAGCCTGGCTGAGCTATGGGCTCGGGACCATGAATGAGGATCTCCCCGGCTATATCGTGATGCACGCCAAGACGAGCTTCCCTGAGCAAAGCCTGTTCAACCGTCTCTGGGGTCCCGGCTTTCTTCCTGCCGAACATCAGGGCGTTCTTCTGAGAAGCGAAGGAGATCCCGTTCTCTATCTGAGCAACCCAAAGGGGACATCCAGAAAAGACCGTCGAGCTCAGCTTGATACCTTGACCGCCCTCAACCGCAGCCAGCATGAACAGTCTCTTGACCCTCAGACATTGGCCCGTATCAAGCAGCACGAAATGGCCTTTCGGATGCAAGCCTCCGTTCCGGAACTGATGGATCTGACCACGGAAAGTGACAAGACCTTCGAGCTCTATGGAGAAGAGGCAAGAAAGGCAGGCACGTTCGCTGCCTGTTGCCTTAACGCCCGACGCCTCGCTGAACGCGGCGTGAGAAATATCCAGATTTTTCACCGGGGATGGGACGCCCATGGAAGCCTCCCGCGCGAGCATGAATCCCAATGTCGGGATATTGATCAAGCTTGCTACGCGCTCATTACAGACCTGAAACAGCGGGGAATGCTGGATGAAACCTTGGTGGTGTGGGGAGGAGAATTCGGCCGGACTTCCTACTGTCAGGGAGGGTTAACCAAAGAAAACTACGGTCGCGACCATCATCCCAGGTGCTTTACGACATGGATGGCGGGGGGCGGTGTAAAGCCCGGCATTACCTATGGCAGGAGCGATGACTACGGGTATAACATCGCAAACCCAGATGGAACACCCATGCGACCGAAACCAGAGAAGGAAAAGTGGACACCGGGAACCATGCATATCCACGATCGGAACGCCACCATTCTGCACATGCTCGGCATTGACCACCGGAAGCTGACCTATCGGTATCAGGGGAGAGACTTCCGTCTCACCGACATCGACGGCCACGTCATCAAAGACATTATCTCCTGATCTCGGTCTTGACGATAGGCGGACCATCCGATTCCTGAAAGGAACGCTACTTTCTACTCGGCAGCGTCAGGGCGTCGGGGGCACCTCTCCATCCTCCACGCTCTCCCCCGTATCATCAGTCACCAACTTCGATGCGCCCATCCCAAACATCGTAAGCGCTTCCAAGGTCGCGTGCATCGAGGCCTTAAGGGGGTGGACTCGCTCCCGCGGCACCAACTGGACCTGCCCAATAGTTGCGGCCGGAACCGACGGTAGAAAAACCGCGACTTTTCCATCATCGAGGAGCTCGATTTCAAACCCCACAGCGCGAGAATCAGATCCATAAAGATCAACGAGCACGGGACGGAATTGTCTGCCTTCATTCTGTCCGAGGTATTGGTGAATCAGGGTTCTAACCACACTGTAGCCGGGTATACGCTCAAGGAATCTCCGCTCAATCCACCCTCTCATCACAGCTCCCCACCGGGTTCTCACCGCCACCCCGGTAGAATAACAGAGAAGAACGACCGAGATCAGCGCGACAAAAATCACTACGTAACGCATGAATACCGAGTCAAACGGGAGCGTTTTCACTAAAGGAAGCATGAGGGCCTGGAACAAAGATCCAATCTGCCAAAGAGCGAATCCAACGATGCCGGCAGGAACGACCACCAGCACGGCTCCCACCATCGTGGTCTTCAGGAAACCCAGAGGCTTTTCATCAGAGTTATTCGCCATGGCTCATTGGTGCATGGATCGACTGCGCTGTCGACGTTTTGCGAAGTCCGCCCCTACTACGGAACAAATGTCAGGGGAGCCTCGAACTAGTTTTTCCCTCTTCCCTAAGACCCTTCCCCAGAGGCTATATCCGCCTCAGGCTCATACCAATCACCTCGCAACCAATCCACGATGAACCCGATCTCCTGGTCCGTCAACTGGGCCGGCCGCTCGAGAGAGCCATCCTCCCGGTATTTCGGACCGAAAACCGACATCCGGTCGTTCCGCTTACCGTAGAAGCGCTCGTGAGAAGGATCCCTCACGAAGGCGAGCTGCCACTCCCTGCTCCCATAACCCGTCAGATCAATGCCCTCCCCCTCTCCATGGTAGGAATGGCACTCCGTGCACTCTATCGCAAGGAGCTCACGCCCTTCCTCTATCAAGCTTCGATCAGCAGCGTCGAGAGCTTCCTGATTCTTAAGCCTGGCCTCCGCTGAAAG
The DNA here is from genome assembly GCA_029242545.1 of Roseibacillus sp. GTDB lineage: Bacteria > Verrucomicrobiota > Verrucomicrobiia > Verrucomicrobiales > Akkermansiaceae > Roseibacillus_B. The sequence continues at coordinate 3,442 of JAQWTV010000115.1, forward strand.
GGCAACTGCCATCGAGCGCACTTCCTCGGACGGAAGATCCAGAAAGATGTCACTCTTGAGGTACTTCAACATCCTGCTCTTCTCAATTAATTTGGTTCCCCCGAAAAAATCCGGATGGGCAAAAGATTCCGCATTCAGGATTCCTGCGGACCACTCGCGCGAGGCGAACCCCTTCAGGTCAGAAGCACTTTGGGGATCCTTGCGAGGTTTTCCCATCCCATCGTGACCATCAAAGGAATGGCATGAAGCACAGTTCTGAGAAAAGAGGCGAGGTCCTTGCGTCAGCGCATCATTCCGTAGAAGCGTGATCGCACCCTCTGGCGGAATTCCCGCTGGCCCCGTGGCCAGAGCCTTTATCCTGTCAGCATCCCGGTGCGCTGCTTTCACTGCTGCCTGATGTTCCTCACTCGTCCAGTCGTGAGTATAAGCCACCAGCGTGTAATGAACAAAGCCCCCAAGAACGATAACCAGAAAGACAAGGTTGAACATATGGCCGATTCGCTTTCGCCCGATAAAAGGCATCAGAAACACAATTGTGGCCACAATGCCGGGTATGACAAATGCCCCGGTAACCAGATCAAAGTCTTTCAACAGGGCGAAGAGAGACATGAAATACCAATCTGGACGAGCTGCTGAATAGTTCTCCGACGGATCTGCAGGCGCACTAAGTTCCGTCCCGACCTGCCAGACAAAAAAGAGAATTCCGCCCAACACAACTGCACACGCAATCGCATCCCGGAGGACTTGGTCCGGCCAGAAATAAACATCTCCTGGACGTGGTCGGTGATCGGCCTCCTCCAGCCGTTTCTTCCGGACATAAAGGTAGATAACCCGCATCAGGCAGAGACCTGTGAGGATTGCGGGAGCAACACCGACGAGTGGCCGCGATGCCGCGGGAAACTCCTTCCAGTTGATCCCAATCAGAACCATCGCGAAGGCCATGACGAAAAGAGCCACCCACCAGAAATGACGAGCAGAGGAAGCGGTCTTAGGAGGTGCCGGAGTGATACCGTGTTTACGAAACAGGTAGATATGAAGCACGATAAGGCCGATCAGGAGGGCTGGCAGGACTCCGGCGTGTAGCGCAAAAAATCGGGTGAGAGTATGATGCCCGGCCTCATTGCCCCCAATCAGGATCTGTTTCAGATAATCCCCGACAACCGGCGTATTCCCGACGATGTTGGTTGCTACCTCCGTGGCCCAATATCCTTTCTGGTCCCAAGGAAGCAGATAGCCAGTCAGTCCGAGTCCCATTGTGACACCCAGCAAAGCAAGACCGAACCAGAAATTGAACTCACGGGGGGCCTTGTATGCTCCATCCACTACCACCTGGACGAGGTGCAGGACCAGCAGGACGATCATGAACTGTGAGGTCCAGTGGTGGACCCCCCGAAGCAAGGCGCCACCTTTCACATGCTCCTGAAGATGGTGAACGCTTTCCCACGCTGAATTCGCACTTGGACTATAGAACATCCACAGCATGATTCCTGTGATGAACTGGACCATGATGGCAAACGTGAGGGCGCTCCCCCAGACGTAACGCCACCGCGCACCTCCCGGGATATTCTCGAAAAGTGCTTCCTGCGTAAACCGCCTGATTCCCGTCCGGTTATCGATCCAATTCAGAAGAGGTTTCATAGTCTCAGGAGAGAAGGTTTTGCACCGATCATGAGACTGCTTTTTTCTCTGAAATGCCTGCCTTGAACTTCTGGAAGCGAATCCAGATTTCGCCTTCTTGCAGTTTTTCTCCAATAACCTCCAGGGTATCCAGCCCCCTCTTTGCCTGAGTATTATCCGGAGCCAGACTACCATCAGTCCTGAAGCTGCTCTCATGGCAGGGACAATAATAGTGAGCACCGCGATCTCCCTCGTTACGGTATTCCACCGCGCACCCGGCATGCGGGCAACTCGCACTAAACACCAGAACATCGCGCTCCGCGACTCTCTGCACGTAGACCAGACCAAGAGGAAGATCCTTATAGGTCGTCCAGGCGTCGGTCTTGTCGGCAATGACCTTGAAGGCCTGTGGGGGCCCGCCAACTGCGAGACTATCGAGGGCCGTCAGGCGCGCTAGAATTCCTCCGGATGCACTACTGAACAATGGGCTTAGGACCACCCGCAGACCGACTACGGTTGGCACCGCTACAATCGCGCTGCCGAGCGCTATACTGAAAAACTCTCTTCGCGGGGGCCCGTCACTACGCGCTGCTTCATGTTTGTTACCATCCAGCTCCTCACCCACATCGCCCAACCGATCAGCGGAGGACTGTTTGAGGGTGTCCGACATGGGTATGTCGGGTAGGTCATCGTCTGTATCAGTACCGGCCATGGGTTAGTGGGTAGGATACGGCCGGAACCCTACAGAAATATCTGCCACACCTCAAGGCAGCAGCAAGATGACCTGCCTTAATCTCAACTTCAGAAATTAAACCCTGAAATCACCCCAAAAGGGCCGGGAATCTGGAGAATTTCAGATCTCCCAGCCTTTTCTGGGAGCGGCGCGGATCAACTGATCGGCACGTGGATTCCCCTTGGCCTTCAGCGCCTTGGCATCCCACTCAACTTTCTCACCCGCCCGCAGCGCGACATTTCCAAGAAGAACCATCTCCGTCAGCGGGACCGAATACTCGAAGTTGGAAAGACAGGGAGCCCCCCCCTTGCAGGCCTCAATCCATTCCTTGTATGGGTTATCTCCGACCCGTGGGAAGACCGGGTCGGGATCAGAATACTGGACTTCCTGACCCTCCGAAAGAACCCGGAATCCATTGGGGTTCCACTCTCGGAAGGCAATGGTCGCCTTGGACCCAACAATCAGGCTCCCATTTTTCGGTAAGTCCTTCTCACCAATAATATCCGCACTGGGCTTCTTCCCCCCGTCATACCAGGTGAGGCTGACCGGCGGGAGATCTCCCCGGGCGGGAAACTCATAGCGAATCACACTCCATTTGGGCGCGGTGTCGTCACTCACGCCAGAGACATCGGCTTCCACGCTGGTGGGCGCGCCGAGTTGCAAGGCCCAGAAGGCTGCATCCATGTTATGGCATCCCATGTCACCGAGAGCCCCTGTCCCAAAATCCCAGAAGCCACGCCATTTGAAGGGATGATATCCATCATGATAGGGCCGTTCCGGAGCAGGGCCCAACCATAGATCCCAGTCGAGGTAATCGGGGACCGGCTTTGAACCCTTGGGTCGACCTATTCCCTGTGGCCAGATCGGGCGGTCTGTCCAGACATGAACCTCCCTCACCTCCCCGATGATGCCAGCCCGCACTACTTCAACTAGTTTGCGGGTGCTGCTGTAGGAATGCCCCTGGTTTCCCATCTGGGTAACAATCTTTTTGTCGCGGGAACGCTTCAGCATTTCGCGAGCCTGCCACACCGTATGGGAAAGAGGTTTCTGCACATAGACATGGAGACCCAAATCCATGGCCAGCATACTGGCTGGAAAGTGATGGTGATCCGGAGTACTCACTGTCACCGCATCGAGTTGATCACCAACCTGCTCAAGCATGACCCGGTAATCCTTGAAAATTTTGGCCTTGGGAAAGCGCGCCTTCCTCGCTCGCAGAGTTCTTTCATCGACGTCACAAAGCGCGACGATATTTTCGCTCATGACTCCTTCGCTGTCCGCTGTCCCCTTTCCCCCAGCTCCAATCACCCCGATATTGAGCTTGTCGTTCGCTGAAACCTTTCGTCCAGATACCAATCCAGCGGTCAGAACTCCAGAACCTGCAATAAGGGAGGAACTCTGAAGAAAGCGACGCCGGGAAATTATGGTTTTCATTCCTGCCATCCGACGATTTTCACAAGCCTGGGTCAAGGCCTTGAGCATCTTCCAATGAAGATCCGGAAAATCCGGACCCTAGCGCAACACTTCCCAGCCCTTCTCCCCCTGTATCCTGGAATCCAGCGCCTGCCTTCCTCCGACCACATAGTCACTTCTCGACTGCCGAGCCAGAGAGGCCATGGCACATCCTCTTTTGAGGGCAAGCGCCTCCTCGTCTTCCATCAGGGAGTAAAGCACTCCTGCCGCGAGTGCATCACCGGCCCCGATTGGACTTACCGCCTCACCCCTGAAGGCAGGATGACTCTCAAAATGATCGCCCAGTAGAGCACTAGCTCCTTCTCTGCTCTGAGTGAGGACAATATTAGGAATCCCAAACTCTTCCTGTAATCTACGCATTTCCGTCTCCGCGTTCCCCCGGCGGGACCAAAGCATTTCCAGATCCGTTTCCTTGATAAAAAGAATATGAATTCCGGGAATGATCGTCGAGAGAACCTCCTGCGCACGCGATGGCTCCCAGAGTTTCGAGCGGTAATTGACATCAAACGACACCTTGGTCCCGGCTTTGCATGCCAGCTGTACTGCATCAAGAACGGCATTGCGACTATCCTCCGAGAGGGCTGGCGTAATTCCGGTAGCGTGAAAATATTGACTGTCGTGAAGAGAGCGCAGATCGATTTCATCGATCCTCAAACTCTCTACCGAGGCACCTTCCCGGTCATAGCTGATTGTCGTGGGATTATCTCCCCCGCCGGCCTCCACCCACATCTGCTCCGCTCGACCTTCATCACTTCTAATTACAGAAGCAACATCCACCCCGTGCGCCCGAATACCCGAGATCACCCGTTCGCCAAGGGTTCCTGACGCTACTTTTGAATGCCAAGAAACACGCTTGCCGAGACGTGCGAGTGCAATCGCACAGTTCGACTCCGCCCCTGCCACATCGAGTCGAAGCCCCACACTCGAGAGAAAAGGCACACCCGGATCGGTGGTCAGGCTCAACATCGTCGAACCAAGAGTCGTGAAATCCCATGACTTCATCGGCACCAATCAATCCTGTCCGGTGGAAACACAGGTTCCACCTTCCACTTGAAAACCATTCCCATCTGGACGCTCTTAAGAATGAGGGGGATCGAGCGCACCTTCGCTCGAGGACACCACCACGGGAGCCTTCTGGACTCTTTCACCCTCTACCTCGGCGGCCAATGGCATGGCAGCGATACCAGCCGCTGCAGCACCAGCAAGGAGCTGCTTCCTCTTATTGGAGTGCCCGAAGCGCTCCCTGCGAATGACGAGTGAATTCTTTTCGTGAACTCGATAGACAACATTGCGCACTTCGTCGTCTCGGAAAAACTCTCCGCCTACCTTGAAAATACGGTACCAGAGGTGGTAGTCATCTGCCCCCAATCCAACAGCTCTCTCTTGATAATTACCTGCCTTGAGAGCAACTCTCGTTCGCATCGTTACCGATGAATGTGGAAGCATGTTGTCATCCGAGTTCCCCGTAAACATCGTATCGAGCGACTTATTGGGCCAGTGGAGCCGGGCAGTAATCTCTCCATCCTGCAACGTGTTAAGCAGACACCCGTAAACATCTACTCCTCTCTCGTCGAGAGACTGAACAGCCCTTTCGAGATAATTGGGCAGGATCTGATCGTCGTAATCAAGGGGCTTGTAGAACTCTGTTTCACATTGCGCCAAGGCCTGTCGATGCAGCCAGGAACAGTGCTCGATATCCGGCTTGAGACCGGTGCAAATCAGGGGCAGATCATAGCGCTCAGCCAGCTTTTCCCCAAAGGACCACGATCCATCCACAAGGAGAACCGTCCTGAAATTTCTGTAGGTCTGAGCCGCGATACTGTTGATCGCATCATCAAGGAAGGAAGCATCAACGCCCTCGTGAATACGCACCCCGACCGTGACACGCGCATTCTCATGTTGAAGTCCTGTATGGGTCAGATTTGCCAGCACTGGGCGATAAGCACTCGCATAGTTAGAGCCGAGGGAAAGCCGGTCCACTGATGCCAGACACTTGACTGGGTCGAGCTTGGCAGCCTTAAGGATCGCCCGGTGCGCGATCTTGGCCAGCCGCTTGGGACTATCATTCCAATCAATGAGATACCCATTGTGCCCATTCCTGATGAAATCCGCGATTCCACACGTCTTGGTGACAACAACCGGAATTCCACAGCTGAGAGCCTCAGCGGCAGTAAGTAGAAATCCTTCTTTCCGGCTGTTACCCAACAGAACATGACACCCTTCCAGACGGTGCCGGTAACTCATTGCGTTGAAGTCGAGGGGTCGGATATCCAAGCGATCCTCCACTCCGAGTTTCCGGGCAAGCTTCATGACTGCTTCCATTGCCTCTCCCTGCACTCGCTGGGTGTAATCCAGGCCGGCAGTTTCTGCTCCAGTCCAGGCCCGAACAATAAACCGGGGATTTTCCGCAAGAAGATATGGCAGGGTCATGAGCCCCTTATCCTCAAGAGGGCGCCCCATCCATCCGACCACGATCCGTCCCTGCGGGTCGCTTTGCCCTTTCGCCATACAGAATTCCGTCACGGGAGGAGGAAGAACTCCTCCATTCACGTGACCGTTATCCCGAATCCAGTTGGCATAACGGTCCATAACCTTCTGGGAAACACCAGCTACCGTCATTCCCTGCTGCCCCTGGTAAGCTTTACTGAAATAGCGCCAGCCGGCATCATCCCAAGAGTGAAGCACCAAAGACGTTGGGCGTTCAGGAAGCCCGTCGAGCTTGCCGTAACTCAAGAACCATGAACTAGGATCGTTGGGAGCAACCCGAGTAACCTCCCCGCAGCTGAACCCATTCTCCATCGCCCTGTCGAGGAGAGGGGTATCATTTGACTGGCAGTAGAGTGTAGTCCGTTCCCTGACCCATTCAGGCAACGTTTCTATATACCTTAGAACTGCAGTCTGGGCTCCTCCGAGCGCCATGTTGTGGCTTACGAAGCAAGGAGCAATCTGGGGAAGCATTGTATGCGACATAGTAAGGGCAGGTGAACTTTCGGGGGCCGCGGAGTATACTGGAACACTGCGCTGCTGGCAACAACGACGCGATTACAACTCACAACCGTTAGGCGCATCTCCCCTTCAGAGTATTCAAAAAATGCAGCGCTCACGAAGATTTTTACATTTTCAGGACTTCAGAGCACCCCAATCCAACCGTCCATTTTATTGGTTTTAAGTGCTTTGCGAGGCTTTTCCGGCGATTTGCAGGAAAATGATCGATTGAAGACAAGTGCGACTGGAAGCTGTAGAATACCGGTGAAGTCGCACGTAGACTAGCCTGTCCCCCTACCATGACCTTACCGACCCCAATCATATTCCTGTGCCTGCTGGCAGCGTCAGCGGGTATGATGATGGGAGAAAAGAAAGGTCACTGGGCATTCCAACCTCTCCAAGAGCCATCGCCGCCCGCCAACCTGCAAGACGACTGGAGTATCAACCCGGTCGATCTCTTTGTTCTAAAGTCCCTGAGCGATGTAGGCCTGCGTCCAAGCCCTCAGGCGGAACCCGCCACCCTTCTCCGCCGCCTCACACTCGACCTCACCGGCCTTCCCCCCACATTGGAGGAGCTTGAGAGCTTTGAAGCTGCTGTCACCAGCGAAGGTTCCGATGAAGCCTACCTCGAAATCGTCGAGAGGTTACTGGCCTCCCCCCATTACGGAGAACGCTGGGGTCGTCACTGGCTCGACGTCAGCCGCTACGTCCAGGGAAAGACCAAGGTAGCTGCCGTAGACCGAATCGATATGGCGGAGCCCTATCGGGACTACGTGATACGAGCTCTCAATACAAACAAGCCATTCGACCAATTCGTCACCGAACAAATTGCGGGCGATATTCTCGCAGGCACTGCCTCCGGAGAACAGTCCCAGGACCAGCTCGATCTACTGGCCGCTCCCGGGTTTCTTTCAATTGGTCCATGGTTCGCAGACTGCGCCGATCCTAACACCCTGCGGATGGACATCATTGATGAACAGATTTCAACTACCACTCAGGCTTTTCTTGGTCTCAACTTTGCATGTGCGCGTTGCCACGACCATTTCTTCGATCCTGTTCCCACCCGCGACTATTATGCCTTGGCCGGTATTTTTGGAAGTACGCGAATCCTGAAAAAGAACAGCAGCAACTGGAGAGACGGCCGTTATCGACTGACACAACCAGAGGCCTCCAAGAAGCAGATCCGCGCCTACGAGCAGAACGAGGAGCTGATAAGCTCTCTCCGCCGTGACCGATGGAAAGCTCTCACTGATGCCCGGGAAGAGCTGCTCAGCCGGGAACTCCTTCAAAAGGAGGAACACTATAGTAACGCCCTCCGGCATCTTCCTCCCATGCCCGCGATTGAGATCGAGGCTGAAGACTATCAGGGACAGAACAACGTGCGCCGCGTGGAGATCGATGGGGCAACGGTGGTGGAGACTCAGCGAGAGCGCCTGCAATGGGTCGGATGGCGGCCGGAACTCCCGGAAGCTGGAACATACACCATACTCCTCCGCTGCGCGGCCCCGGAGTCCTACCGCGTCGAGCTGAAAATCGACGGCAAATCGGCATTACTCGAATTTCCCCTCCCGGCCAGTGGAGGATGGGAGGGCAAACATTTCCGCTGGGTAAGCCTCGGCCACCATCTACTCCGAAGTGGAAAAAACGACGTTCGCCTCTGGGCCGAGGACCATTCCTACCTTCCTCGGATCGATAAGCTACGCTTTGTCAGGACTCCTCCCCACCGCGGCAAGTGGGTGAACGAGGCAGCCAGAGAATGGGGGCTGCGCAAAGAAATTCTATCTCAGCTTCAATTCGTTCCTCAGGCCTGGCCCCCGGGAATCTCTGACCTTGAACGCTTCCTCGTCCCTGAGGCTGTCGCGCAAATCGACACCGAAATCGAGAAACGACGCGCCCTCCATGCTCCTCTACCCCGCATGCTCGCCGTGACCGATGCTCGCGGAACCCAGAACGAACCGGTGCATGTTGGCGGAGACACATATAATATTGAGAAAAAACCCGTGCCTCGTGCGGTTCCCTCTCTCGCAAAACACCTCGTGAAGAACCGCGTAATCCCGGAAAATTCCAGTGGGCGTCTGCAGCTGGCGCAATGGATCGTTGACCCCGGAAATCCCCTTACCCCCCGCGTCATTGCCAATCGCCTCTGGCAGGGTCACTTTGGAACGGGCATCGTCGCGACATCGGGTGATTTTGGAATCCAAGGCGCAGACCCTACTAATCAGCCTCTCCTCGACTATCTTGCTGCCAGACTCATCGCGATGGATTGGTCCCTGAAGGATCTGCACCGCCTCATCGTCACCTCGGCCACCTACAGGCAGAGCAGCTCAACAGCTCCTACCAAGACTAATCCGGACCCCGACAACAAACTCCTCTGGCGTTACCCACGACGCCGGCTGGAGGCCGAGGTCCTGTATGACTCAATGCTGAGCCTGTCGGGCAAGGTTCCCCGACAGGTTAGCGGTCAGCCTCTTGACAATAGCAAGTCCAAGGATCGAGCGATGTATATTCTCACCTCGGGACGCTCTCCACTTGGGATGGGAATCGAAATCCGGAAGATGTTGCATCTCTTTGGATACGACCCATCAGGAGTCCCAGTCCACCAGAGGGATAGTTCGGTCAATACCTCGCAATCTCTTTTCTGGCTCAATAACAAACTTCCCCGCTACTACGCGTCCAAGCTAGCCGAACACCTGCTCTCCCTGCCGGACTTAAATGACGAACAGCGAGTCACCATCGCCTTCCGCATGATTCTCGGACACTCCCCCGGCCCCCTCCTGATGGAGCAGACCTTCACCTATCTCGACCACTGCCGGATCGTGCAGGACCTTGGCGAAACCGCTTCTTGGGCTAGGGTCGTCCTAGGGCTCTTCTCCTCGGACAACTTCAGCTATTTAAAATGAACTCCTTCCCCTCAGCATCCAATTTCCCCTCCGGGAATGCCGCTATCCGAGCAGGCGGGGATGGATCATCTCTTCTGTCCCTGTCCCGGAGGGGCTTCATGGGCTTCAGCGGACTGGCTCTCTGCGATCTTCTCACCCGGCAAGCCAGCAAGGCCGCGACCCAGACTCCGCCCACATCCGAAGACTTGGAGCCACACTTCCCCGCCCGAGCAAAACGCATGATTTTCATCATGCTCGATGGCGGTCTCTCACAAGTTGACTCTTACGATTACAAGCCTCGCCTGCAAGCAGAGCACGGCAAGCCACTTCCTGCCTCTATCAAATCACCTAAATTCACCTTTGCGGAACGTGGTCATATCATCGGCTCTCCATTTGAATGGAGCCAGTGGGGCGAGACGGGAAGCTGGGCCAGTGACCTCTTCCCGAAGGTCAATAGCAGATGGCTGGATAAACTTTGCTTCATTCACTCCCTGCACCACGAGAATGAGGACCACATCACCGCGATGTCTATGCTCAACACAGGCGTGCCTCGCGAAGTTCGCCCCGCTATGGGCAACTGGCTGCTCTATGGCCTCGGATCCGATAACAGCAACCTGCCGGGGTATGTGGACCTGACCCCCAAGGACGGAAAGGCATTTCCTACCGGATTTCTTCCCTCCTCCTTCGCAGGGGCCCCAATCATGAAACCTTCACGCAGGGGAGGCGACCTGAACTGGGACAACCTGGCTGCCGGATTTAGTGACCAGCGCGAACACCTTGATTTCATCCAGGCGATCAACGAGGAAGATGACCCACTCATAGCGGAATTACGTAATCGCGAGCTCGCCTTCCGGATGCAGAATGTGGCCCCGGAGGTCATGGACCTGAATAAGGAATCCGAAGCTACAAAAAAACTCTACGGGGTCGGTGAGAACCATACTGACGAATTTGGGCGCACCCTTCTTTTGGCGCGTCGCTTCTCAGAAGCAGGCGTACGATTCGTCACCGCTACTCATTCCACATCCCGTTATGGGAATCTATGGGACCAGCATGCAGGGCTGGAAAAGGGTCATCGCGGCAATGCCAATGCGGTGGATCAACCCATTGCGGCACTCCTGCATGATCTCGAATCCAGAGGCATGCTGGAAGACACCCTCGTTCTCTGCGGTAGCGAATTTGGACGCACTCCCAGCCGTGAGATTTTTGACGGGCAGATGGGCCGAAGTGACGACGGACGCGACCACAACCCTCATGGATTCACTATGTGGATGTGCGGTGGAGGGACCAAACAGGGCTATCATCACGGCGCCACCGATGATTACGGTTATTATGCGGTCAGGGACAGGGTCTCCATCCATGACCTCCACGCCACCGTTCTCCACCTCATGGGAATCGACCACGAACGGCTCACCTTCCACCACTCTGGACGTGACTACCGGCTCACCGACGTATTCGGTAAGGTGGTGAATGAGGTCATCTCCTGAGACTTCCAGAGAGACCTCAGGCCGGCGCCCTCACTTCACGGGCTTCAGGATAATCCGGCGGATATCCATGATTCCGCGTGCCTTTTTGAGAACTTTCACGGTCAGCTCCTGAACTCCAGGTTTCGCGATATGCACTTCGCCCAGTGAAACGTCGATCCAGTTTTGATACCCCCCGGTATCCTTGACCGTGAACTCCAGGGAGGTCCCCGCCGTTTCGAGCACCGCCCTGCTTCCCCCAGCTCCCCGTCCGCACCCCTGAGTCAGAACAACCTCATACTTTCCCGCGGTCGCCACAGCGTAGTTCCACACCGGATAATCATTCGGATTGCCCCAGAATCCTATACAGAGCTTCTTCGGATTGGGCTCGTAACGCAGCATCACGCCTGAGATCCGGCAGTTCCTGGCATCCAACTCGATAGCCTGACCCTCTTCCTGCACCACAGAGCTGCCCTCGCGGGCCGGCACCAGCCTCAGAGCACTCACCCCCGTGGCAGTTCCGTTCAATTGAATGACACAACTTCCTGCCTTCTTGATGTAGAACCGCCCTAGGTGACCTGGAACAAGAGGCAGGCCCTCAATCGGCCCCTGCCCGTTGAGCGTGGCCTTTGGCTGATTGTCAGCATCACCTTCATACATGAGGTTATACATTCCCCATCGCGTGGCACGGAAACTGGCAGAAACCTTGCCTCCTTCGGTCTTAAAATTCGCCCTCGGAATCTTGACCTCCCCGTTTTTTTCGAAAGTCGGCTGGGCCTCAGCTAGGGAAAGGTTGAGCGACAGAGCCACCACAGCACCAATGAACAGACGCAACACGGATTTCATGTCTGGCATTGTCGCTTTGAACGCCCTACTTGGAAACCTCTAATTCGTGGCAGGTGACGAGAATACAGAAACGCCTTCTCCCATCCGCCCCTCTGCCCTAAAAGCCCTTGATGATCTTTCTCTCTCGCCTTCTCCTGCTTCTGATTGCCTCGACCGTAGCCCTCCCCGCCCAGAAAATACGAGTCGGCCTCATCGGCCTCGATACGTCCCACGTGATCGCCTTTACCTCCCTCTTGAACGAAAAACACAATCCCTCCCATATCCCAGGAGCAACCGTGACAGCAGCCTACCAGGGCGGAAGTCTCGACATCCCTTCCAGCATTAACCGGGTCTCAGGATTCACCAAAACACTCACCGAGAAATATGGAGTCCGGATCTACGATAATATCCCAGACATGTGCAACGAGGTGGATGCCATCCTTCTCACGAGCCTCGACGGACGCACTCATCTCGAACAGATCAAACCGGTCTTGGCCGCAGGCAAACCAGTTTTCATCGACAAGCCTCTGGCCGGCTCTCTCAAAGAGGCCGTGAAAATCTTCCAGCTTGCAAAGAAGGCAGGAGTGCCCTGCTTCAGTAGCTCTTCCTTACGCTGGCACCCGGGGGTGATGGAAGTCGCTAATGCCGACGCCGGTGAGATTCGCTCCGCTATTTCCTACGGCCCGGCTCTTTCAGAACCCCATCATCCCAGCCTCTTCTGGTATGGGATTCATGCAACGGAATCGCTCTTCACCGTAATGGGCCCTGGCTGTCAAAGCGTGGTAGCCACCGAGACCAAGAACACGATTGTTGTTACCGGCAAGTGGAAGGATGACCGTATTGGAATCCTGCATGGGATTCGCAACGGCAAAACCTCATTCAAGGTTACTGCCTTTGGCACAAAGGCCATCGTCGAACAGGCCTCCGGTGGGAACTACGCTCCCATGCTCAGAGAAATCGTGAAGTTTTTTCAGACCGGCAAACCTCCGGTTCGGGCTGATACCACGCTGGAACTCTATGCTTTCATGGAGGCCGCTGACGAAAGCATCAGACGAGGAGGAACGCCCATCTCCCTGCCTGAATACCTCAAGAACAATGGATGGACCAGATAACAACTCAGAGAAACCAAAGCGGGACCACGCACCCTGTTGCTATCTCCTTGATCTGACCCCTCCTCCCGCGGGATAGTCCTGACACCATCTTCATGTATATGCGCGCGCTCGTTGTCCCTCTCCTTTTGTGCAGCACCCTGACGGGGTTTTCACAGTTCTATAACGACTACGAATTGGAACCGCACGGTTACTTCAGCAAGGACGCCAAAGATCCCGTCACTCTCCTCATGAAGCGGGTCCAGCGTGGTGAGATTCTGATCAAGGAGCCCAACGGTAAACCTCTGGTGGAGCGCCTCCTCAGAGAACTCGGACTAAACAAAGACACTCAGGTTCTCGTCTTTTCCCGTACTAGCTTGCAGCGACGGGAGGTCTCTTACTCCAACCCCCGGGCGCTCTATTTCAACGAGTCGGTGTATCTCGGATGGATGCCCAACGGCAGGATCGAAATTGCCAGTTTCGATCCAGAACTCGGTCCTATCTTCTACTTCCAGCGCGAACTTGATGACACAAGCTCTCCACTACTCGAGCGTAGTCGTTCCTGCCTTGGGTGTCATGCCGGGGACGCAACCAATTTTCTACCCGGTTCACTCGGTCGCTCCGTCTACCCGGACAAGTCAGGTCGCTCGCTCAGGAGTATCGATGATTACCGGCGATCCGGACACCATATTCCCCTTCATGATCGTTACGGAGGATGGTTCGTGAGCGGAAATCATGGAACCATGCGACACATGGGAAATGCTATCGCCACTCGCGAGCAGGGCGAGGTCACCATTAACCGGGAACAGTTTGCCAACCTCGAGAAACTCGACCGCTTCTTCTCCACTGAAGCCTACCCCGCACCCGGCAGTGATATCGCAGCCCTTCTTGTTTTTGATCACCAAGTGACCATGCATCACCGCCTGGTCGAAGCTGCCTACCGGGCTCGCCAGTCTCTTTTTGACAGCAAGCTCGATCCCAAGGAGACCGACCTGAGCAAACTCAGTAAGGGCCGAAGTATCGACGAATTTATTGAGGGGCGTGATAAGGTCGTCGACTACCTGCTCTTTCGCAATGAAACTCCGATTCCCAAGGTCTCATGCGATCCCGGTTTTCGACGCGCCTTTACTGCCAACCGCATTGCTGACAGCAGGAAGCGCTCCCTTAAGGATCTTCGCCTCGACGGGCGTATTTTCGAGAATCGTTGCAGTTACATGATCTACTCACCCACCTTTGACCAATTTCCTCCCATGTTAAAGGGCGCCATCTACGCCCGGATCCATGAGATTCTCACCTCTCCCAAACCGGTCGAGGGTTTTGACTACCTCGGAAAGGATGAGAAACGCCGGATTCTCGAAATTCTACACGAGACCAAAGAGGACCTCCCTCCCGGCTGGCTGTAGGGCCTCGGGGACCCCGGAGGATATTCAATCAGTGAATGGATCTCCTTCCACATTTGTGGTATCAGCTATGGAAACCATGGCCATGACCCATCTTATCACGCTCCTTCTTTTCTGTATGAGCCTGTGCTCGACCCTGACTGCCGATGAGTCAGAGACGGACCCTTCCGGGCCAATCCCAATCCGCTACCAGGTTCCCGCACTCATGATGGTGACCTGGGCTGAATGGCCCGAGGAACCAGCCCAACAAGACGTGATGGCCCGTTACATCAAGTCTCATGGCTTCAACGCGGTGGAATGTGAAACAAACCTTCTGGAGATGTGCCGGCGCAATGGACTCTACGCCCGCCTAGGAGCGGGCGACATCAATGAGCTTCACAAACAGGCCGCTGGCCTCCGAGATGACAAAAGTGTCTTCGCTTACTTTATTTCCGATCGGCGCCGTAGAAATTCATTCCCGGGATTCGCGAACATCGCCCGTGCCTTCGCAGAAGCGGACCCTAATCACCCTACCATCTTCATCAACCGGGCCATCTGGGGCGAATACTACGAATTTGTCGACACCGTGAAGCCGATGATTCTGGACTACTATCATTATCACTGGGACGGACGCCGCTATCCCGACCGGCGTTATATCTACCTCCGCTCCATCTGCGAACTGGCCAGAAAAAACGGAATTCCCGCCATGCGCTGTGTCGGGGCGGGAGTCTCTCTCCCCCAGATTCGTCATACCATGTATACCAGCCTCGCCTATGGGGTTCAGGCCTTCCACTTCTGGCCTCCCTGGATGTTCAGCTACGAGAAGAAGGACGACAAACCGGTGCTGGTAGATGGAAAGATTGTGCCCCGTGTCAACGTTCCGCCCCTCGCCGAGGTGGCCCGTGACATTCAACCACTCGGACCCACTCTCGCGAAACTCCAGTCCACAGGAGTCTATCACACCAAGCCTTTTCATCCCGAGGCCCCGGGAGCGGCCGAATTCCCCGAGGATCACTGGATCCAATGCTCCGATGAGCACCTCGTCCTCGGGATGTTCCAGAATAAGGAGAATCGTCCCTACTTTCTCACCGTCAACAGTAACATCACGGAGGAGCGCACCAGCCGCCTCACCATCGACAGCTCCGTCTCTCTCGTAGAGCGCCTTGATCGAAAAAGCGGAAGCTGGGAGAATGCCTATGGTCCAGCCACCGGCAAGACTACCCTCACCGTGAAACTACCTCCGGGTGGCGGTGATCTTTTCCGGGTGACGCGGACGAAGTAACCGTTTTGATGAATCGCAACAAGCACACCTGATCTTTAACGCGGTTTGAGCAGGGCCCGGCAAGGAGCCCCATCCGCCCCCTTGATCTTAAGCGGCAGACATACGAGGTCGTAGTCGCCTGGCTCAACATCCGCGAGCCAGAGCCCCTCAATCACCCAGATCCCTGCGCCGAGCATGACCTTGTGAACCTCCACCACATCCTTTCCGAATCCACCAATGCTGAGATAATCCACCCCGACGGTCATCACTCCAGCATCGGCAAGGACCTGACCTGCTGACTCGCTGATGGAGACGAAGTCCCGGTCAAACTTCGGCGCCATCTCCCAGCTCCCAGGTGTATTGCGGGTCTTGAAAATGATTCTCTCCCCTTGCTGGAATTCCAGACCCTCGAGATCGCGGGGCATGATCTGATCCTTCACCTCCATCCCGATAACCCGGCAGGGGCCGATGGTCGCCTCCAATGGCATCTCGTCCATTCCGGCTCCACCAGGGATGAAGTGACACATGGCGTCCATGTGGGTCGCGGTGTGAGCACTGATCTCGAGCTTGGTTAGATTGCACGGCATATCATCCACCCCCAGTTTGAAGTGCCGGTAAATTTTCACCTCGGGATCTCCCTCCCAGTGCACCATCCCATTCTCCAGAGGCACGGTCACATCAATCCATTCACTGTTCATCACCCTTGGTCTGACAGATTTCCCCACCCCGGTCTAGGCCCCCTTGCCATAACCTCGGGGGGTCTTCGCTCCCACCCGATCTAAAAAGTCGAAGAAACGCGACTTGACCACCCTCCTTCCCATTCCACACAAGACCTTCATGCGAATCCTGTTTCTCCTTCTTTTCCTCAGCCTTACGCCTTGGATCTCTGCCCGGGACAAGCCCAATATCCTCTTCATCCTTGCCGACGATCTTGGGTATGGAGACGTCAGCTGCTACAACCCGGAGAGCAAGGTCCCCACCCCGCATCTGGACCGCCTTGCCGAAGAGGGCATGCTCTTCACCGACGCACACAGCCCCTCCACGGTCTGTACGCCTACCCGCTACAGCATCATGACCGGGCGGATGGCCTTTCGTCTGAATTACCGTGGCGTCTTCACCGGCGTTGGGGGGCCCTGCCTGATCGAGAAGGAACGTCTCACGCTCCCTGCCATGCTGCAGCAACAGGGCTACACCACCGCTCTCTTCGGCAAATGGCATATCGGGATGACCTTCTTCGACAAGGAGGGCGCAGCCATTAACAAGAACGGTCTCGAGGCCGTGCGCAGGGTCGACTACAGCCGACCAGTTCCCGACGGCCCTATCCACCGCGGCTTCGATCACTTCTTTGGAACGGCCTCCTGTCCCACCACGGATTGGCTCTACGCCTACATGGAGAATGACCGGATCCCTGTTCCACCCACCCAGCTGGTCGACAAGAGCAAGCT
>JAQWTV010000125.1 GCA_029242545.1 Roseibacillus sp.
AGGCTATCAAGGAAGGTGTCTTCTCCCTGGAAAAACGCGATGACTGGAATGTCTCCCAGACGCTTCTTCAACTCCTTGGTCATCCCGGCGAAAAGCGTTGTCGACAGTGCGATACATTCGGGTTGCTCGTGCACAGCAAGCCAGTCAATCAGCTTTTCCAGCTCCTTCGTGAAACGGCTCTGTTCCACCCGGAGCATAGCAAGACAGATCTCTCCCTGGTCTCGCGGGCTGGTCATATGGCTCCGGCTCGCCGCCTTGCGCAGTAGCCCTGCGCCATTCAAGAGGGCGTCAACCCACCGCGGGGTATGCCTGAAAAACGCAAACTTGTTTTGGAGGTAGACGTTGATCCCTCCAAAAAATATCGGCACCCGCCTTTCCTGCGGCGGACTTTCCTCGTCCAGCTGCATGGGTAGATACATGGGCAGCAGAGCCACTTCATGCCCGTCACGATGTAAGGCCGCGACAAGGGTATTGTCCCGCATACATGCCCCACAGTGGTAGCTACCTGTCCCCGCTGTCAGAAAGGTAACCTTCATGCGGGTGGCGGGGACATCGTGTTATGTTACAGTCTGAGGAGCTCGTCCATGGGCGAGAGGTTCCGGAAGCGAGGCAAAGTCGCCAATGGCTTCCGCGAGGGGCGTATAATCTTTTCCATCGAGATCGCCAATCAAACAGTCCGTGAGCATGGGCCGAATCTCCTCATGCCGCTTGATGAGTTCCCCAAAACTGAAATTCTCGTCGTAAAAGGCGTAAACAAGCTTGCGCATTACCTCAATCATTCCGCAAAGCTCCTCCCCATAACTGGAGAATTGGCCTGCTGAGACATCCCCTTTCTCCAAGGCTTCTCCTGCGGCATCCGCTACCATTTCTCCACTTTTCAAGGCTAGAAAGACTCCCGAGGAAAAGACCGGGTCTAAAAATGCAAAGGCATCACCTGCCATCACAAGACCGTCCGAGGCGCAATGCTCTCCCCGATAAGAATACTCCCCGGTCACCCAGTATTCGCCAAACTGTTCTCCCTCCCCAAGGTGCTCCTTGATCCAACTATTTTTCTCGACTTCACGTTCATAGATTTCCCGCGGGTCCCTACCGTCCCGATAGAGGTAATCACGCTCAGCTACGATGCCCGAACTCACGATATTATTGCGTAGGGGAATATTCCAAAACCAACCTCTCCCATCGACATAGGCCACGGTTGTCGCCCCCTCATCCAAACCTTCATCACGCTTTGCGTTCTTGTAGAGGGTCCATATCGCAATCTTGTTCAGCTTTGGATCCCTTTTTCTCCAACTCTTCTTCCTAAGGAACAAGGCATCGCGCCCCGTGCAATCAAGGGTCAGCGGTGCTTGGAGAGTATATTCCTCGCCCTCCTTTCCCTTCGCGGTTACGCCAACGACACGGTCTCCTTCATAATTGAATCCCCGCACTTCCGTCTCTTCCCAAACCTCAACTCCTTTCGCCTCCGCATTCCGCAGGAGCATATTGTCAAAGACCGACCGCTCCACCTGCCATGTCGTTGCTGCGGGATGGTCAAAATGTTGAAAAAAGTAAAAGGGGTCTGATATTTTCCCCTCCTTCGAAACAAACTGGACACTGTGCTTTTTCACAAAAGCCTGTTTTTCCATTTCCTCCAGGACCCCGAGCCTTTTCAGGGTGAAATAACAGAAGGGCATGAGGGACTCGCCGACATGGTAGCGGGGGAACTTCTCCTTCTCGAGCAGGATGACGCGGTGGCCCTTTTCGGCAAGGAGGACAGATGCGGTGGCCCCACAGGGGCCTCCACCGATGACAATGACATCGTAGGGCTGTTTATCGCCGGAAATATTCATGGCTGGTTAAAATCAGGAACAATTTCAAGGATTCGGGCCAGACAAGAACCGTCTTGGTTTTTGAGCTGGTTATAGCGCCCGTAAAGCACGTTCATCGAGCCTAGTAGAGTCAACTTCGGCGGCAGGGCCTCCCGCGCAACCGAAAAATAGCCCAATGGCTGGCTTTTATAGACCATGCCACTGTCGTTGAGAATCCCGCCCAGCGGTTGCTGCCCCAGTAAAATCGGCCCCTGAAGGGTGGGGGGGAAATTTTTCAACTCAATTTCGATTAGCCCAAATTCTGCAGCTCGCCCGGTTCTCTCTCCCTTGAGAATGACCTCCCTGTGATAGTATTGGTCGAAATTACCTTCGGCGAGAACCTCAAGAAGCATTCGCTCCTCATGAAAACGCTCTAGCGTCGAAGTCATATCACCCTCGTGCACAAGGAGAGCGCGGAAAGGCTCGGGGACCTCGGAGGAAGGACACCGGGTAAATACCTCCGGGCTCAGCCCGGCGCGCAGGAGGGATTCACGCAAAAAGCCGGAAGGAGATGGATGCTCAATTGGATTCAAGGGAGCTTTGTCAATAAGGGGCTCTGGAGGGTCTCAAGCGACCAAGGCATGCCTGGCCAAGGGGCGGAATCTCTGTGCCATCCTAGACGATTCGATCCGTTTTGTGATGCTCGAGGAAAAAGTCGTGAAGCAAATTGTCAACGCAGAGGAGCCCATCGCGGCTCAGGATGATGGCATCATCGACCACCTTCAGAAGCCCCTCTTTGGTCAATTCCTCCAGAGGACGGGCAAAGCGCTCAAGGATGCTAATCTCAAATTTGTTACGAAAGTAGTCTGCCTGCACGTGGCCCAACTTCATCTGCAGGATAAATTCTCGGATCATCCGCTCCTCTTCGTTCGTGCGAAACGCGCGTTTGAGGGGCATCTTCTCTGAATCAATTGCGCCCACATAATCGTCTATCTCCGTCAGATTCTGGTAATGGACTCCCTGCACGTGAGAAAACGAGGCCACTCCAAGCCCAACCAGGTCCGCTCCCCCCCAGAGAGAATCTCGATAGATGAATTTTGTTCTCTCGGGATTCTTCACCGCCGTATAGCCGGAACTGATCGTGTAGCCATTAGCCTCCAATTCCGCGAACGCCTCCTTCACCCAACGCCTCTTGGTTTCCCATCCTGCCACCGGCGCAACCAAGGCCCCGCTCTCCTTCATGTCCTTATAAATGGTCGTATTATAAGGGATCTCCATCTGGTAGATGGTGATACTGTCCGGGGCGAGTTTAAGTACCTCCTCAATGTTCTTTTGCCAGTTCTCCTCCGTCTCCTCCAGCATCCCCGCGATTAGATCGATATTGATCTGATCAAACTCTTGAGACCTTGCCCGCTCGAAGGCCTTCCAGACTTCCTTACTCCGGTGAGCACGGCCATTGATCTCAAGGATGTGGTCATCAAAGTTCTCAATACCAAGGCTCAAGCGAGTAACTCCGATCTCCTTGATCGCTGCCAGCTTCCCTGCTGTTAGAGTGCCCGGCTCGCACTCGAAAGCAACCTCCTCAGCATCATCCCATGGAAGAATGGACT
Source organism: Roseibacillus sp. (assembly GCA_029242545.1). GTDB lineage: Bacteria > Verrucomicrobiota > Verrucomicrobiia > Verrucomicrobiales > Akkermansiaceae > Roseibacillus_B. The sequence continues at coordinate 3,398 of JAQWTV010000125.1, forward strand.
TCATGCGATCGGTAAGGTCCGTTAGCTGCCGCCCGGAGAGGTAGGAAGGGGTTCCTCCCCCGAAGTAAATAAAGTGCGGCTTGCGCCCAGCAACAAGGGGCTTAGCCGCCAACCTCTCCAATTCAACCAAGGTATGATCTAAATAGTCTCGAATTTCTTGGCCATTTTTATCCGTGTAGACCCGGAAATAGCAGAAGTGACACCGCCGGCGGCAGAAGGGAATATGATGATACAATCCAAGAGGTGTCCCTGGGATAGGTTCGCTGTCATATGCCGCCCGCACTTCCTTTTCCTGATCGCTTGACCAAAAGGAAAAGGGCGGGTAATTGGAGATAAAGTAATTGCCCGCCCGGGTAGCCTTCTTCGTCGGAGGAGTAGCGGTTTCACTCATGGTTTCGCGGGTGGCCTTCTGTAGCCCATGAAGGGCAATCCGGATGGGAGGAGGAAAGAGTAACGGTTTTTCCTCCTGATTGGAACCTCGCAAAGTGATTACCCGGTCTAAGTTACCCGGAAGGCTTACGATCTGAAGACCTCTCGCCGGATTCCGCCCTCATATCCCCCTCAAGGCTTTTCATTTCGGGCTCCCTGACAATCAGTCGAAGGCGCTTTCACTGCCCTCCAATACAAAATAGCGTGCCGTCAGAACCTCCTACCACGATTTTACCGTTGGCGAATGCGAGATCTGAACTGATCCCCTCCCCCAGATCTACCCTCCAGATTTCTTTCCCGTCCGCTGGATCAGCCGCATAAACCCTTCCATCTCCGGACCCAAAGACCACCGCATCCTTGAAGACGATGGCCCCGCCATCGATGCGGGAACCGGTCTTAAATCGCCAGGCTCTTTTGCCACTTTCCCGGTCTACCGCATGGAGGTGCTTATCACGGGAACCAATAAACACGTGCTTTTCCGTGACTGCAGGGGCCGCGTAGAACCCGAAATCCTTATCCTCATAAACCCACTTCGGATCTTTCTTCGAAATATCTACCGCGACCAGCTGGTTTCCGTAATTCGCTGAATACACCATGCTCCCCATGGTAGCTACGGTCCCGATGATTTCAGCCTCTACCGCAACCTCGTTTACGGCCTTTCCATTAGTGACGTCAATCACGTGCACCCTCGCATCACAGCCGCCTAGGACGATATGCTTCCCGTTCACCAGGGCCGGCGTTCCGTTGATCTGCTCTGCGGTTTCATATGTCCATGCCTCCGTGCCGTCTTTTGCCCGCAGCGCCCGGCAGATTCCATCGTAACCATTAACCACAACCCACATCTCCTTGCCGTCAGGGCTTTGAACCAGTAGCCCCCCTCCCACGAACTTGTCTGCAGCCTCGTATTTCCAAAGCTCTTTGCCCGTCTTCTGGTCGAAGCAGTAGAAATACCGGTCACTGGATCCGATGAAGACTCGACCTTGGCCTACGGTCGGCGGGGCCTCGATGGTATCCTCGGTTTCAAACTTCCAGCGCAGCTTGCCGCTACGCTCATCCAACGAGTAAAATGTTCCCATGACCGTTCCCACATAAACGGATCCATCTGCGATGGCTGCATCCCCTACAATCGGCCCATCAAGCACCGCATCCCAGCTAACTACCGGCTTACGGGGAACGCGGTCAGGAACCCGCCCCTGCAAGGCGTTTCCTCCGCGTGGGATCGCCCAAGACTTAGTCTCTACCGATACGTTTTGATTCTCAGGACTGGCGAGACTGATTCCAGAGGCCGCGAGGATACACGCCCCGCAGAGAGCCATAAAATTAGGTTTGAAGTAGTTCATCGCGCGTCTTGGGCTGCACCACCATCAAAGGCGTTCTCATATAATACCGTAAAATCCTCAATTTTCATACTCCGAGGATTAAACTGGCCCGTCCACTGTCTCGTAGCGTCCTCTGCGAGCTCGGAAAACAAGCTCGGATCAACTCCACACTTCGCCAGCGGAGACAAGTCCGCCAGAGCCAGCAAATGCTCTACCCAGGGCCTGACCCCCCAGGCCACTCCGCAGCAGCTTGAGAGCAAGGTTCCATAATGTGCGTAGGTCTCCCGAGCTTCCGTGTCCTCCTCGTTCATCCCGATGACGTGAGGGAGCATCAGGGCCACGGCGTGGCCGTGGGCCAACCCGCACGAGGCCGTGAGTGGGTTCGCCGATGCGTGCGCCGCGCCCAACATACTGTTCTCTATCGCAAGGCCAGCAAAAGCAGACCCCATCAACATCGCGTTACGCTCCGAGCCGGAAGCTTCTCCCCTCAGAACCGGCTCGATGGCAGAGGCAATATTTAGAAAAGCCTCCCTTGAGTAGGCGGAGGAGAACGAGTTTCTGCGGGTGCTCACCGCAGTCTCCAAGGAATGCGCGAGAGCATCGAGCGCAGTCAATACTGCAACCTTGTGCGGCATCGAAGCCGTCAGGTCAGAATCAAGAATCGCAAAAGTCGCAAGCGCGGAAGGATCTCCACAGGCCATCTTCTCGTGGGACTGATCACGACTTATCACCGCGTAACTCTGGCACTCACTTCCAGTTCCTGATGTGGTCGGAATCCCGATAAACGGAAGGAGGGGAGTCTTTGCGGCGCCATACCCCTTGTAATCACTCATGGCGCCACCGTTGGTCAGGAGAAAATTGCATCCTTTAGCGGTGTCCATACTGCTGCCCCCTCCCAGGCCCACAAAGCAATCCGGCCCTACCTTCCGAGCAAATTCCATCGCGGCACGGATGTCGCTTTCCTCTGGATTCTCGCTTGTGCCGTCATAGACACTGCACGCAATTCCTGCGTCCTCAAGCAGGGCCGTTGCCCGGCTGATGTGGCCGGCTTCTACAATTCCCCGGTCGGTAACGAGGAGCACCTTCTCTCCTCCACTCTTGCGAACACACGCAGGCAACTCCACGAGGGAGCCTGGGCCGCCAACAAGTTGGGGACTTGGTCTGGTTGTGAAGGGCTCCATCCTGAATCAGCTCACCGCGGCAAGATTCCCCTGAATGGCCCGCCGCCGGAACAAAAATTCGAATAAATTTCCCTCGTGAGGCTGCTCCCATTGAACCCGGTTGGTCGGGAAAGGACCAATATTGAGTCGCTCGATATCTGGCGAATGCATTAGGTCGCGAATCCAGCTCGCATCCTCGGTCCAGGCAGAAACAACCAGGGTCTCCCCAATCTCCCCAAGCATCTGGCCCTGCGGCATCTCCGTGATGCTGGCAAAGGGAAACATGAATTCCGTATTTGCAAGGGGGTGCCCCGGATCCGCACACGAAATCAGCGTAGGCCTTAAATAGGTCTGGCCGTGCATTTCAACGAGGCGAGATCCGCTCCGGTAGCGGGCAGTGACATCCTCTGCGCCCTCCACTTTGAGGTGCTCATCGATCAAGTCATTAATGGACCCCGCCCAATCCGTGTTTGAAAATCCACAAAGGAGAGCCTCTTCATGGTCCCGCGGGAGAGGCTCAATAGCCGCAAGCTCTCTGGCTACCGCATCCGCCAATTCATCACGCCCCGATGGAACGAGAATCGCAGAGGTGTTGATACAGCTTCGCCCTCCATTGGCCGAAATGGATTCCACAAGAGTCCCGGTATGACTTGCCCATTTGCCGAGATAATCATCTCCGATCAGGATCTTGCTCCTCCCCGTGCCATGGACTTGGATACTCGGAAAGCCCGAATACTTTCGGACCGTGGCATCACTTCCAAACGCGATGCCACGACCACAGCTCATAAGAATGGTGTCCCCGCCCTCGTGAGTCGTGGGATAAAACCCGAACGCTTCTTTCGGGAACCCCGCGGCAATCAGGGCCTGCACGATTCGTAAGGGCGTAAAAGGATCTTCCCGGCCCGGCTTCAGCAGGACCGGAATCTTCAACACCGGTGCGGGTAACCAGAGAGAGTTCACCGCAGGCGCATTGCTGGGCAGCGAGACTCCAAGAGCATCTGCCACCGGGTAGAAATTGACCTCTAGGTCGTCGACCGCTGAGAGCCCTCGGTCGAACAGCTCTAACGGAAGATTCCGGGTCAGGCCTCCGATCACGGTGCGAATCTGCGACATTGCAGCGTGAACTTTGCCCATATTCATCCTCACCAGGGTATGAGGCAGTTTGGTCAGAGTGGACAGGGACTCCACATATTCCTGCGGGCTCTGGCTGCTGTTTCCAACTGGCAGCTCCTCATGCAGGAAGAGTTCAGCAGCTGCCTCGCAGTAGCCCGCAAGGGTATCAGCAGGGAACGCCTCAAGAGCGGCCTTTGATTTGTCCAAGTCCAGAATATCGCGCCTTATCAGGCCGGGATTCGCCGTGTGGGTGTAGACTGCGTTACCTGCTGAAGCCTCTAGTTCGACGGTATCGAGACTACGATACTCCTCGCCGAGGCGCAGGATTGGGATATGCGTTTCCGTGCTCATGATGGTCATGGGAGCATGATAGAGCTCCTTGGGGTCGGGTTTGTCCTTGGTAGTTCTTTTGCAATTTCGAATGCGTGGCCTCGCGCGGCTCAAATTTAGTAGACCCCTTCGATCACCTGCTTGGTTCCGCTCTGGAACGGCCTCACATCACCCACCCCATCCCAGGGGAATTCGCTGCAAGGCTCTCTCCGGATCGCCTCATCCCGCTCGAGGAAGCGGGGGACAAAAAACTCCTTGGTCATGGTTGTTAATTCCACCCGGCCATAGTCGCCATACTCTACATCGCAGGCCGAATCCTCCGGGTCCACAATACGCAGGACGGCACGGGGTTGAGGCGCATAGTAGGTCAGGCTGTATTCTCCCGGCTCACGCTTTCGGCTGATCGCAAGTCCCATCAGGGTATTGCCATAGGTCGGAGCATAATTGATTTTTCCCTCCAACACTTCCTCCTCAATAAAGCGGACGTATTGAGGAGTCATCGTCGTTCCCCCGGCAAACACCCCCTTGATGCCTCCGTCAACGAGAGACATCCGCTCGGCGAGACTCTCGAGCAGCTTTGGAGTGGTGAAGAGACACTTGATGTCCCGATGCCTTATGATCGTAACCGCTTGGTCGATGACGTGCTCTTGGTATTTTCGCGCCATGGAATACTCCCCGTCCGCGATCAGGCGCTTCACCCAACGAGGATCGAGGTCGATGAAAAAGCACGCCCCTCCCCGCCGGTTGGCGAGATGCTCAATGGAGAGTCGTAAGCGCCTTGGTCCGGTAGGGCCCACCATCAGCCAATTCCCTCCCTGGGGAAAAAAATCGGAAGGGTAGTGATCACTGAATTCCGAGTAATCCGTCTTGTAGTCGTCCCAACCAATTCGTTGCTTTGGCATCCCGGTGGTGCCCCCGGTTTCAAATACATTGAAAGGCCTGTCCTCAAAGGCTTTGGGTATAAAGCGGCTGGGGTCCTCCTTGCGGAGAACCTCATCATCAAAATTTGGAAATTTCTGGATGTCCGCAAAGCAGGTGACATCCGTCCGAGGGTCGAATCCAAGAGTAGAGGCCCTTTCCAACCAGTACGGGCATCCCGTCTCGGGCGAAAAGTGCCATTGCATGCTTTCCCGAACACGCTCATCCAGTGCCTCGCGGGCTTCTTCCACGGTCAAATCACAACTCATATTTAATCAATTCCTTGGTGGTGGGGCATATCCCTACTCCTTTCTGGCGATCCCGCAAGTCCCACGATCCCGCGGGAGAGGGAATTGCCTGTAAATAGTGCCATGAATGCGCCCATGTTGGGGCATTTTCGCCCTATACGAAAAACTTGTCCACCGTCTCCTTAGGGGGCGGAGTGGTGGCTAGCGAGACCACAACCATAGCCAAAGCTCCTGCGATCCAGCAAATGGCGGCCGGCATGATTCCCCCCATCACCGTAATCTCCCCTCCGAAACCTGACATCGCGAAAAAGGTGAACCAGGTGACCACCACTGCGATAACACTCGCGAATGCACCTGCAGCCGTCGCCCGCCTCCAATAGAGAGCCGCGATCACAAGAGGCGTGAGGGCTGCAAATCCTGAGAAACACCAGACCGCAAGATCGAAGACGTTCTGATTCTGGAGCAGGAGAGCCAACACGTAGGTCACCGCTACAATCCCAACCACAAAGCTCCTAGCCATGAATAGAATCTGCTTATCCGTATACTCCTTCTTGGAATCATGCAAAACCACATCATTTGTGAAAATCGTGCCCAAGCACAGGAATTGTGAATCCAGCGAGGACATGATAGCCGCAAGGATTCCCGCCGTCAGCATCCCGGTAAGAATAGGGTTCCCGATCAGAGTCTTGAGAACGTTCGACAAAATCGCGGCAGGAGGCATCCCCCAGGGGAGTAGCCCGCTAGCCCAGATCCCGATCAGGACGCAAGGCACCCACACTATCATGATGCACAGCGGGTGAGCGATCAGCGTCAACTTGAATGCTTTCGCGCTTTTCGCAGTAAGCCAATGCTGGAACAGGTGCGGGAACATGCCCACACTCAGGGGAATGAACATATAGCTGAGGAACATCAACCACGGCACTCCCACGTCGCGAGTCTTGTCGACTACCTTCTTCGTTTTGGGATTCTTAGCCTTGTAAGTGATCTCCACCTCGTCTCTCGTCAGGTGGGGTTGCTTTCCTGCCCATTGTTCCACCTCCTCCGGGTGCTTGAGTTTTCCAACAACCTTGGGTTTCTCCGCCTTGGCTAATTTCCCCGAGGCTTTGTCAAACGCGTATTCCTGCACAACCTCACCCTGCTCCGTCACACGGGCAGCAACATTGGTTGGGCTTCCCGCCTGTCCCAGAACATTATAAATAAGCACAAACGCAACCAACCCCATCCCCATAAATACCAGGGTCTGGAAAGTATTGGCCCAAGCTGCTGCCCGAGAGCCCCCCGCGAAGATATAGGCCAGCACAACGCCGCAGATGACCAGGCCAGTAAGCCAGGGCGGCACTCCGCCATTCAAGATCGGGTTGTCACTTTGGAAGAGTTCAGGAAATGCCCCGGCGGTAGCTGGCTGAAGGGTTTTTCCCGCGCCAATAACTCCAATAAGAAGGTAGGGAATGACCAAGAGGACAAAAATTGGAAACAGGAGATACCCCAGTCCGTTAGATCCGAAACGGGCCCGAAAAAACTGAATCTGGGTCACAAATCCATGACGCTTGCCGATCGACCAGATCTTTACTCCAATCAAAAAGAAGCAGGCTGCGTGAATGAGCCCGGACGAGGAGGCCATCAGCCCGTAGGTTCCTACTCCCCTCTCAAAGGCTTTACCCGTCGATCCCACCAGCGCAAAGGCCGTCATGGTCGTTCCAAAAACCGACATGAGAAGCATGAACGGTCCGATTGAACGGCTGGCGACAAAGTAATCGTTACTCGTGCCCCGAAACAGAGCCTTGGAGCCTAGCGCGAACGCAAGAAGGGCTCCCAGGTAGCAGACTATCACCCATACAGTTGCCATAATTCTTTGGTTTAAGATGTTGAATTATTCTCTTCTCCTTCGGCCCACTCCTCGAGGTCATCAGGCCAGGCGAACTTGATAACGATTCCCCAGAAAAGGGCCGCTGTAATAGAATAGAGTGCGTGATAGGCCAAGCCCACAGGCATGAATCCAAACACTAGATTTGAGCTGCTCCAGTTCCATGCGTCCTGATGAAGAACGGCAAGGGCAACAAAAATAAGAAGGAAAACAACGGAAGTTTTTTTCATGCCATTCTGGGTCGGGCTGTGGACCGCGGAGTGTTTGTTGTTCTTATGGGGCGAGGACGGTCAACCTAGCAGGTCGAACCCTGTCCCCATCTACTCAACCGTCCCGATAGCGTAAAGGTGAGTTTGGCTGGCTATATAAACCGTGTCGTTGGCAACCACCGCAGAACTGTAAATTGGAGCGTGCAGCTCAATAGTCCCAAGGTGCTTCTTCTCCTTTGTCGCGGCCAGAATGACTACTTCGCCATCCTCCGTGCCGAGGAAAACCTTCCCGTCAGCGACCAAGGTGGAGGACCATACCCGGCTCCCGGTCTCGTGTACCCAGTATTGCTTGCCGGTCTTGGCGTCCACGCAATGAATGTCTCCGTCATACTCAGCGCAGATAACAAGACCATCATCCGTAATGCTTGGGGTCGAAATCGAGCGTCCAATCCCTGATCCATCGCCATATTCGTAGGTCCATACTGCCTTGCCGCTCAAATCCCCTGTCGCGCTGGCGTCAACACAACTGAGCATGCCAACTCCATCCCCATGTTCAGGGTCCTGGCCGATCGCAAAATACACAAGCCCGTCGTGAATCACGGTTGTCCCGATAATATCGTTAGGCCCCTTGAATGTAGCATACTTGATCGGAGTGCCGTCAGGCTTCTGACGAAAATGCGGAGGGTTTCCATCGTAGCGCCAGCGCTCCTTGAGAATCGGAATTCCTTCGTCCTCATCCATCACCGGAACAGGGTCGAACCCGTATGCAAAACCATCACCACCACCCCAGACCAGAACGTCCTCACCCTTGGCCTTGCCCACCGCCGGGGAGCTCCAGCTCGCGTGGAGCACGCGCTCGGAGACTCCGGAGATCTCCTCTCCAAGAAGCTTTCCGGTGTTTTTGTCGAGAGCGATCAGCCCGGGGATAAACTCCCCGGGAATATTGGTGTGAGACCAGTCGACACCGTTCGACGTCGACGTGTAAAGAATGTCCCCATGAATAAGGGGAGAGCAGCTTGAAACATTGTGGGGGAACGCACCGACACCGTTGTCCGCGTCACGCATATCGAACACCCAGAGAATATCGGCATAGGTCTCGTCGATCTTTGGCGCACCCTCAGCGAAGGCTCCCTTCCGCCGTCCCATCGCCCCCTTGAGAGCGTCTCCTTCAAGGCCCCCTTCAATCTGCTTGGTCAGAGATTCAACCAAGGTGGCATTAGCATCCGAAAGCGTCCGGGTCTCACCATCAACTGTGACATCCCGCGCCTTGGCCATACCCGAGAGGCCTGCGCCGTAATACTTTTGCTCGTCCTGAAACCCGTCATTGCCGTCCGCCAAACCATTCATATCGAGGCAGACAACCTCGCCACGATTTGTCACTACCCAGAGTCGATCTTCTTCCACGGCAGGCGAGGAGCAAAGCCCTACATACTCCCAGTCGCTGACTTTGCGGGCCCCGAGCTTGGGCGAAACAAGCTGCCAGAGAAAATCGCCTGTCTTCTCATCAAAGCACATCAGGTTTCCACGGTCCACCACGTTGCGCTTATCGCGGGGAGATTCATTGTTCGTTCCGGCAAAAACTTTCCCAAAGGCTACCGAAGTTGTCCCGTAGGATTGCGAGCCCAACTTGGCGACCCAGCGAATATTCTTTGCACCGGTGAGATCTATTTCCTCGGTCTCGTCATCCATTTCCCCGGGGTTGACCTCCACTGGCAGGTTGGCCGCATTTCCAACCATGTTTCGCGACCCATCACGGCCCCATGTGGGCCATTCCCGGGCGCCACCTCCTGCCGCCGCGATGGTGGCATCAGCAGAACCGCCGGAGTCCTCATTGGCATCCGCGGGTGCCTCAGCGCTGGTTCCCGCTCCGCTATCGGTGGCGGAGCCTCCCTGATCCTGACAGGACGAGAGAGCCCCCATGGTTCCCAAGCCGATAATGAATGAATAAATGGAATTAAGTTTCATGTCTGAACTGTGTTGGATGTCGATCTACTCGGAGGCAGAAAGTTTGATATTGTCGATATAAACGCGCTTTTGAACCTGTGGCGAAAAGGCGAAAATTCCGGGAGCTCCCTTTTCGTGAACATCGTCGAGCTTGACCTCAATGGTCCAATCTTCGGGTTCAGGCTGGTCACGCAGCCACGCCTTAGCGCGCACAGAGCCTCCCCCGTTTTCTCCCCGCAAAACGTGGGTCTTGAGATGATACCACGTGTTAGGACGCATTGGAAATTTTACGCTCTCCTTGACCCTTTCATGATTAGAACTGACCTCAAGGATGCGCCGGTTCCCGTCCAAGGTGATCAGGTAGCGCTGGTTCACTAGGCCGATCGTGGACATTACCCGACGATTACCGTCCGTCGCTACGTCTGCCTCCAGCACGTAATCACTTAACTCAGGATCGCCAAAGAAGTTCATTGTTCGCTGGAAGAGCACATTGTCCAGCCGGTTGGCGATAACCTGGCTGCCATCGTGCTGGAGAACATGCCACTTGATCCGAGCGCCAAGCCAAGGCAGCGGAGGAAAGTTCACAGCTTCTCCCTTATCGTTCTTCATGGGGAGGGGCGTTCCCTCAAAATCCGCCTCATAGCCAATGGTAGCAATCACCCGGCCGCGGGTTGTTGCGCTCATCCCATCAACGCTCGCCTTGAAAGCCCCTGCGGAGAGCTTCGCCTCGGGACCTGCGGAAAGAATGTCTCCCTCGAAAGTCGCGTCAACTTTTGCCTTCACCCTTGCTGTGGGCGGAATAAAGGCTTTCCATTCTACTCCCTCCATTTTTTTGACCCGGCGACCCTTATCGTCGAGGCCCCAGATGGTGAAGGACTGCTTGCTTCCGGGAGTCAGGGCGAACTCAGCTGGCACGATCTGGATCTGCGCGACAGGACCAACTTCCTCGGAGGGCAATTCCTCTCCGGGCTCGTCAGCGGCGGCGCCCTTCGCGCCGAAACAGTGCAGGCCATCCTTGGTCATCAGGAAACACTTCCCTCCCCATAGGGCCGGCGTGCCGAGACATGGCGTGTGAAGGTGAAGCTTGGTAAGTTCCTCCGCACCCTCTTCTCCGGGCTTGAGGATATAGAACATTCCGTCTGCCAGCGGCACGTAGAGCTTGCCATCGGCAAAGGCCGGGGAAGCATGGAGCTGATCGGGACCAAGCTTCTTTTTCCACACTGTTTTACCGGTATCGGCATCCACACAAAGGAGCTCACCCGTGGCGCTCGTGCTGAAGATCTTGTTGCCGGCCAGAGTTGGAGAACTCGTAAAGGCGACATGGTCCTCGTTCCGCCATACCTCCGCACTTGCCGGCAAAATCGCTGGTTTCCCCGCATTATATGCCGTTGGCACCTTGAGACATATGAGCCGCCCCTTCGCGGTCGTATCCACGTTTTCCTTTCCATGGATCGCGATGAGCTTGTCCTCGCCATACTTGAGGATCTGGGAATTGACCCCGCCCTTAGCGAACTGGAAGCGCCAGAGCGGCTTGCCTGTCCGCATGTCCACGCTCGTGAGATTACCACACCCGTGTCCTGTGTAACCCACCCGGTGGCCATCGATGGTGGCATACACTGGCATGGAGAACGAACTGTCGTCCGGCACAGTCCCAGGGGTCGAATACCACACAAGCTCTCCGGTGATCTTATCGAACGCGTAGAGTCGGTCCCGAGCAGGACCCGTCGTGCCCCAGTTGGCAGTCACGCAGTGAACAATCACGACGGGTCCCTGGAGTCCCAGCGAGCCAGTTCGCCCATTAGGAAAGGTCAGCCTGGCAAGCTTTTCCACCAGGGAATGCTCCCACAGCCGCTTGCCATCCGCGGTGAATGCCATCAGGCGCCCGTTCGAACTCTGTAAGTAGACGTTCCCGGTTTCCGCGTCGACGATGGGAGATCCCACCGCGTAGCGGTTGTAGACCACGTCGCTGATGAAATCGCTAAAACGATACTCCCACACGAGTTCTCCCGTCTCCGGGTCCAGGCAGATCAGAGCCTCCTGAACATCGCTGAGATCCTTGGGATTGTCATAGTAGCCAAATGAGTAAAGCTTCCCGTTGGCGATGACCGGAGTCCCCCCGCCTTTCACCTTGTGCGTCCAGAGGTGGTTTTCTCCACCGGGCCCCCCCCACTTCTCCGGGTATCCCTGCCCTGGAAGAGCCCCCGTCTGGTCAGGACCCCTCCAGCTTAAAAGGCCAGAAGCCTTAGGAGGAGCCGCCATGCCGGAGCAAGCGATTGCGAATATCCCTACCACGGGAAGGATTGCCGGAAGTCGGAGCCTAGTCATGAGTCGTGTTTTACGCAGAGTGCAAAGGGCTACTCCCCGCCTTGACCTGATGGTCGCTGTTCAAGGAGCGTCTGGTTGGGAAGCTTTTACCAGATATCCAGGTCGACGCGAACCCCGAAAAGCTGCGGATCTCCAGGAGTTCCTCCCGCAATTTGAGGGTTAATAAAGGTGTAATAATCTTCCTCGAGCAGATTTCGCCCGTAGACCGTCACCGCCCAGTTGTCTCGCTCATAGCCGACCTGAGCATCCCAGACAAGATATCCGTCCTCGCTGAAAGCCTCCGTGTTTGCGGCATCATAGTAGGTATTCCTCGTCCCACGAATGGAAGAGCCCACAAAAAAACCTCCAGGCAGATCATAGCGGAGACCCACGCTGGCGGTGAATTCTGGTATGAAAGGCACTGTATTTCCCCCTCGATCTATTCCGGTAAAGGCATCGGCATAGTCCTCAAATTGAACGTCCGAATACCCGGCATTGGCATGGATAAGAAGAGCGTCAGTTGGCCGCCACTGCAACTCTGCCTCTACGCCGCTCGACCGCACTTCTTCTGCATTTAAAACCACGAAATCTGTGGAAAAAGGATTCTGGGCGTTCAAGTGATAGTCTTTCACCTTGTTCATGTAGGCCCTTACAACCGCATTGAACTTGTTTGGTTCGCTCCTGAATTGCAGCCCTGCCTCATTGGACCAGTTCCGCTCCTCCTCAAATCTGGCGGTATTGATATCATCGCTGAACGCCGAATACCCGTGTGGCTTGATTCCCAGTCCTGAGCGTACGAAGGCCGTGAGGTTCTCACTGACCTCGTAGGAAGCGCCAGCGGTTGGGGAAAAGTAAACCTCATCCCTGTTTTCGCTCAGACTCTGGGGTGGAACCTCCTTCGCCCTGTCGAGGCTCACCTCTATCAACTCTGCCCGGGCCCCTGCATCGACCGAAAACCCATTCCCGAGCTCGTAGTTCAGTTTTCCATAGGCGGCAAAACTTTCCTGCTCGATACGGAAATTGACCCGCTCCGTGAAGGGCGCAAATCCACCCGGAACAGGGGCGGGCACAGGAAACTTGCGGCCGGTATTTCCCGTATTTTCCTTTTGCATGTAAAACAGTCCACCACGCCACGATAAGGGCCCGGCGCCCTCCGGGCTCTGCAGTCGGAATTCTTTAGTGCGAAGGATCTGGCGCTGATCGATACTGGACGCGAGCGCGAACAGCGGGAAAGGATCGGAGTTGGTGAAGTCGAGGTCCACGGTCTGGGGCCCCATGTCCCAGCTCTGGTAGGAGCTGATCGACTTGGCGGTTGCCCAACCCAGATCTTTCGTGACGTGGAGCGAAAGTTGATAGCGCTCAGACTCCGTCAATCCGGCAAGGTCTGAGTCGACCTCGAAAGGGTTGCCGGTAAACGCAAAATTGGGAGTACGCTGCCCGGTAAACCTGCTCTGGCTTTGTGGCAAGGCCGTCAAGCGCTGGCCTCCGTCATCGACGATCTCTGCCATCACCCGTAACTTGACCTCCGTGTCCTGATCGGACTTCCAGATCAAGGACCCCACGCCACCAAGAACGGATCGATCGTCGGGCCGGATCCCGAGGGTGCGATTGCGAAGAAAGCCCTCCCGCTCTTTCCAGTAAAACTGGAATGTGTGGCTAAGGTCCTGCCCCGCCAGAAACCCGGATTCAAATGCAGGAAGCGGCCCCGACGAGGAATATTTAATGCCCCTCGTGTTATAGGACCCATACTCCAAGCTGGCAGAGCCTTCCAAGGTCTCCCCCGCCTGCAGAGTCGTCAGGTTAATCATGCCGCCGGGCGCATTTGCCCCAAAACTCACCCCTTGAGGACCGTGATGCACCCGGGCTGAATCAAGGGAGAGAAGATTCGAGGCATAGGTGAACGCATCGCTGAAGGGAACATCATCGACATAGAGCCCCACCGCCGCCGGTCCAAAAAACAAGGTATTACTCAGGCCACGCATGGAGATCACGCTGCCATATCCACGGGTGTCGCTGTCCACAAAATGAAGATTCGGCGCGAGGGCGCTGAGATCCTCCAAGGTCTCGACTCCAAAGCGGTCCATGTCCTCCGGGCTGAGAACGGTTTCGTCGAGATCGCCCTCTCCGGCGCCTTCCCCGGTTGGAGAAGCCGTTATTCTGACTTCTTGAAGGGTTTCGATAATCTGGGCCTCGGCAGGCAGATAAAGACCACCGGCTAGGGCTAACGGATAAAATAGGGATTTGCGGATGGCGCTGATGGACATGGTATGTCGAATTGAGGGCGGAATATGATTATGCTCCCGTAGTTTGCAAGTTCCAAGCTGGAGTCTATGTTACCCGGGTAAACGGCAACCATCATGCGTTCTTTCATCCAATTCAGCCTCGCTTTTGTCTTAGTCATCTTAAGCTCCGTCGCCTCTGCCGCAGATTGGCCTCAATACCTAGGCCTAAAGGGTGACGCCGTCTCATCCGAAACCATCAACGGCGACTGGAAAAATAAGGCTCCGAAGATCTTATGGAAAGCCAAGGTCGGCAAGGGGTGCGGGAGTTGGTCCATCGTTGACGGGAAGGCCCTGGTGGTGGGCAATGATAGCGGCAACGATATTGTAAGCTGCAGGGCCGCCGACACGGGCAAACTCATCTGGCAGCACCAGTATCCCGAGAAGCTTGTCGCCAATCTCTACGAAGGGGGGCCAAATACGACCCCCACAGTTGATGGAAACAGGGTCTACACCTTGAGCAAGTCCGGGGTCCTGTTTTGCCTGAATCTGGGAGATGGCCGCCCGGTCTGGCGCCGGCACCTGCGGGATGAGCTTGGCGGGAAACCGGGAGGATGGGGCTTTACCGCTTCGCCCGTCGTCGATGGCGACCTTGTTTACGTCCTGCCCTGCTCCAAGGATGGCGCATTTTATGCGCTGGAAAAAAAGACCGGAAAAGTTGCCTGGCACACCACCAACATCCAGCGGTCAGGCTATGCCACTCCGGTCCTCACTGAAATCGACGGAAAGAGAGCCGCCTTGGTTTTCTACGGCAGGACCGTTGTGGCACACGACTTAACTGCGAAGGGCAAGATCCTCTTCGAGCACCAGTGGAAAACCTCCTACAATGTGAACGCCAGCAATCCTCAATACCACGATGGGAAGGTCTTCTTCGCTTCGGGCTATGGGATGGGTTACGCCGTTCTTGACGTCACTGGGGCTAGTCCGAAAATTTTGCACCGGGACCAGGACATCCGGATGATTTTTCAAAACAGCATCCGCTCTGGCAATACCATCACCGGGGTTTTCGGAGACAAGAGGATAGACGCCGAGCTCATGCGCATGGACATCGCCACCGGCAAGATCCATTGGCGACAGAAAATGCCTGGGACCCGAGCATCCGCGGCGCTGATTGGGGGGACCTTGGTTCTCCTCTCCGAGACCGGCGAATTAATCGCTGGCAAGGCAAGTGATAGCGGCTTTGAAGAAACCGGCCGCATCGAAGTCCTTTCTGGTAAATGCTGGTCTCCCTTCGCCGTCTCAGACGGCCGCCTGATTGCCCGTAATAATAATGGCGAGGCAGTTTGCCTGGATGTGCGCCCCTAGACTACCTGCTGATAAGATGCGGGGTGACGAAGAAATAGAGGTCACTCATTTTCTTCTGTCGGCGCTTACTCTTAAATAAATTACCGATCCCTGGAGCGTCTCCTAGGATCGGAATCTTCTCTTCCCTGCCGACCTGTCGAGCCATGCGCAGGCCTCCAAAGGCAAGGGTGCTTCCATGCGCTACTTCAACCCGGGTTTCGGCCTGACGGGAATCGAGCACCGGGTTCATCAATTGGCCTTTGATTTCATTCCCTTTCAGGCTGGGAAGAGGAGCAAATCCGGAAATGGCTGAAACGACCGTCAGAATATGGAGCTTCACGCTTTCCTCCCCGATCGATTGCGGGGTGATATGAAGCTGAACCCCAACTGGCTTGTAGGTAATCTTCTCGGTGACGAATTTGTCATTGGTGAGGCGCCCCTCCCGGATCGGCAGCTCCTGCCCTGCCATCATGTAAGCGGGCTGGCCAGCCTCTACCGTCATGCGGGGCTGGGAGACCACTTTGACCATCCCAGACCGCTCCAGAGCCTCGAGGGTGACATCAATCCCAACTCCAATTTTCTGTAGTTCTCCGACAAGGTTCAACATCCCTCCGGGATCCGGTCCGACACCGTTTAGGGGATCGACCACCCGACCGACAAAGGCCGCTGGGCTGAAGTTTCCTAGGAGGGCCTGAGAGTTGTTTGTTCCCAGGTGCTTTAGCAGGGAATTCATTCCCACTTGCCGGTCAAAGTCATCAGAAACCTCGAAAATACGAACCGCGATTTCTACCTGTTTACGCCCCGAGTCCACGTGCTCCATAAGCTGCATCACGCTGTCCTGAGCCGCTTTAGCGCAGGTGATGACAAGCACGTTCTCGGAGGGTAGCGCAGAGACTGTGCCCTGTTCTCCGAGATGCGCCTGCACAACTTTGACGAGTGGCTCAAGCTGGTTCGGGGTAACCGTGACCACAGAATTATCATTAAAGGTTTTGCGGCTATTTGACACATTGACCCCCCCAAAATGTTCGAGGCGATAATAAATCTGAATCTTTCCATCCGGCCGGTGGAAGGTGGGAATATTTCTTGCACGTCGCGGGGGTGGAGAGGCCTTGGCGGTGAACCCCTTCTCCCCATAGACCTGGTGCTTTCCAAAAATCTTGGACCAGTTCTGACCCGCGCTCATCCTTCCCCAGTCCGCCAGTTGCATAATCTGGTTCGAGCCGCCCAAGGCTCTGGCATCTCGGCCAGGGTCTCCTGAAAATGCGATTGGAGTACCAAGAGCCACTTCCGCATCACGGCCTGTGGAGGCCGTTCCATCTACGCTTTCGCAGTGACATAGCAACAGCGCCGGCAGGCATAACAGGAGGCATGCGACGAAAGACCCCGGCCCGTTTTTGGGCGAAGTTGATCCTAGGGGACGGGCAGGGATATGCCCGGTGGTGGTTGACGAGACCATAAGGGTGAACGGTGTTCGTCCGGAGTTGTTGTAAGGATCTTACCAGCAAAGAACTGAAAATATTACATAAAACTTTAATATTTGGCTTAGTCGCCTAGTTTTGGGTGCTTTCTCCCTCAAAACATAGCATTTGCCCCATCCTGCCTTTACTCCTGCAATCCCGCCGCAGAGCGTCGCTTGCCCTCCAAATCGATGTCCACGGAACCCCATGACCAGCGCCCTCGATGGAAGGTTGGAAGGGAAATGCTTCCCCGGGACCCTCTCCCTGAGGACATTGAACCCGGGATGGAGGCGATCTGCGGATGCGGTCCCGGAGACTGGTCGCACCGTCTTTATATTGTGCCAAAAGAAACCACCCTTGAGGAAATCATCGAATTCTTCGAGGTCGGGAGCGCCTCAGCGGCACACCACGGCTGGGATGAACGTGAGATTCAGGACCTGATTGTGGCAACGCTCACAAAGGTCTCCGAGATCGTTCCGGGTTCGATTGAAATCGCCACCCCATCCGAACTCCTCTTTCGCTTCTGGCGTTGCCTCCGCAATGATGAACTCGAGGAAATCGAAGCGGTTTATGGAAAGGCCGATGAATATCAGGCGGGCCTCGATCGTTACCTAAACCACGGGCTCAGTGGGTCCTCCCTTCTGCACGATGTCGGGGCCACCGGAGTTCTCTACCTCTCCTGGCCCTAATTCCTCCAGTCGCCGGCGCCTTGCGAGGGCGTCCATTTCTCGCCTAGGAACATTCGTCGTTGCGAAGATCGAGCGCGCCCTGTTTAAGCCCGCGACCCACCGCAAGAGCAGCCGGGAAGACCACCATCAGCCACTCCAGCCGGGGAATCGAGTGGAGCGTAAATATTTCTCCGCCGTCGACGATAAGGGTG
>JAQWTV010000135.1 GCA_029242545.1 Roseibacillus sp.
GGATCCGGGTCCTTGAGAGACTTGAGCTTCTCCTTCAAGCCCGTGATATCAGAAGCCATGCCACGACTGATACTCCCTTCTGAGCCCTGAATGTAGGGTGTGTTTTTCTCCCGGTTGTCCCCGTCGAGAATGACTTTTGTCCCGTCTGCATACTTGTATTCAATACGCCGCCAGCGGCCCACTGCATCACCGTGCTGCTTGTCGGCATCGATAAAGACCTCCACCGGACTCTCCTCATCCTTGCCGATAATATACTGCACCGGGTCGAGATAGTGCTGCCCCATATCTCCAAGGCCGCCCCCGTCGTAATCCCAGTAACCACGAAACGATCCATGCGTTCGGTGCCGGGTGTAGGGCTTCACTGGCGCCGGGCCGAGCCACATGTTGTAATCAAAGTGGTCAGGAATCTTCTCCTCGGGCTGGTCGACCTTGCCGGACCAACCAAACTTCCAGTTGAAGCCCTGATTGCCGCCGACTGTCACAGTCAGTGGCCCATCACCGAGGAGGCCATGCATGACCGCTTTGCGAAGAGGAGTCACCGTTGTGCCCATTCCGTAGAAGCCTCCCTCAAAGCGAAACCAGGTATTAATCCGAAAGATCCGCTTGTGCTTCTGGACGGCCTTCATCATTGCGATACCCTCGCCGATGGTCCGACTCATGGGCTTCTCACACCAGACATCCTTTCCCTGCTTTGCTGCCTCAATAGCCTGCAGCGCATGCCAGTGGGGAGGCGTGCAGATGTGCACCACATCAATGTCGTCGCGGGCACAAAGCTCACGGAAATCATGATACCCCTTGGGGTCATGTCCACGTTTCTTGGCATCGTTGGTTCGATTTGCCAGATGGTTCTTATCCACGTCACAAAGGGCCAAAAGCGGCCCCTGCTGTCCCACGTGGGCTCCCGAACCAGAGATGCCTCCGCACCCGATGATCCCCCTGGTCACCTGCTCACTCGGCGGCTTCTTCCCATTTGCACCAATGACATGGCTGGGGACAACCTGGATGGTCGCAAGTGCCGCCAGTCCCTTCAGAGTTTTGCGGCGGGAAAATGTGTGTGTCTGGTTCATACTGTCTCGTTTTACGTAAGTTGTGGTAAGGGTCTTGCGATCTGTTTCCGTTGTGGATTGGCAGGGTCAAATGTTGGAGCGCCTACTCAGGGCTTCCCGAAGCATCGCCGGCAGTGTTTTCATCGTCATCCGAGACTGAAGTCTTGTCCCAGAAGGCCACAAAGAAAATGACTGTGATCACAGCCGCCATGATGGCTGGATAAATCCAGAAGGCCTTCCATTTTTCCATCGCAGCGGAGATGAGGTTTCCGTCAACGCTCTCGGGCATCTTGACGGAGAACATTTGGCCAAGCTGTTCTCCGAAGCTCAGGTTTCCTTCCCCACGATTGCTCGCCTCAGCGATAGAGTTATCGAGCGCCTGATAGTCTTCACTGACTGCCCCGAACTTCCCAAAGGCTACCTTGTATCCAAAATACATGCCAACCCCCTGCGTGAAAAACACCAGCAGGCTCTGAGCCTGACTGCGAATCGACTTCGGAGCGATTTTGTCGGTATACATGAAGCCCGTGACGAAGAAAAAGTCGTAGCAAATGCCGTGTAGCGCGACCGAAAAGAAAATCATCCAGATCACCTGCTCAGGAGCGCCGAACGCAAAGAGCAGATAGCGAGCGACCCAGGCCAGCATTCCGACAAGAATCATCCATTTCACTCCGAGTTTCCGGAAGAAAAACGGAATGAGCAGCATGAAAAAGATTTCCGACATCTGACCAATAGTCATGGTCGAAGCCGCCTGTTTGAAGCCGGCATTGGTCAGGTAGTTCCCGGTGAGCCCGTAGTAGTAGGCGAGCGGAATGCAGATCAGGCAGGAGCAAATCATGAACACCGCAAAGGCCGGTCTTTTGAAAAGACTCAATGCGTCCACCATCAGTAGTGCGCGCATGTTGACCGGCTCGCCTTTCGCAGGGGCCGGAGTGTGGGGAAGGAAAAAAGAATAAACCCCAAGGGACAGAGAGGCCCCCGCTGCGAGATAGAACATGCTGAAACTGGAACTCCATCCCATGAAACCAACTGCCAGACCCGCTACAATCCAACCGATCGTGCCCCAAACCCTGACCTTTGGGAAAGCAAGCCGGTCGAGGTTCGCGAAAGAAATGGAGTTACCCAGTCCGAGGGTGGGCATGTAGCACAGCATGTTACCGAGCATCAGCCAGACCATGAGTTTCCCATTCCCGCTCGAGGCCACTCCGGGGATAATGAGGAGAAGGAGACCCCCAATCAGGAAGAGAACCCCCATCACCTTCTGGGAGGGAAAAAAGCGATCAGCGATTAGCCCCAGAAACAGCGGGGCGAAGATGGCTCCCAGCGGAGCCGTCCCATAGGCGTCTCCTCCAAAGTCAGCCAACCCATGTGAGCCCAGACACTGCCCCAACGTTGCAAACCACGCTCCCCAGGTGAAGAACTGGAGGAACATCATGACTGAGAGCTTCAGGGTATTCGCGGAGCGGGGATCGGACATTAGGTGTGATCGAGTTGTGAGTGGTGCATTTGAGAGGCTGGCTCCCATTCCCGCAAGATCTGAATCCATTTCGAGCTTTCTTCCGCGGGTCCGGGTAACGAAGCATCATCCCAGATCGTGAGCGGCCGGCTTCGGCCCCCAAAATCACCGTTGATTTTCAAAATCAGGGAAGTTCCAACAGGGATTCCTCAACCTGATCCTGAAACTGCGTATCACCCCCGAGGCTTTTTCCTGTGCTTCAAGGATCAAGGAATCTCCGCCGCCGAGAGCTGATCTCCCGGCAAAAGTCCTACAGGTGGGGTAAACAAATGCTCCGCATCAGTGCCGAGAAGCCCCTTTCGCCCTCAAACGGGCCTAAAACCTTGAAAGGAAGGGCCGAAACCCTACCGTATCCCCTCATAGGACACCTGAACACCCAATGAGCGAGACCACCAACTCCAACCGACGTAATTTTGTCAAGACCGCTACAGCCGCTACGGCCGTCGCTGGCTTCCCCCACATCGGCCGTGCCGAGATCGGCAGCAGCAATACCATCAAGATCGGCCTGATTGGATGTGGTGGCCGGGGCACAGGCGCGGCGACTCAAGCCCTGAAGTCTGATGACAAGGTCAAGCTTTGGGCCATGGCTGACGCCTTCCCCGAAAAAATCGAGGGCCCACTCAAGACCCTCGGAGCAGCCTTTGGAAAAGAGCGCGTTGAGGTCGACAAGAGCCGGCAGTTCACCGGACTAGATGCCTTTGAAAAACTGGCCAACTCCGACGTAGACGTAGTCCTGATGGCTACTCCTCCAGGATACCGTCCCTCGATGCTGCGGCAGTGTATCGAGGCTGGAAAGCATGTCTTTGCCGAGAAGCCCATGGCTGTCGACATGGCGGGGATCCATCACCTGATGGAAACCGCCAAGATTGCGGACGAGAAGAAACTCGCTATTCAGCACGGCTACTGCTGGCGTTACAGCCCTTCCAATCGGGTAGGTTTTGGTAAGGCCCTAGGCGGAGAACTCGGCCGCATCACAAGTTTTGTGGGCACATATCTGGGCGGCACCGTGCGTGCTCTCGCCCCCGATGCAAAGCAACCTGAGGGCATGGGAGACGTCGAATGGCAGCTTCGTAACTGGATCAACTTCGAATGGCTCTCAGGCGGACCGCTCCTTGAACAGTGTATTCACGCTGTCGATAAGATGGCATGGGCCATGAACGATGTTGCCCCGATTGCGGCCTTTGGTAACGGAGGCCGAGGTCAGCGCCGCGACCCGGGTAATGTTTACGACAATTACTCCATTACCTATGAGTATCCGGGCAATGTTTTCTGTCAGATTCAACAGCGTCAGTACAGCAATTCGTTCAACGAAAATGTAAGCCGTATCATCTGCGAAGACGGAACAGTGGTTGGCCCATGGAAGGTCTCCACCAAGGATGCCAAGGGTAAGACCAACTGGAAATACCGGGCTGAAAAAGGAGTGGAGCAAAACATGTATCAAACGTGCCATAACGAGTTCTTCGCCAACCTCAGGGCCGGAAAAATCATTAATTCCTGTGAATTCATGGCCAAGTCAACGGCACTCGGAATCCTCGGACGCGAAGCTGCCCACACCGGACAGCGGATCACCTGGGACAACCTCTGGGAAACCAG
>JAQWTV010000142.1 GCA_029242545.1 Roseibacillus sp.
GTTGATGCCATCAACGCAGGGGGAGCAGCCCAGATTAACCTTACTGGCCTGAGTTCACGGTTTGCAGCTACCTACGATGTCTATGTCTACTTCGGCAGTGATGGGAACGGGCGGACTGGTGCGGTAGCTGGTCCCGGAGCGACCTTCGACTTTTCGACCTTTTCTGCTCAGGGAGGGGTCGAGCCCTTCCCGTTCGTGCAGACTACCAGCACGGATGGGAGTAATCCTAATGCCAACTATGCTTTGTTCTCCGGTCTGTCCGGGGATACGCAGACTTTCGACTTGATCCGCGGAAGCTCCAACTCTGGCTTCCACGGAGTCCAGATCGTCGGCATTCCTGAGCCTTCTTCCTGTCTTCTCATTGGGGTGGGAGGTTTGCTCATGATGCGCCGTCGTCGCAAGTAGGCTTCTTTTTTATTCATAAGCCCATGACGCCTGACGGTGCCATGGGCTTTTTCGTCTGGAGAGCCTTCCGGTGCATCTCGAGAGATGTGTCATTGGTAGTGAGCGAGTTGCTCCATTTTTTCTCCATAACATCTTGCCGTGATTGACCTAATCGCCACAATACACGGAATCCAAAATCCAATGAAAATCCAATGCTTGCAAGGGGCAGTTTTCGCTCTCGCCCTCCCGGTTTGTGTTCACGCACAGTCGATCGGGATTAATTTCACAAGTGACCGCGATCTGGCTGCCGAACTAGCGACCGATGAGGTGGCGGGTCACCCAGATGTAGCCCAAGCCAATTGGAATAGCACAAACGGCGGAGCCAACGGTAACGAAACCAATCTCCTTGGACTGACCCCGGGAGCGTTGGTGGACAGTGATGGGGCTCCCACCGGAGCACAGGTGACCTGGACCTCCGACGGGACTTGGAACACCAACAATGGAACTACTTCCGGGGACAATAAGTTGATGAATGGCTATATTGATCACACTGGGGTGGGATCCACCGTCGAGGTAACCAACATCACGTATGCCAGCTATGATGTGTATGTCTACTTTGGCAGTGACGGCAATGAGCGGACCGGTGCAATCGAAAGCACCACTGCGGGGCAGACATTTTCCTACAGTACCAATTCCCAGCAGGCCGGGGGATTCCCGGGAATCTATGTCCTGACCGAGGATGAGGATGCCGGTAATCCTCCTGCCAACTACTGTGTCTTTCGAGACCAGAGCTCTCCCACCTTCTTTGCACAGGTCAACCGGGGCTCCAGTAACTCGGGGTTTCATGGAATCCAGATTGTTTCCAAAGCTCCCCCCGAGGATGGAGATAATGATGGATTACCCGATGGCTGGGAGACGGCAAACGGGCTTTCTCCCGCCGATGATGGATCGGTTGATACGAGCAACGGTCCCGCGGGGGACCCTGATGCTGACGGTTCCGACAATCTCGAGGAACTGACGCGAGGGACCGACCCGCAGAATGACGACAGTGACGCGGATGGTCTGTCCGACGGTGTTGAGACCGGAGGAGGTGCTTTTGTCGGAGCGACCGCTACCGGATCTGACCCTCTGGATGATGACAGCGACGATGATGGCCTCCTCGACGGAGCGGAAGTTGCCGCGGATCCGTTTATAACGGACCCCAACCTCAGTGATACTGATGGAGATGGGGTAGGGGATTCGCTGGAGCTGGAGCTGGGAACGGACCCCACTGACCCGGACAGTCGCCCTCAGGGAACGGGGAGCAGCATCGGGATTAATTTCAACAGTGACCGTGATCTCGCCATAGCACAGATGGCTCCAGAGGATACGGCGGGCCACCCTGACGTGGCACAGAGTAACTGGAACAATACCAATGGAGGCATTGATGCGGCAGGGGGAGCCAATGGTGATGAAAGCACACTGTTGAGCCCTGCCCCTGGGAGCCTGGTCGACAGTGAGGGGGTGCCTACCGGAGTAACGGTAACATGGAGTTCCAACGGAACCTGGAACACCAACAACGGAGGAAGCTCGGGGGACAATAAGATGATGAATGGCTATATCGACAACATCAATGCGGGGGGGTTCTGCCAGGTCGATTTCGAGAACATCACGTATCCCAACTATGACGTGTATGTGTATTTTGGTAGTGATGGTAATGGACGTAGTGGCTCGGTTGAGAGCACGACCGCTGGAGAGGTCTTCTCTTTCAGTACTAATTCTCAGCAGGGAGGCCTCTTTCCGGAAAGTTACCTTTTGACCGAGGATGACGCCAACGGAAACCCGTCCGCGAATTACTGTGTCTTTAGGGGACAGAACTCCTCGTCTTTTTCTGTCCAGATTAACCGGGGTTCAGCGAACTCTGGGATTCATGGGATACAGATCGTAGGGACGCCTCCGCCTGCAGACGCCGATGAGGATGGTCTGCCCGATGCGTGGGAAGAGGCTAATGGCCTGAGCAGCGCTGATGATGGATCCATTGATGTCAACAATGGGCTGGATGGAGACCCGGATAATGATGGCTCAGACAATGGCGAGGAGTTGGTGCGTGGAACTGATCCGCAGGTGGATGACAGTGATGGAGACGGCCTTGTTGATGGAGTAGAAACAGCGACCGGGACCTTTGCCAGCGCAACGGATACCGGGACTGACCCTCTTGATGACGATAGCGATGACGATGGTCTCACGGATGGGGCAGAAGCTGCTGCGGACCCTTTTGTCACGGACCCTAACAGTAGTGACAGCGATGGGGATGGAGTAAGTGACTCTCTTGAGATTGAGCTCGGAACAGACCCCACCAGTGCGGACAGCCGACCGAGGGGTACAGGCAATAGCATAGGCATCAATTTCATAAGTAATCGGGATCTGAATGCCGAGCTGGCCTCTGACGAAGTGGCGGGCCATCCAGATGTCGCGCAGGTCAACTGGAATAATACGGCGGGCGGTATTGATGCAGTCGCCGGGGCCAGCGGGACAGAGACAGACCTCATCAGCCCGGCTGCGGGCAGTCTGGCGGATAGCGATGGGGCTCCCAGCGGGGTGACGGTGAGCTGGGCTTCGAACGGAACGTGGAATACGGCCAATGGGAATGCAGATCCGGACTCAAAGTTGATGAATGGTTACATCGACAATATCAACGCGGATGGATTCTGCACGATCGACCTGTCGGGAATTCCTTATGCAGCGTATGACGTTTACGTCTACTTTGGGAGTGATGGGAATGGCCGAACTGGCGCGATCGAGAGTACTACCGCGGGGCAGACATTCTCTTTCTCGACGTTCTCAAACGCTCCGGGAGGTGCTGGCTTTTCTCCGGCAGACTACCTCCTGACTGAGGATGAAGGAATCGGCAATCCCAACGCCAACTACTGCGTCTTCCGGGGGCAGACCGAATCCGATTTCTCGGTCCAAGTCAACCGGGGATCCAGTAACTCGGGAATTCACGCCATCCAGATTGTGGGGACGGTCATCCCAGAGGTGAAGTTGATCGATGTAAACCATGACGAGGCAGCAGATACTACGGAACTGACTTGGGAATCTCTTCCGGGACAGGTTTTTGAGATCGCAAAGAGTCTGGATCTCAGCGGGGACCCTGCGACATGGCCTCGCATACTCACGGGTATTCAGGCTGGTCCCGGTGAGACTACTACTTTGGTGGTGGACACTGCCGCCGCTGAATCCGAGGCTTTTTACAAGGTTTTCCAGATTCCTGCACCTCCTCTGTTCGAAGATGATTTTGAGACCGACACAGGATGGGTGGCGATTGTGAATGATGCCCTTGGTAATACCAACTGGGAGAGGGGAACACCGAATGGAACGACCGGGCCCTTGACCGGAGCCGATGACTCTATCAATGCGTGGTGCACTAATCTGGGAGATTTCGGAGTCGATTCTGATATATCGCTTCGGTCCCCCGCTATCGACCTGACCACTGTGGGAGCTGCCGAATTGAGCTTCGCGGCCTACCGGGATGGGGACGGCTTTGGTGACTTTGCCTCAGTCCGCTTCCTGCGAGCTGCCGACCAGGTGCAGCTCGGTGCGGAAATCCCTCTCGACATGGCCTTGTTCGACCCTGATTGGACCACTCTTACGATTCCGGTAGTGGCGGAGGCATTTGGGGAAAACATCCTTATAGAGTTTAATTTCACCAGTGACAGCAGCCCAGATGCATTCAGTGGTCTTTCGCTTGATAATATGCGGGTGGCAGCTCCCTGAGCTATAGTTTGGAGGTTATAGAGCGGTCGATTATCCGAGACTAACTTTCCCGAGCAGTAGGGTGTTTGTGCCCATCGGGATCTCCCGGTAAGGACTCCTCACCTGTTAGAGCTATAAAGTGAGGGCTGGCAGGAAATGGGATTTATGGTACTAGTCTGGCTGGTGATGATCTGGTCGAAAAAGCCTATCCTGCTACCTCTTTGGCTTCTTTTGGGGTCGGTGAGCTTCGGCGGTCCGGAGGGAGAGCAATGGTGGTCCCGAAAACCGCTGGTTGCGTCCGAGGTGCCGGAAGAGCAGGAGTGGGTCCAGAACGAAGTCGACCGGTTCATCCTGGCTAAACTGAAAGCTAACGGTCTGCGGCCCTCGCAAAAAGCTACACCGCTTTCGCTCCTTCGTCGATTGACCCACGACTTGACGGGCTTGCCGCCGACTCCGAGGGAAACAGAAAAGTTTCTGGAAGCTTACAAGGAGGATCCAGATAGAGGCTATGAAGCCCTGGTCGACCGGCTTCTTGCCTCTCCTCGCTATGGCGAGCGCTTCGCACGACACTGGCTGGACGTGGCCAAGTATGCAGACACGTGCGGATACGACAAAGACA
Organism: Roseibacillus sp.; assembly: GCA_029242545.1. Lineage (GTDB taxonomy): Bacteria > Verrucomicrobiota > Verrucomicrobiia > Verrucomicrobiales > Akkermansiaceae > Roseibacillus_B. Next base: position 4,736 of record JAQWTV010000142.1, read on the forward strand.
AGTTGCGTCCAAACGCGTGGCCTTACCGGGATTACGTCATTCGCTCCTTTAATGAGGACAAGCAGTATGCCCGGTTCATACAGGAGCAGGTGGCCGGCGATCGGCTGTATCCAAATACGCCGGATGGAATTCTCGGTCTAGGTTTTCTGGCGGCGGGACCGTGGGACTTTATTGGACATGCCGAGGTTCCTGAATCGAAGATAGACGGGAAGGTGGCCCGTAATCTGGACCGGGATGACATGGTTACCAATGTCTTCAATACCTTCTGCGCCGTGACTATCCAGTGTGCCCGCTGTCACGCTCACAAGGGGGACCCCTATACACAGGAACACTACTATAGCCTGCAGTCGGTATTTGCGGCCGTGGATAAGGCCGAGCGAAACTATGGTAGTGATCCTCAGACAGAAAAACGCCGGGCTCAGATGACCCGGGAGCTTGTTGCTCTGCGTGCTGAAAAAAACGGGATTGAGGGAGCAATTAAGAAAGAAGGGGGAGAGGAGTTGAGCGGACTTCAATCCGCCATAGAGGCCTTGAAGAAGAAATCAAACCCCTCCAATAAGCGTCCCGAGTTTGGTTACCACAGTAAGGTGGAGTCATCTTGGGACTTGGAGAAGTGGGTGCAGATCGACCTGGGTGAACGAGTCGATATCAAAAAAGTCGTGCTGCATGCCTGTCATGACAGTTTCAACAATATTGGTGCAGGCTTTGGCTTCCCGGCTCGCTTCCAGATTATTGCCTCCAACCGCGAGGACTTCTCTCGCTCGCAGGTTCTGGTGGATCAGTCCGGCAGCGACTTCCCCAATCCCGGGCTCATGCCCCTCGATTATCCAACTGAATCCTCTGCGCGGTTCCTGCGTGTGCGTGCCACGAAGTTGGCAAGACGGGCTGCCAACGACTACAATTTTGCCTTGGCTGAGGTTGAAGTCCTGGACGGCGAAGGCGGCAACCGTGCCCTCAAGGGCAAGGTATCCTCGCTGGACTCAGTGGAGGCTCCGATCCGGTGGCAAAAATCGAACCTGACTGATGGCATTTGGGCGAGGGGGGAGGATAGAGAGTCCGTGGTCCGCCTTGCCAAGCTTGAGAAGAAAAAAGAGGACCTGCTCCTAAGACTTCATACTGCGGATAGAAAGAAGCGCCTGGAGAAGATTGACGAGGAAATCAGACGGAAGAATGAGGTCATGAAAGGGCTGCCCAAAGGTAATATGGTCTATGCGGCAGCCACTCACTTCAAGGGAGAGGGCCAGTTCAAGCCAACCAATGGAAAGCCGCGGATGATCCGGTTTCTCCATCGAGGCGAGGTGAACCAGCCTCGTAAGGAGGTTAGCCCCGGCACCCTGCCCATTTTCAAGGGAGAGCCATGGCAATTCAACCTGCCGGCAGATCATGGTGAAGCCGATCGCCGGGCCGCCCTCGCGAAGTGGCTGGTTCGTAAGGACCACCCGCTGACATGGCGGGTTATCGTTAATCGAGTCTGGCAATGGCATTTTGGTGAGGGGCTGGTTGCCTCTCCCAACGATTTCGGTGCGCTTGGCCAGGTCCCCAGTCACCCCGAGTTGCTTGACTGGCTAGCCTTGCATTTCCGGGATCAGGGAGGATCGTTCAAGAAATTAAACAAGCTGCTGGTGATGAGCGCTGCCTACCAGCAGTCCTCAGCAGGGAACGAAAAGTTTGCCCGGTCAGATTCAGGGAACCGCCTGCTTTGGCGGATGAATCGTAGAAAACTCTCCGCAGAGGAAATCCGAGATGCGGTTCTTTCGGTCAGCGGGAAGCTCAATCTCGAGATGGGGGGACCGGGCTATTATCTTTTCGCCTTGGAAAAGACCGCCCACTCGCCCCACTACGAATACCATAAGTTCAATCCGGAGGATTCCCAAAGCCACCGTCGCTCGATCTACCGTTTTATTGTGCGCTCGCAACCTAATCCCTTCATGACGACTCTGGATTGTGCCGACTCCTCCCAGAGTACGCCCAAGCGTAACGAGACGCTCACCGCCTTGCAGGCTCTCAGCCTGTTAAATAACAAGTTCAGCGTGGCGATGGCTCGCCACTTTGCCGCCCGGCTCGAAAAGGAGGGGTCAGATTTGGCCAAGCAGGTTAAGAGGGGGCATTTTCTGGTCACGGGTAGAGTTCCGGCAAAAGAGGAGACCGATTTGCTGATGGGATATGCCCGTAAACATGGCCTGCAAAACCTTTGCCGTGCCTTGTTTAACCTTTCTGAGTTTACCTATCTAGATTGACATGACTCACAAGGAATCCCGCAGAGATTTTCTCAAGCAGTCCAGCTTTGGTGGGATGGCTCTCGCCTCCATGCTTGCGAGGGATCCCTTGTCCGCGGCAACCAGTTCGGTGCTGGACCACCCCCCCCGGGCAAAACGTGTTATTCAGCTATTCATGGCCGGGGCTGCAAGCCACCTCGACATGTTTGATTTCAAGCCCGAGCTGGTAAAAAGGCATGGTCAGAAGTCGGATTTTGGGGAGCACGTGGAAGCCTTTCAAAACGGGCTTGGCCCGTGGATGAAGTCACCATTTGAGTTCAGCTCTTACGGGACATCTGGGAAGCTGATGAGTGACATCGTGGCTCCGCTGGGTGAAGTGGCCGACGACATCTCTTTTGTTCACAATCTGGTGGGCAAGACCGGAGTTCATAGTCAGGCCACCTACTTGCAGGCCACTGGATTTCAATTACCCGGTTTCCCGGGAGCGGGCTCCTGGGTGAGTTATGGGCTGGGTTCTGAAAATGAAAACCTGCCCACCTTTGTGGTGTTGCCCGATCATCGGGGGTTTGCTTCCAATGGGCCCAAGAACTGGGGTTCGGCTTTCCTGCCTACCCATACTCAAGGCACTACTATCTTTCCTCAACGCGAGAATCCTATCGAGGATCTTCACCCGCATGCCGACTATGTTTCGGAGGCCAGTCACCGGGAAGGGATTGACCTGATCAATGAGTTGAATAAGCGCCATAGTGAAAGCCGTCCCGGGGATCCACGCCTTGATGCGCGCATACGTAGCTACGAATTAGCTGCCCGCCTGCAACTCTCGGCAACGAGGGCATTGGATATTTCGAAGGAACCGAAGCACATCTTGAAGATGTACGGATTAGATAACCCAAAGACGAAATATCCCAAGGAGATCAATCCTGCGGAAGAAACCGAATATTTCGGACGGAAGTGCCTGATAGCGCGCAGGCTGATTGAAAGAGGCGTTCGCTATGTCCAGATCTGGAGTGGTAATGACAATAGTTTTCCGCGCCGGAACTGGGATAGTCATGAGGACATGACCCGCGATCATCCTTCCCTTGCTCTTGGAATGGCCCGTGGAGCGGCAGGCCTGATCCAGGATTTGAAGCAGCGTGGTCTGCTCGAGGACACGATCATCCACTGGACGACCGAGTTTGGACGCATGCCAAGCACGCAAGGACAGAAAGGTCGTGATCACAATCCATTCGTGTTCACCAACTGGTTTGCCGGGGGAGGAATCAAGGGGGGAGTGACCCATGGGGAAAGCGACCAGTGGGGCTACAAGCCGCTGGACCGAGGCAATCCCACGCAGGTCTACGATGTCTATGCGACCATGCTGCACCAGCTGGGAATTAACCACGAGAGCCTGAGTGTCCGACACAACAGTATTGACCGCAGGCTCACGGATGTCCACGGGCACGTGATCAAGGAGATTCTGGCCTGAAGATATTCTCGACGATGACCTCAGTGGCAGGGCTGTCGCATGAGGGTGCCGTGCAGGGGTTGGCTGGAGGTTATGGGGCGCCAGCCTTTCCATCACCCAGAAGAATCGAGCAAGGCCTGCACGTTACGGCTTCGCTAACCAGGGCTGAATCAGCTTCTGGAACGAAGTCCAATCTGAGAGGAAGAGAAAGGGTTCACCGGATGGAAGATAATGAGTGATAAGCCGTATTCCCAAGGATTCCATGCTTGCCTGCGCCTCGCGAATGGATTGCCCGGGGCCTAAGGTGTCCCGTTCGCTGGCAATGATCATGGCCTCTCGGTTACGCCAGCCATTGATGAATGGCTTGGAGTTAATAATCTCCTGTTCAATGACTGGAGAGATAAGGAGAAGTTTATCCCATCCTTGGGGTGCCGCTGCTGCTTCACGAAGAACCCCAATCCCGGCTTCGGAAATACCAGCGAGAACGAGCCTGTTTTCGTCGATGGCGCGGTGTTGAATACAAAATTCCCGGGCTTCTGCAATGGCTGCTCGCCCTCCCTCCTGGCTCCACTGCCCTGTAGCAAAGGTTGGGGCAACGATTGCCACACCAGTGGATTCTGCGAGCTTCTTCCAGAGTAACCACGAGCCCTGGAAGTTCCCAAGGCTGCCGTGGAGAAGGACAATCGCGACCTTCTTTCCCGATTCACCCGGACTAGATGCACTGGGTATATAACTAAACAGAGCTCCAGCAGTGGACTCTAGCCCAAGCATGTCTCTGTAACTAGATCCCAGCAGGGAAGGGAGATAAGAGAGATCGGGATCGCGTGAGATCTCTCGGTAGAGATCTTTCGTTACCTCGCGAAGCTCGGAGGCACGTTGCCAGCTCAGATCTGGATTGGTGATAGCCATCAAGTAAGAGCGCAGGGCAAACTGATCAACTTCTGCAACAAGGTTCGATACTCGAAAGGGGCCAGAAGAATTCTTATGGTAAACAAGGCGGGCAGAGTCGCCTTGTCTGCCGGGCGCTTTCTGTGCCTGCTGATTACAGAGAAGGAGCGCAGATGAACCAGCAACAAGGAGGAGGGCAGCAATGATTTTCCGGCTGGTTCTTCGCCAGTGCAGGAGATTCAGGGGTATCGGGAGAAGACAAATGAGTGCAATGCCGAAAAGCCTAGAGGTCCACATCGTCGAAACCGCAAGGAGTGCAATAGCACCAATCCAGATCGGAAGAGAAAGCAGCGTCCAAGTGCCAGAAAAGACACAACCAAGTGCGCTTCTTTCCGGTTCCGGATCCTTTTTGTCCACCTCTACTGAGAGGGCTTAAGAGTAATGAGGTGCATTGTGGCGGTGTAAGCATTGGCCGCGCTCATGCGCTTGAATTCATGACCCGGTCCCCATGAGTCGGTATAAATGATCTCATCGGTTTTCGAATTATATCCAATAACCAACCTCATGTGCCCTCCACCCTGCTGGGGAATTCCCCGCTCCGGGAACACGCCAACCTGCAGGGCCCAAAGAAGAGGTGTTCCTGTTTCTATGTTGTCCCTGATCTGTTTTCGGAAGCGATCGAAGGTGGTGCCCTTGGCGCGGACCTCGCGCAGGGTCGGCCCGTGGCAATTTGAAAGGAAATACTGGTAAGGAATTGTAGCGCCTTCGCGAAATTCTTTTCCCTCTTTGTTTTTCCTGATCAACCGGTTGTAGGCCTTCATCTCGGATTTGATCTTACGATCCTCGAGTTCATAATGGACAAGGAGCCGGGTTTTTGTCCGGCCAGCGACCTTCTTAAGGGCCGCAATCATGTTGGCCGGGTTCGTTCCTCCCTGGGCACTACTCTCGGCAATCTGGGCCATGGCATGCTGATCCACTGGCAGTCCGTAATATCGGAAGACGCGTTCTGCACTGGCTACCGCGCAATACCCCTTGCGGCCCTGGTCAACCATGGGAACACCCTGCACATAAACATCGCCGTTGGATGCGCTTACCCGATTGGCGATAAGGTCCCTTCTTCTCGCCATGCTCTTGGTCAGGCCAGATCTTTGTTCATAGATTTCCTTGCCATATTTCACGGAGACAAGACTGAGCTTCAGGAATTCGGGAGTGTAGCCTCTGGATGCTCTGGATTTACTGGAAGTGAGAACAAGAAAAGCCCCAGGACATTTCCATACCCAGCGATCCGCCGAGACAACACTGCCTTTCTGGGCCCGGCTCATTTTTTCTCCCTCCAGGCTGGTCTTCTCCACGAGTAGCCCGTGCCATTTCTCGGTCAGGTCCTTGAAGCTCTCCTGCTCCATTTCCCCATTATCGCCCCGATTATAGATTGAGATATCGAAGGAGTGCAGTTTGCCCTCCCGGCTCCTTAGAATCGTCTCACCGACCGGCAGATTCCAAAGCTTCAGGCCGCGCCGGGTGCTTCGTGCATCGTTACGCTCCTTTGAAAGCCAGTGAAACCCGAGGGGTTTGCGGTCGCTGAGTACCTCTCCGACTGGCTTATCCCACATGGTGGCGTCGAGAAATAGAACCTCGAGATCCGGCACTGGCGCGGAAAGAGCTGAGCCCTGCGCGGATAGGCAGAGGGTGAGGATGAAATAGAGCCGGCGCACCTTCTCAATCTAGTTGATGGTGGTGAGACTACAAGGTCAGTGCTGCTTCCCCCTGCAGCCTTCACATCCCACCCACTCACTGGATCCATCTGTGTAAAATTCCTTCTTCCAGATAGGGAGACGTCGTTTGACTTCATCGATGACAAATCGGCAGGCATCAAATGTCTCTCTGCGATGCGGAGCAGAAACTACTACCATGACAGCACATTCTCCAATTTCGAGGGTGCCCGTGCGGTGCGTTGCTCCCGCGTAATCAAGATCGAATTTTTCAATGGCCTCTCGCAGGATACAGCGCCCTTCCTTCTCTGCCACCGGGCCATGGGCCTCATACTCCAATCGGAGCACCTTGCGACCCTGATGATGATTCCGGACCAGTCCCTCGAAGATTGACACCGCGCCGGCATGAGGGTTGTCCGCTGCCTCCCGCAGGGAGGTTGGATCTATGGGCTCTGGAGTAAGGAGGAACATGAATCTAGCCCCCCGCGAAGGGAGGAAACAGGGTGACCTTGTCCTCCTCAGCCAGGGGCTGATTCCAGGACCTGAATTCATCATTGATGGCAACTTTCACGGAATCGATTTCAAGGGAAAGTCTACGGGACATACGTAGTTCCTCCCACAAACCTGCGACGGTTACCGACCGGGTCTGGAACTCTTCTGAATGACAGCCGGCGTCTTCCCTCAGGACGCCACAGTATTCGACTAGAACGCTTTTAAGAGATCGTCCGTGGCTAAGGCTAAGGCGAGCCTCCTCAAGGTCCTCAGGTCGGTTACAGTTGTCGAGAGCAGATAGTTCGGGGAGTTTGATCTCCTTACGAGCAAGGGTTGACAGGAATCGCCGGGCACAACGGACTCCGTCAGAGAGCTCCCGTTCAAGGATGGCACGGGAGGAGGGTTCGTAAATCGTACACAGAGGTTCGGGTTTTCCGTCGAAGCGGCTGGTAAAGCAGGTCGCATCACAGGTCGTGTCCCTCGCTTCTACCAGATATTCCAGAGTGGATAAGGTGAGAAAAGGAAGGTCACAGGCGGTGACAAGCCAAGCGGTCTCCGGCGAGTGACTGAAAGCGGATTCCAGTCCAGCCATCGGGCCAGCATTCTCTCGCAGGTCCTGAATGGTTGGATCATCGTAATTTCGATGGTCATCTCCCGCGATGGCCAGATAGGACTTTTCGGTAACTGCTCCAAGGAGTTCTAATCCTCTGTCGCGCATGGAAAGACCTTCAACGATCATCAGGTCAGCCTTATCGCGACCCATGCGGGTGCTTTTCCCCCCTGCGAGGAGAAGACCATAAGGTTTTTTTTTCACGAATCCTCAGGGGGAAAAAAATCGCTTTTGCCTCCTCGTTTTTCCTCAAGGCGAAGATTGGTAATTTCGATCGCAGGGTTGGCCCCCTTACACATATCGTAAACCGTGAGCGCAGCGATAGAGGCGCCCGTGAGGGCCTCCATCTCGACTCCGGTTCGGCTGCTGGTTGAACATTCACACTCCACCCTGAGTGAATCATCGCCCTCGGATTCAATTTTCACATTGCACTTGTCGAGGGGCAGAGGATGACAGAGTGGGATGAGAGAGGAGGTCTGCTTGGCGGCCATGATGCCGGCCAGGATCGCAGTGTTAAGAATGGAGCCCTTTTTATTCTGGAACCCCTTTTCCCTAAGCTGGGAGAGGGGTTCGGGGCCAAGGACAACGATACAGCTGGATCGCGCATAGCGCTTGGTGACAGCCTTGGGTCCTACATCAACCATCCTCGGATGGCCTGCCTCATCCAGATGAGAGTGTTCGCTCACTCCGCTAGGATACGATACTGGTTAGAAAAAACGAGACGATTCCCCGGAAGTCAGAGCCACGACCAATAGGAGGCGAGGGTGTCTTCGGGAAAGGAGCTTTCTTCGGCAGGTAGCTCGATAAACCCATCCGAATCAATGGCCGATGCAAAGTCCCCGGAATTTGCAAGGGGTAGAGGTTCGGCAATCATGCAGGCTCCTGCCTGCCGGGTTTTGACTGGGAGGCTGTAAGCGAGGCCTGGTTCGAAGGTGACTTTGGATGAGAGGGATACTATTTGTGATGAGTGGCGTTGTTTTTGGGCAGCTTTTAGAAACGGCAGAACGTAGCGATGGAAGGTGATCTGAACCGACATAGGGTTGCCGGGGAGGGCAAAAATGGAGGGAGTTCCTCCCCAGAAGGCCAGAGGTTTTCCAGGGCGCTGGGCAATTCCATGGAAGGCGGGAGCTCCGAAAAGCTGTTCCATGGCTGGTCTGACGAAATCGTATTTACCCTTTGAAATTCCACCGCAGAAAATAAGGAGATCGCAATTCCGGTGTTTCTCCGCCGCAGTGAGGGTAGCCTCTGGATCGTCCGGCAGGTGTTGGTAATAAACTAATTCGGCACCGGCAGCGGAAAGGGCTGCATGGAGTGCCGCAGCATTGGATTGGCGGACCTCGTGGTCTGTGGGGTTTAAAGCAGGGTCGACCACCTCGTCGCCCGTAGTGAAAAGAGAGACACGTGGTCTTCGCAGAACTCGCAGGGCAGTAGCGCCAACCGTGGCGGCGACCGCGGCTATACGAGAATCGATGACGAGATCTGCGGGAACAAGAACTTCACCTGTGCCGTAATCGCTGCCCCGACGGTGAATGAAACGTCCTCGTGTGGCTGCGCCGGCTTCGATGGAGAAGTGCTGATCCTGTCGGGTGACCTGCTCGTAGGGTATTACGGTATCGCAGTCGGGGGGCAGACAGGCACCGGTCATTACTTCCCAGCAGTGTCCCGGTGGGGTTGTGTGTGGGGCCGTGCCTCCGGCCGGATGGTCGCCTGCGATTGCAAGAGTCGGGTATTTTTCCAGATCGCCTTCCCTGCAGCATATACCATCCATCATCACACGGTCGTATGGGGGGAGGGGTCTGTCGGCGAGAAGGGGAGTTGCAAGGATTCTCCCACGGGCCTGCTCCAGTGGGATACTTTCCTCGCCGAGTTCCGGGGTGTTGGACAGGCTAATCTCTTCTGCAGCCTGGGGGGTGATGAGAGGATTCATGGGGCACCTCGAGTTCATAGTGAATGGGAAAATACCCAAGTATTTAGTTGCGGGATGGCTCCGTTAGGTTTGGGTGGTTTGGATGCTTCTTGATCAGCACCATCGCCTGCTGCGGGATCTGCGCATCTCCGTCACCGACCGGTGCAATTTCCGCTGTCGCTACTGCATGCCTGCTGAGGTATTTGGCCCGGGCTACCGATTTCTTCCGCGAAAAGACCTTCTCACTTATGAGGAGATTGAGAATCTCGCAGCCCTCGTTGCAGGTCTTGGAGTTCGCAAGTTTCGTTTGACGGGAGGGGAGCCTCTCTTGCGGCAAGGACTAGAGGAGCTGGTCCGGATGCTTTCTGCCCTCGACGGAGTAGACGATCTCGCCATGACGACCAATGGAGCATTGCTGGCTCGTCACGCAGGGGAGTTGCGGAGAGCGGGTTTGCACCGTGTCACCGTCAGCCTAGATGCGCTCGATGGAGACGTTTTCGCGCGGATGAATGGAGTGGGCGCCAGAGTGGAAAGGATTTTGGATGGGATTCAACGGGCTCTTTGCGAGGGACTGGGCGTTAAAATCAACACAGTTGTGCAGCGTGGAATCAACGAGAGTGAGGTCCTGCCGCTGGTTCGATGGAGTAGCGAGCGGGATATACCAGTTCGGTTCATTGAATACATGGATGTTGGTGAGACCAACGGGTGGCGGATGGAGCAGGTGGTACCCAGCGCGGAGGTTTTGGAGATGATTACGGCAGAGTTTTCCTTGGAGCGGCTGAAGCCTTCTCACTCGGGAGAAGTCGCCCGTCGCTATAGGATTGGCAAGGGGAATGCCGAGGTAGGTTTTATTTCTTCGGTGACTAATCCCTTCTGTGGCGGTTGCAATCGCCTGCGGCTGTCCGCGGAAGGTAAACTTTATACCTGTCTTTTCGCTGAAAGTGGTTTCGATGTTAGGGAACTGATCCGGTCAGGAAAAGAGGAAACTCTACGGCTGGCTATTCAAGGAATCTGGGCCGACCGGAGGGATCGATACTCAGAGCGACGAGGAGCAGGAAAAAACCAGAAAGTGGAAATGAGTTACATAGGAGGATAGGCGTCATGGAATGGGAAATTGATATCGTTCATTTATTTGTTTCGGGTGGGCACAACTATCAGGGACGGCATGGAAAAGGCTCGCGCGATTACCAGATAGACGACCCTGATCTCATTGAATGTGTGGCGGGGCGGGGGATTCGTGGAGACCGGTATTTTGATCACAAGGAGAATTTCAAGGGGCAGGTTACGTTTTTCGACTATGACGTTTACGACGAAGTGAAGAAGGCATTTGGTCTGCCCGACCTTCCCGCCTCGGTGTTCCGAAGGAATATTCTAGCGAGGGGAATGCCCCTGCCGGAGCTGATCGGAAAGCGTTTCACTGTCGGGAGCCTGGAATTTGAGGGGGCTGAGGAGGCTGCTCCTTGTTATTGGATGGATGAGGCTGCTGCCGACGGAGTGCATGAATTCCTCAAGGGCCAGGGTGGCCTCAGGGCCCGCATTGTGCGGGGAGGGCCGATGAGCAAGGGCAGGGATGTAGTCTCTCTCCTTCCCTAGGCTTTGCCGGATGACTCTGGTGGGGTTCGGCGAGCTTCTGAGTTGACACTTTGGCCTGTTGAGAAACAGGTGAAGGGGGATGCGATTTCGGTTTCAGTATCGAGGTAGTTGAAGGTCAGCTCCTCTCCCACTTTGATTTCCCGCAGTGCGAAAAACTGGCGCCCTTGGAGGTAGAGATTGGGGCTGAAAGAGTGATTAAGACACACGGCGTAGTCATCGACTACGTGCTGCTCGGGTGCAATCTCGATACTCTCCCGGGTTCGGGTTGCAGAGGGTTTCCCGCACACGACGTAGACGAGCTCACCCCGGGAAAATGCGAAGCGGGAGTAGGTAGCGTTCTCCCCGTGCTCGTTTTCACTTTTCCGGAAGCAGTCACTGCGGTCATTCACCTTGGTCACGCAGATACCACCACAACCGGATAATGGCGAGGCGAATAGGTCTCTCTCGCTGGATGTTATTAAGCGGGTATGGATCTGCAAGGGGGCAGAAGCCGTCATCGAGAGGTCTCGATGATTGTCTCAGTTGATCTGAAGAAAACTCTCGCTTAGAAGAACTGCCCGGATGAGGGATCTGAGGCGATGATTTTCGTCAGCGGTGTTTTCCACGATCTCCTCAATGGTCAGAAAGTCCGTCGGATTCAGCTCGCGAGAGGTAGCATAGCGCATAAGATGAGCGGTGAAGGCTCGAGCAAAACGACGGTCCTCTTTTGCGAGTGATTCCTTGAAGCGAACCGCCCCATCAAAAGGATACTTTTTCATCAAGGTGCCACTAGCGTCAACATTTCGACCGTTGGAATACTTGTCTCTCCACCTTCCAATGATGTCATAGTTCTCAAGAGCGAACCCGAGGGGATCAAGGCGGGAGTGACAACCGGCGCAGTCCGGATTCTCACGATGCTTGGCAAATTTCTCCCGGATCGTGAGATTCTTATCCGCAGCATCCTCGTTAAGTGGGGGGACATTATTTGGGGGAGGCGGGGGAGGGTCGTTGAAAATCACCTCGATGACCCAGGCTCCCCGGGCAATTGGATGGGTCCGTGTGGGACCTGAGGTCATACTCAGCATTGCGGCATTGGTAATCACCCCTCCATAACGAGGGTCATCAGCCTCCCGGCGGGAGAAGGATCTGGAACGCAGTTTACTACGAATATCATCCTCAAATATTTTCTTGGCATCCTGTCGTGCCCGTCCTGGGTCGGTATTGGCTGGGACATTATCGAGCGATCTCTGCGCCAGCTCAATTTCCCGGACCAGAGCGCTACGCCTGTCTTTCTGGGGAGTAGTGAGAGCCTTCGCCAGTTCCGACTCGGTGACGTAGAGTCCGCCGGCGGAGCCGGCGATCTCTTCAGCGGTTAGAGCACGGTTATAAAGCCGTGCTCGCGCTAGACTGATATCGAGATATCTGCCGCCTCCTGCGGGAAGGTGGCGGATCCCAAAAATGATAGAGCTCTTTCCCTTGGGAAAGGTCGCGAGGCTGGTGTTGAAGGGCTTGCCGTAGGGCATGCCATTTCTGTAGAGGGTCACAGATCCCTTGGTTCCATAGACCATTGCGAGGTGAAGCTTCTGGTCTGGTTTCGTCTCGGGAGTAGACTCGGGGAAGTCCTTTGTGCGGGCGAAGCGGTTGCTGCCTGAGATCCAGTGCCGTTTCTTCCGCTCTCCGAGCACGATGGTATCGAAAAAGTCTCCCGGACCCTGGACCCCCATGAATCCACCGCCGTTTTGGTCAATGTTGTGTGCCATCCCCCAGACCTCGAGAGTTCGCTCTTTCAGGTCAAAGGCGAGGGGAGGGCTCTGCAGGTAGGAGTTTTTGAGGACCGCCATGCCCTCGTTAAAGCTGATTTTACCGTGCCCTTTCAAATGCAGCGATCCCACCGAGTCCCGGAGGTTATTGTTAAATTCCCATGCTGCTACAGGGTCAAGGTCGACTGGTTTTCCGCCTTTGCGGCGGGCTTTCAGAAGACGTGTTTTGACAGGGGTCAACAAGGCCTTGAGCTCCTCTTCATTCGATTGAATTGAGGCCTTGAAGGCGGCGCGCTTCTCGTCGTTAGACTTATTGCGAGTGACGATTGCCTCGGCGTCAATACGCGGTGGCTTCAGGTCGGAGTTATACCAGTTCTGGAGAAACTCACTCTGATAGGAGAACTGGGGAGCGATGAGCTCAATGACTGGCCGGTCTTCAAGGAACATCGCATCGAAGAGCAGGAGGGGCTCGAGAATCATCTGGACACTGGCCGGGCTGGATTTATCGACGTTAAAAAGGCGCGCCAGTTTTGGGTCCGGAGTCGCACCAAGAAGATTCTCGAGCTGCATCCACTGAGAAGGGAAAGCATCGAGAAAGCGCTCTATCCTAGAATCGGACATCATCCGGTCACAGGCCTTCTTGAACACATCTAGATTGGCGAGTTCCCCGCTCTCCGCTGACTGAAGAAGCTCGAGATCCGGGCCGCTGTTCCAGAGAAAGAAGGAGAGGTTGCTCGCCACTACGAAAAGATCCTTCCCCGCACTAGTTGATCCATATCGGAGAAGAAACCGGGGAGACGAGAGGGTGGCGGAGGCGGCTCGTTTCATTGCCTCAGTAAAGGGAAGTCCCTGCTCGATCTTTGCCAGAGTGTAGTTGGTATAGCGGTCAAGAGTGTCGGCCTCAATGGCGCTGCGGAAAGCGAGGAGCAGGAAGCTCTGCAGCCGCTTCCGGATCTCTTTCCGCAGGTCTCCGTCGTTGGGGGCGCGGAAGAAATCGTTCCATATTCCCACGGTTTCTTCATTGAAGTCTGGGCTCTCAATAATTGATACACTGAGGCGCAGGAAGGAGTCGAGAAGGAGGGGTGACAACGAAAGCTGGTTCGCCTGGTTATCATATCCATGGGCGGCACGGAGGTCCTTGGGGAAGGATTTGACCTCTCGCATTCCGGCGGGGGGCGCAAGTGAGTGGCAGGCTACTTCGACTTTGTCCGGCATCTGACCGGCGTCTGGGTTGAGGTAGTTGCTGTGGCGAGTCATGAGCTTCTCCGGAAGGGCAAAGAGATCCCGGTTAAGCCGGAAAAGATCACGGACAGCGTTATTGTACTGGAACCGGTTGAGCCTCCTGATCTGGACGTGTTGGTCTCCCGGGTTTTCCTCTGTTGCTTCGCGCAGCATGGACTTCAAAGTGGCGACAAGCTCCTCGCGTTTGGCGTCTGGAATTTCGGGCTCGTCTTCGGGGGGCATATCGTAGGAATCGACAGCCTCGATTAACTCCTTCAGGAGTTTTGGATTGGCCCGGAGGTGGTCAAATGTGGAGATCTCCTTGAGATTGACCTTCCCCTTTGTCTTTTCTCCTCCGTGACACTTGATGCAGTGCTCTGCAAAGAGCGGTTTGAGCAGGGAGTTGAACTGTGCACTGCTGTCTGAGTTCGTGACGGCTGCCAAACCGACCGAGCTTAGCAGGGCCGATGCGGCCAGAAAGGACAGAGCGGCGGCCCTGGCAGGCATATTTGCGCATGGTATGGCCATGATTCGGATGTCCAGATTCCTGATTTTCTTCAGGTCCAGAGGTCGGAGATGACCCCGGAACTGTCGGCAAAGGAATTGATCTCGACCCCCATCAGCTTGGCGAGGGTAAGCCACATGTTAGAGTTGAGAGTCCCGCTCTTGCACCTGAGGAAGCGGCCCTGTTTGACCTGTCCCTGCGCCCCGCCGGCGAGAATGAACGGGAGGTCATAAAACTGATGAGTTGCACCATCGCCAAGGGCGGCTCCGTAGGAGACGAGCGAGTTGTCAAGCATGGTGCTCCCGTCCACCTCGCGAATCTCTTTCATTCGCCTTAGCATGTAGGCGTATTGCTCGAGGTGGAAGATGTCGATCTTCTGAACTTCCTTCCATCCGTCCCCCTTCTGATTGTGAGTCATGTTGTGATGCTGGACTGGTTTATCAAATACACCTTCGTACATGAGGGTGGCATCCCAGCGCTCAGGCCCAATCATGAAGGTACTGATGTTTGTCATGCCCATCTGGAAAGCGAGCAGCATCAGATCGGTCTGGAGGCGGATATATTCTCCCCTTGGAAGGATTTCGTCCTTCGGAACCCGGATGTCAGCCTTTGCGATTCTTTCCTTCTGCTTGGCGATCCGAAGTTCCACGTTGCGGATCATCTCCATGAACTCGCCGAGGGTCTCCCGATCATCGGTCCCAAGTTTCTTCGAAAGGCTCTTGGCGTCGGCCAGCATGAGAGAGGAGACATCACTGAGATGGGACTGAAAATTATCGGCCTTGAAGAGTCGATCGTAGAGCTTTTGGGGATCCTTAATGGATGGCGCAATCTTATCCGGACCATACCATGAGATATTATCAAAATAGATGGGCTCCTTGGGGGCTCGGAATCCGTTACAGCTTATCTCGAGAGTCTTGAATACTGTGGAGTTGCCGATGTGGTCCCCAATGACCTGATCAAGACTGCGACCGTTGGGATAGCGCCATCCTTTTTCGGAGGCCTGCTCGGGAGAGACACTGGTAAGGTAGCAGGACGCTCCCTGTGCGTGGACGTCCTGTCCGTTCTTGAACGTCCGCTCCATTCCGGTGACGAGAGTGATGTCGTTCGCATGCTCGCGCAGGGGCTGCATCGAAGAACTGAACTCCAGCGGGGAGATGCCGTGCTGGTTTTCAATACGCTTCTGCTGCTTGGTCTTATCTGCATTGAAACCTCCAACAAATCCGGGGAGCTGGGCCTGCTCCTCACCTGGGAAAAATCCGCGCCGGTTGATGCCGTTGGGGACGTAGAACATGACCATCTTCTTCTCCGGCTTTTTCTTCTCCTTGAGAGACTTGGCGGAGGCCAGCGAAGGCATGAAGGGGAGAGTCAGGAGTGCGCCCTGACTTCGTAGAAATTTCCTTCTCGAAAGGTTCATTGGAGTTATGGTTCCATACCATTCGGGCTCGAAAAGCCTTATTGTCCACGTTTTCGAATTACAGGCGGCCCCGAGCACCTGAATTACAGCTCCTCTCTCACCATGAAGGTCGTCATATCTCTCTTTATCGCAGTGCTTTTCGCTATCCCTCTTCTGGTAGGGGGGCCACAGCGGCCCAATATTCTGATTATCTTCACCGATGATCAGGGTTACGCGGATTTGGCCTGTTACGGTAACAAGAAAAACAAAACTCCTCGCCTGGATCAATTAGCGAGAGAAGGAACCCGGTTCACTTCGTTTTACTCTCAAACTGTCTGCGGGCCCTCCAGATCGGCCCTTCTTACGGGCCGGCAGCCTATCCGGAGTGGTGGGTGGGGGATGCCTGCCTCTGAGATCACGTGGGCGGAGTTGGCTCGTAAGGCCGGTTACCAGACAGCCTGCATTGGAAAATGGGACGTTTCCAACCGGAAGCCGATTGTGGACCGTATGCCCAACGCCCAGGGGTTTGATTATTACTTTGGTGCTCTCGGGGCCAACGACAACGGATCAGTTCAGTTCCACGAGAACAACAAGGCTGTGGGCAATAGTCGGGACATGGGAGGGCTGGTGCACCTCTACACGGAGAAGTCCATCGATTTTCTCAAAGAGAAACGAGACCCCGGGAAGCCATTTGTGCTCTATCTCGCCCACACTATGATGCACACCATCATCGATGCATCACCGGCCTTCAGGGGCAAGTCCGAGGGCGGCTTGTATGGGGACGTAGTGGAGGAATTTGATCATGAAACAGGAAGACTTCTCGATGTCCTTGATGAACTGGATCTTTCCGGCAATACGCTGGTGATTTACACCAGCGATAATGGGCCGTGGAACCAGGATAAATACACCAAGCGTAAGAAAGGGCATCCGAAGGGTTCCATTTTTTGGGGAGAGGCTGGTCCGCTCAGGAATGGGAAAGGGTCCCCTTATGAGGCGGGTTACCGCCTCCCCTGTATTGTGCGATGGCCCGGGAAGGTGCCGGCCAATCGCACCAGTGATGCTATTTTTGCGAGTATAGATTTCCTGCCCACCTTTGCCAGTCTCTGTGGGTTCGAGACTCCTACCGACCGTAGGATTGATGGCATCGACCAGACCGAACTGCTTCTTGGAAAAACAGAGCGAGGACGCGAATCCTTTTATTTCAACCGCGCTGGGGTTCGGAAGGGTAAGTGGAAATATCTGCTGCCGGACGCACATTTCCACGGTTACGCTGCGGAGGATGGGCGGAAGAAAGTGGATGAGCTTTATGATCTAGAGGCAGATATCGGTGAACGTAACAATCTCGCTGAGAAGCACCCGGACATCGTATCAGAGCTCAAGAAGCTTACCAAAGAGCTTGAATCCAAGAAGGTCATAGTGGAGGGGCCGACTCAGTTTCGAATACTGCTCAAAGAGAAGGGGGCCAGGGGAACGAGTGGCAGGATCAAGGTAAATTCCGGCCGGGAGTCAGTGATGTTCGAAGTCAGCGATGAATCGGGTATTGGTGGTGGGTCGATTCATCTGCGCAGCGGACAGTGGCCCAAGAAAGTCCTGCTGCGTATTCATCTTCCCGGGCTTGAGGGTTTCGAGATCAAGGTTGGGGAGGAGGGGTTCTCCGGTGCCTATCACGGAGACGGTGCTCCGCGGCCAGATAATTGCCTGCCGACCCGAATGGTCGATGCAGGAGGAAGTCCGCTCAGTGGGCGGTATCTCGTCGAAGCAGTCAAGGGTGGGGGTTCGAGACGCAGAGAGGGTTATTACGAAGTTGAGGTCCCTCAATCAGTCCTGAGCTCAAAGGCCCGGACAATGGAATTGTCGTGGGTGGATTTCTATCGCCGGTAGGAAAATGGGCAGAGTGTGGTGTTAGCCAGCCTTTCGGTCTAATATTTCTGCTACGGGGGATGAGGGTATTCGGAAATTGCGGAGCGGTCCCCGGTGTTGGATACTTGCGAACTCGAGTTTTTCAGGTCTGATGCGCTACGCCATCTTTTCAGAGATATACGGTAATCGTCAGGCATGGAATGCCATTGTGGACGATTTCACCAGTATTGGGGTGGATATGCCGATTTGTCTTGGAGATGTGTCTGGTCATGGTGCGGGCACGGCAGAGATTCTGGAAGATCTGAGGTCTCGCACCGGGAATGTTGTCTTGGGGGACTGCGATGCCGCGCTGGCAGGGTTGCTGGGAGAATCAAACCCAGATGAGGGAACGAACTATTGCATCAGGTGGACAAGGGAGCATCTTCATCAGGACGCGCTGTCCTATCTGGCAGAGCGCCCACTCGCTCTGGAGACGGGAGGACTGCTTTTTGTTCACGGTGAGTGTGTACAGCCGGGGCGCTACCGTGGAATTGGAAGTGAGGAAATAGCGCGTGAAAACCTCGAGGCGACAGCGCACCGGGTAACTTTCCTCGGGCATGCGCGTGAGGCCGGTATTTATCGGCAGCAGGCTGATGGGCTAATTGACAGCCTTCCCGCAGAAAATCGGGAGCTCTCCAATGATTGTCGATATCTGGTAAATGTGGGTTCTGTGGGAGAGCCAGTGACGGCAGAGGATCCCAGAGCTTCCTATGTCATCTACGACAATGAGACTCAGGAGCTCATCTTCCGGCGTGTAGCTTTTGACATTGCAGGCTACCGCGCGGATATCCTCGACGCTGGTCTTTTCCTGCGCCCATGGTGCATGGAGGATACAGAGAGAAATGATCCCGGGGTGGTATTGCCTGGGATCCGGGGTTTCGATCATCAAGGAGAGGATGCGGTCGTGTCTCTGGCCTCGGTAGGAACAGTTACGGAGCCTGCGCGTCGGGCGGAGACGGGTTATCCGAGGCGTCGGAGCAGGGGGGTGGTGGCGTGGATGGCCCTTTTCTCTGTGGTCGCTTTGGCGGCGGGCGTAGGAGTTTTCGTTTTCAAGGAGATCAATAAAAGAGGGGGGACGCAGCTTGCTCAGGGAGGCGAGGAGTCCGGCTCTGAGTTGCGAGCCACAACTACTGGCGGCACGTTACCGCCATCGGATCCTGATGTTAGTGTCCGGCAGCCGGTTTTGCCCCAAGCGGTTGTTGAGATCGGGAAGCAACCGGCTGAACCGGTAACTGTTCAGGAAGCTGATCCAGAGCCGGCGGAGGAAGGCTCGGAGGATTCTCCCGGAGTTGTGGTCGACAACGAGTCCAGCAATACTCCTGACTCTCCTGCGTTGGAGCCCGCTATTGAGCCGGAGCCCGCCGATACGCCGGAGTCTACTGGCGAGCCCGAGCAGGCAGTTGCGGAGACGGTTCTGCCTCAGGGGAAGGCCCCCATACCTCCTGAGCCCGCCGATGTCGCATCCTTGCGGGCTCCCACCCGCAGCCTCATCTACTATGCGCCTTTCGATGAGGAATCTACGGAGTTCCGGATACGTGATCTTTCGGGGGGAGAGCGCGATTTGGATGCCACCAGTGGGAGTCCGGGAATCCTTGGGCGGATCGGTATGGCCTGTCGACTCGTGGAGGAAAACGGCAGCGAGGCCATGCGTTCCCCGGTGAAGCCTTTTGCCGAGGTTAAGGACATCACCATCGCTTTCTGGCTGAAACGGCCCGATACCTCCCGGCTTGATCCTCCCGAGCCAGATGCTCCAGCTGTGATCAAGAAGTTAACCGATGCAACTCTCCTGTCTTTTGACAGCGTTTGTGAGATACGGGTCATTAATGACAAGATCGTGGCAGAGGTAGGGGAGGGCGCTCCAGCAACTCTCGGCTTTCCGAGTGACTTTCTCTGGCATCATATCCTCGTCGAGCGTGTTAATGGGGAAACATCGATCTGGTTGGATCACCGGGTGCAATCCGAGGTTGTCTCTGGGGTGGCTGTCCCTCCTCCGGCCGAGGGGGCAGCGGTCCAGGTGGGTAGCAAGAATGCGGGCTTCTGTATCGATGAAGCGGCAATATGGGCGCGCGGGTTCACCGCGGATGAGCGGTGTGTGCTGTATCGTCTGGGGCGATTTGACACTCCGATTATGGCGCCTCCGAGGTCGATTGCCTACTGGGGATTCGATAAGAGTAAGTTGGGAAAAGGGGTGTTTGGGGACTACATCGGTAGCCGTCCGCTTGGATCTTTCGCCCGGTGGAAGCCGGCTAAGCCCCTCGCACCTGACCCTGTTCCGATGACAAGAAAGAGAAATGTGGTTGCGGCACAGGTGTCCCACGTTGCTGAAAGCAAGGAAGGGGCAGGAAGCTTTGAGATGAAAAGAGATACCCCCTTTACCTACGAGGGCTGGTTCAAGCCGGGCAGATTGACGGCCGGGACGCTGGGAGGAACGGTTCCCAGTTCAAACGAGAAGGGGGAGGCAGGCTGGCGCCTTGCACTCAGCCCGGGAAAGAGCGGGAAAGGGTTTCTAGCCTTCATCTACGATACAGGATCAGAGAAAATGCAGGCGGTTGCCGAGAATGCCCCAATCTATGACGGTCTTCCGCACCACGTTGCAGCAGTATGGAATCCCCGGTCTTCTGAGACACATGGGAGTATGAAGATCTTTATGGATAATAGAATGATCGCATCAACGCTCCTGCCGCTGGAAGAATTGATGCCGGTGAGGGGTCAGGCTTTCCGGATCGCGGTGGGGGGATCAGCGGTTGTCGTGGACGAATTACGCTTCACGACCGGATCTCTCAGGCCCAGTGAATTTTTGACCAAGGGAGAGGATCGGCCGGTTTCGAGGCCTCCGATCGCAGGGAACGATGGAAGACAGATCACGCCGCCCTCCAGACCCGGCGAGTCCCCGTTTCAACGAGCAGCCCGGGAATTACAGGAGCGAAAGGCGGAACAGGCGGCGGAACGAGAGCGCAAGAGGGCAGAGGAAGCGCGGCGTCGACGCGAGGGTTTCGGCGTAGGGGACTGATTGTTGCTAGAACCGGTATCCTTTGACCTGCTCGTAGGATCGCAGCTCCTCGATCTCCTTGGTAGCACGGTCAGTGTAGCTTTTCATGAAGGATTGCAGGGCTCGAGGATCTCGACGGCTATTCAAGGCGGGGAGCGCTGGGTCCGAAATCCGAATCATCAACTCTCTGAGCTTTTTCCGGAACCTATTAACCGGGATGGGATTATCCGAGGACGAGGGTTCTGTCTCCAGCAGGTTGGATAGACAGTGAGGGTCTTCGCGCAGACTGTAGAACTCCTCAACAGTTCGGAAGGAGAGGTGATCGACACGACGCTTCATGAGCGGATTGGTCTGGGCAACCTTACGTAGCGCGTCAAATCCGTTCCATTGCCTGGGAAAAATCCGCTTACCGTCTGCCCATGGGTTGAAAAGGTATGCCCAGTCACGCGACAAAATTCCCCTCATCGGGTAGGCATCCTTACCGTGAATATGGAAGAACTGAGTAAAGACGTAATCTCGTTCCTCTTGTTTTCCACCTTGGAGGATCGGGAGAAAAGAGCGCCCGTCGGTCCGGGTCGCAGGGGGTAATTTTGCTGCCTCCAGGAAGGTGGACTGAAGGTCAACGCAGGAAAGCATGTGGAGCCTGTCGTCCCGCCCGCTAGCGACTACCCCTGGCCACCGGATAATCCAGGGTGACCGAGTGCTATCGGGATAGCAATTTGCCTTCACGCCCGGAAAAGCCATCCCGTGGTCGGAAAGGAAAAGCACGATTGTATTGTCTGCGAGGCCGGCTCGATCCAGTTCCTGCAGGACCGCGCCGACCATATCATCTGTGCGGCGCACGGACCCTGCATAGCGAGCGAGATGTTTACGGATCTCTACTACATCGGGCAGACCGGCGCTGACCCGAACTTGAGAAGGATCATAATTTTTTGACGACTCCGCTCGCTCATAGTGAAGATTATCTGGGTGTAGGCCCTTAGGTCCGGAGATGGCAAAAGGGTCATGAGGATCGTGGGTATTTGCCATTAGGAAAAAGGGCTGGCGCGCTGATTTTGCGTGCGCGAAAAAGTCCCGGGTGAAGCGGCGGTAGATCGCCGGGTCTCGTCCCCAGAGGTTCTCATCGCCCTTTCCCTGCCAGGTATATGTTGTCGACCATCTGAAAAGTTCCTGTTGATTGAGTGGTTTTCCGATGGTGCCACAGAGGAATCCGGCTGCGTTCAGGAGAGAGGGAAGATTAGGAGTTCCGGGTCGGATACGCTGAAATCCCTCCGCTCCATTGTTCTGCGGATAGAGACCGGTCAGCATCACGCTGCGAGAGGGTGTGCAGACGGCAACATTGACGTATCCATGCCAGAACTGGATGCCTTCCGCCGCGAGTTGGTCTATATGGGGGGTCACACCTTCAGCTACGCCTCCGAAGCAACCTGGGGAGTCCCAGTTCATGTCGTCAGCAACCAGCCATAGAATATTCGGACGAGCAGTTGGGTGGCGAAGCTGTTGCGCGCTGACAAGTGGGATGAGCAGTGCGACCAGGGTCAGGAGAATGAGAGCAGGTGTGTGTATCATGCTTTCTCGGCGAAAGAGTTCCTCTCCAAGGTGAGATCTATGCCCCTCGGGATGAATCCAAAAGAGTCTAGGATATGAAAATTGTGGATAAATTTTTCCTCTCGGGGTGGATTAGAGGACATCTGAGAGAGTTCGATGGGCTGGCCGGAAATTTTGGCTCACGGTTTTTGAGGTTGCGGATTATGTCGGCGCTAATCATCAAACCTTCATGAAAGTTCCGGACTATATTGATAATAAGCGCCCGGGGCGTTGTGTGAAGGGATTGGCTGCCTGCCTCCTTCCGTTTGACAGCAATGGCGAAATAGCGGGAAAGGCCTTTCGGGAAGCAGTGCAGCGGACTACTGAGGCTGGCCTCGGGTGCGCGGTTAATATGGATACCGGATACGCAAACTACATCGCTCCCAGTGAGAGGACTGAGGTCCTGAAATGGACCACCACTACTCTTGGAAGTGGAAGGGGGTTTGCGGCTGGAGCTTTCGTGGAGGGGAGAGAAGGAGATTTGAAGGATCTCTATCGAAGGGAAATGGATGAAATCGTCTCATTTGGCGGGACGCCTGTAATTTTCCAGACCACCCGCTTCCATGACTGGGAGTCGCAGCAGATTATTGATCTGTATGCTTCGATCTGTGATCCCTACCCGGAGGTGATTGGGTTCGAGCTCGGACCGGTGTTCGCTCCATTTGGAATGATCTATGAGGAGGAAACGATCCGGGGGCTCATGAGTATTCCCAGCCTCAGCGGTATCAAGCATAGCTCACTGAGCCGGGAGGAGGAATTGAAGCGGCTGGCTATGCGAGACCAATTGCGACCGGACTTTCGAATCTATACGGGGAATGACTTGGGGATCGATATGATTGAGTATGGATCCGATTATCTTCTCGGCCTTGCGGCCTTCTGTCCCGAGAAATTCGCTGAACGAGATCGCCTCTGGGAGGAAGAAAGCGCTCATTATTATGAACTGGCGGACGCTCTCCAATACCTAGGGAATGTCGGTTTCCGGGCTCCCGTTCCTGCTTA
The DNA here is from genome assembly GCA_029242545.1 of Roseibacillus sp. Classification (GTDB taxonomy): domain Bacteria; phylum Verrucomicrobiota; class Verrucomicrobiia; order Verrucomicrobiales; family Akkermansiaceae; genus Roseibacillus_B. The sequence continues at coordinate 27,926 of JAQWTV010000142.1, forward strand.
CAAACACAGTTGCGCGGTCTTTCAGCATCTTCTTGGCCGGATTCCCAGTAGTGAGCCCCACCCCAGTTGCCCGCGCCGCCCCGATTGGGAAAAGGACATCTTGCGGGACTGCGCCCTGCGCCTCGGCTACGACCTCAAAGGCTAAGAAACCGTAGCAGGAAAAACCCAGAATTTCCTGTGCTGTTCAATGACCTGGTAATTTTCGATTCTCCTCATGTCCTATCCTGAACTGGCTATCCACACTTTCACGACTCGCTCGTGGTCAATGTCTGAGTGCATCGAGGGTTATGCTCGACGCGGAATTGGGGGTATTTCGGTTTGGCGAGAGACATTGGAAGGGGAAGATCTCTGCTCGGTCAGGCAGCATATTTCCGATGCGGGGTTGGAAGGGGTTTCCCTGGTGCGTGGGGGCTTTTTCACGGGGGCCTCAGCGGAGGAAAGGCTTGCTGCAATTGAAAAGAACCGCGAATGCCTGATGGAGGCAGAGGCTCTTGGGCTTCCTCAGGTCGTGCTCGTTTGCGGGGCTACTCCGGGTCAGACCGCGAGAGAAAACTACGAGCAGATCCGCGATGGAATCGGAGCGATAGCTGGGGAGGCGGAACGGATGGGAATCCGACTTTTGATCGAACCTTTGCATCCGGTTTACGCTGGTGATCGATCCGGGATCTGTTCCTTGCGCGATGCCAATATCCTTGCCGAGGAGCTGTCACTGAGCAATGTCGGAGTAGCGGTCGATGTTTATCACGTCTTCTGGGAAGTAGACTTGCGGGAACAGTTGCAGCGCTGTGCTGACAATGGATGGCTGGACGCTTATCACATTTGTGACTTCAAGCCCGATCAGGAGGATGTTCTTCTCGATCGGGGAATTATGGGGGAAGGCTGTATTGCCCTCGGGGAAATCGACCAGTGGGTTCGAGAGGCTGGATTTGAAGGTCGCCGGGAGGTGGAGATCTTTTCACGCAGGTGGTGGAACGAGGACCAGAATAAATTTCTGGATCGCATTCTGGAATCTTATGAGCAGGTATACCGCTTCGAATAATTGACTCAGGGAAGGTGAGGGTTTGACTTGGGGTCAACCCGGACCACCTTTCCCGCGGTAGCTCAGCGAAACGCGGGGTTAACTTGCTCCCAAAATCTTAATACCATGAACGAGCATCGAATCGGGATAATCATGAACGGCGTTACCGGGCGCATGGGGACCAATCAACATCTCGTGCGATCTATCCTGGCCATTAGAGAACAGGGAGGGGTAGTGTGCGGGGATACCAGAATCATCCCGGAACTGGTGTTGACCGGGCGCAACGAGAACAAACTGCAGAATTTGGCCGAGCAGTATGGTGTAGAAGACTATACGACCAATCTAGATGCGGTCCTTTCCAACGATGCATATCCTATCTTTTTCGACGCGTCGGGAACTCCTTACAGAGTGGGATTTCTTGAGCGGGCTATTGCGGCAGGCAAGCACGTCTATTGCGAAAAACCCACCGCGAATGATTATGGAGAAGCGCTCGCTATTGCGGAGAAGGCAGAGAGGGCGGGAGTAAAGAACGGAAGCGTCCAGGACAAGCTCTGGCTTCCGGGTATCCAGAAGTTTCGATCCCTTCGGGATCAGGGTTTTTTTGGAAAGATCCTCTCGGTCAGAGGAGAGTTCGGCTACTGGGTGTATCCGGGTCACGATCCAGAGCATCCTGCGCAGCGACCAAGCTGGAACTACCGGAAGGAAGACGGAGGGGGTGTCATTATAGATATGCACTGCCACTGGCGCTATGTCATCGATAACCTGTTCGGAAAAGTAACCCGCATTTTCAGCCATGCAGCTACGCACATTCCAGAGAGGGTCGATGAACAGGGACAGGCATACCAGTGTACCGCTGATGACTCCGCCTATGCGATCCTTCAAACGGATACTGGAGTGGTGTGTCAGTTCAACTCCTCGTGGTGTGTCCGGGTGCGGCGTGATGAACTGTTCACCATGCAGGTTGATGGCACTGAGGGGAGCGCGACGGTAGGCCTTCGCAAGTGCATTGTTCAATCTCGGGCCAACACTCCAACACCGGTTTGGAATCCGGATGTGGAGAGCCCGATTGATTTTTTTGAGGACTGGGAAGAAGTGCAGCCCCAGGAGGATTTTGACAACGCCTTCAAGAGTCAGTGGGAGTTGTTTCTCAAGCACGTGGTGGAAGAGGAACCCTTTCCCTGGACCTTGCGTGAGGGGGCGAAAGGGGTTCAGCTCGCTGAGCTCAGCCTGCAATCGAGCAGGGAGGGGCAGTGGGTTGAGGTGCCCGGCTAGTGGTAGAGGCCTCAACCACCCTCCTCAGCTGGGCTGAGGGCACATCGGAAGCTAAGATGGCAGGTCGTTGAGTCGGGAGTGACCTTGCTCCGAGCAGAGTTTCGGTAGCGATTGCAGTAGGACTCGTGACAGAGAAACGAGCCGCCTCGAATGACCTTCTCGGTCCCGGTCCCGGGTCCGGTGGGGTTATTGGGAGGAGATTTGGTGTAATAGCGAGGATCAAACCAGTCCGAAACCCAGTCCCAGGTATTACCCATCATATTGTAGAGGCCAAAATCATTGGCTGGAAAGGAACGGGCCGGCGCTGTGCCACAGTAGCCGTCAGCGCCAACATCTTTTTCGGGAAATTGTCCCTGCCAGATGTTGCAGCGGTGCTTGTTGCCTGGGGTCAATTCATTGCCCCACGGGTAAGCTAACCCCTCTTGCCCGCCGCGTGCCGCACACTCCCATTCTGCCTCAGTAGGAAGGCGTTTTCCTGCCCACTGGCAGAAGGCCGTGGCGTCACGCCACGAGACATGGACCACCGGATGGTTCATAATCTTCCGGATGTTGGTGCCGGGTCCCCCAGGTTTTTTCCAGCTGGCGCCCTCTACTTTTGCCCACCATTCGACGCCGAAGGCCCGGTCAAAGCTGAGGCGTTTGAGGTGAGCCTTGGGAATCTGGTTGTGAAAAACAAAAGACCACCCGAAGCGCTCCGCCTCGGATTGGTATCCGGTTGCATCCACAAAAGTGGAAAATGACTCATTCGTGACGGAGGTTTGATCAATCAAATAGTCCTCAAGGCTTACCTGATGAATCGGACCTTCTCCATCTGCGTTCCAGCATTCGAGACCTTCGGCGCCCATTGGGAATATTCTTTTCCCCACCATTACCATTCCTTCGTCGGAACCAGCATCGGGCGAGCGGATCAGGCATAACCGTTCTTCCCGGAAGTCGCTATTATCCCTTGAAGGTGTGCAGCAGGGTTTGCCTTTGGGCATATCTCTAGCTAGCGCCGGTCGGGGAGCATGTCGAATATGATTGCGATGCCTTTTCCAGAGAGCAGCTTCAAGCATGCGCAGAGTCTATTTCCTTCTGGCCTCTTTTTGGGGGTCAGCGTGTGCGGTTCCGGAGGTTGCCTTTGTTGACCTCAGTGGCGATCGAAAGCGGATAACTGTAGTGGACCGGGAAAAGGGTCAGTATCTGGGACACGTCTCAACCTGCCTGCTGGATGACGGGATTACTATTCTAGCGGTTTATCCGAAAGGGCATGGGAGAGGGCCGATTGTGTACAAGAAAAGTAATGATGGGGGAAGAACATGGGGAGAACGGCTGCCGACACCGGCGTCCTGGGAGACGTCGCGGGAGGTTCCGACCCTGCATCAGATGCAGGGTTTGGACGGGAAGAAGCGTATTCTTCTTTGGTCAGGCCTGTATCCGGCACGGAATGCGATCAGCGAGGATGAAGGGGAGAGCTGGAGTGAATTGAAAAAAGTGGGGGACTGGGGAGGGATTGTAGTGATGGGAAGCCATCTTGAGATGAGAACCGGGCGAGGGCATTACATGTGCGTTTTTCATGATGACGGACGTTTTTTTTCAGACAGGGGAAAGCTGGCCAATCCGGTTGAGTTTGCTCTCTATCGAACTCTTACAATGGATGGAGGATTGAGCTGGTCCCATCCCGAGGTTCTGCAAAGAGACAGCGCGGTGCATCTTTGTGAACCTGGTCTTGTGCGATCGCCCGATGGGAGCCAAATCGCAATGCTGTTGAGGGAGAATGCGCGGCGAAAGAACTCGCATATCATGTTCTCAGATGACGAGGGCAAGACTTGGAGTAAGCCAAGGGAGCTTCCCATCACTCTTACTGGGGATCGTCATACCTGCCGCTATACTCCCGACGGTCGCTTGGTCATTGTGTTCAGGGGCCGTTATGCCAGGGGCAATGTTATTTCGTCTACTGATGGCGACTGCGTGGCATGGGTTGGTCTCTACGATGATCTTGTAAGAGGTGAACCGGGGCAATATCTCCTTCGCCTTCTCGACAATAAGGTGGGCCATGACACCACATACCCGGGAGTGGAGGTCTTGCCGGATGGCAATGGATCCATCGTCGTGACAACTTATGGACATTGGATCAAGGGTGAAGCCCCCTATATCCTGAGCACCCGGTTTTCCGCGAAAGAACTCGACGCTCGATCTGAAAAGCACTCGAAGATTTTCTTGGAAAAAGACGCCATGAGGGTCCGGAAGTAGGAATGTTGGCGGATTGACGCTATGGGCTTTGAGTTTGAGCCCGAAAGGCTACCCTCCAGCTCGTGGAAGGAATCCCACAGATCCTTGTTGCAGTTGTCCCGATCTATTGCCTCATGGTTGTCGGGGGAGGGTTGCGCCGTGCGCGGGTGCTGGGCCCGCAGATGGACGATGGCCTTACCAAGCTGGTGATTCATGTGCTCTATCCGGCACTGATCCTCGATAAGGTTCTCCGGGCAGAGTTGTTAAGGGATGTTTCGGTGGTTGCCTGGGCCATCATTGTGGGATTTGCGGTGATCGTGATCGGCTTGATGGTTGCTCTTCTGGTAGGTCGTGTAATTGGTCTTAGAAAGGGGACGGGATGGCGTAGCTTTACCCTTACCGCTGGGGTCCAAAATTATGGCTACGTAGCAATTCCCCTACTGATGGTCTTCTTCCCCGAGAATGAAACCGCCGTGCTGGGCGTGCTCTTTACTCACAGCCTCGGAGTGGAACTGGGGATCTGGACGCTTGGGATGTTTATCCTGCGGGGCAAGCCCATGAAATCGGCTCGCGAGTTCATATCCGGTCCCATGGTGGCGGTCGTTGTGGGGCTTCTCATGGTCCTTGCCCGCGTTGACGCTCTCGTCGAGCACTCCAAAGTCACCGAGTTCGCGTTCGAGATTTTTCTCAACCTGCTTCACTGGCTGGGACTCGCGGCGTTCCCTGTGGGGCTATTGCTGATCGGTACAGTGATATCAGATGTTTTGGGGAAAGAACGTTATTCGCTCCGGATTGGAGTTGGGAGCATCATTGTAAGGATGATCGTGATGCCGATGGTGATTCTATCCCTCGCAAAATTCCTGCCCGTTGTTGTTGAATTTAAGCAGGTTCTCCTCGTGCAGGCAGCCATGCCAAGCGCGGTAGCGCCCATCGTTTATGCGCGGCATTATGGTGCGAATGCAGCTGCGGCCATGCACGTGGTAATCACCACCTCGATCGTTGCGATCGTTACGATTCCAGTTACGATATCGTTAGGGCGAGTGTGGCTGGGGCTGTGAGGGCCGCTCGGGTGACCTAGAGGCAGATGACTTCAGGCCTGCAATGGGCATAACTTGCTTATTACGAGATACATGAGTCAATTTTCTTCTTGTCTGTGGATTTGAGCCTCCGTGCGGAGAACCGGGATCCTGCGATGGATTCCCGATGCTCCTTAAGAACCACAAGGTCCAGTCACACCCTTGTGGCACGTTTTTTCTCTATGGGTTGGCCGAATTTTGGCCTAGTTTCGTGAGTGTGTTTCAGATTATGGGTGAAGGTCCCTAAAATAAACTTTCGCCCGTCTTTCGGACGCGCTGTCAAATAACAACCAGCTCACGTTGCTATCGCTTGATCACCGCATGAAGACCGCTCTGCCAATCCTGTTGGGACTCTCTCTATTCCCGACCTTTTTGACCGCTGAGGATGACATCACTAAGGTGAATGCTACCACTAAGGCGTTCTGGTCGTACAAGCCGCTTCGTCGGCCAAGTGTGCCCGAGGTTAAGGATCCGGCGTGGGGCCGCAGCCCTATCGATGCCTTCATTTTTGATAGATTACAGGTCAACGGGCTCAAGCCCAATAGCCCGGCGTCGAGACGAGAGCTGATCCGGCGGGCAAGCTTCGACATCACAGGGCTTCCTCCCACTCTTGAGGAGGTTGAGGCTTTCGAAAAGGATTCCTCTCCCGAGGCGTGGGAAAAGGTTATCGACCGCCTTCTGGCCTCGCCACACTACGGAGAGAAGTGGGCGCGGCACTGGCTTGATATTGTTCGATACGCCGAGTCCAACGGCTTTGAGCGAGATTCCGAGAAACCGCATATCTGGCGTTACCGCGATTATGTCATCGACGCGTTCAACGCTGATCTTCCCTACGACCAGTTTGTTCTCGACCAGCTGGCAGGAGATGAGCTCGAAAAGCCTACTTCACAGTCCATGATTGCGACGGGATATCATCGCCTCATGCAGTGGGATGACGAGCCTGCGGATCGGCTCCTGCACTTGTTTGATAATCTCGATGATGACCTGCGGATTACCTCCGAGGGGATGCTGGGGATGACCGTGGGGTGTGCGCGATGTCACGACCACAAGGGAGATCCAATTTCCCAGGAGGATTACTACAGCTTCATGGCCTTTTTCCGCGGGGTAAAACAGCCAGGGAAGGGTGGAGCGAACATTGAGAATGTTGGTGGCGGAGAGGGAGATGCCGGCTACCAGGCTGCGCTCGAAAAGCACGATGCCGAAGGCGAAAGGGTCAAGGGGGAGCTGGAAAGTGCCGAGAAGAAGATTGGGCAGCAGCTGATCAAGGCATTTCCGAGTCTCAAGGGAAGGCTTAGCAGCTCTGGGGATGAATTTCTGGTCTTGCTAGGAGATGGCCGGGAGGTGAGTCCCGGAATGTGGTTTTACACTACTCGGAAGCCCTCAGCAAACTGGTCTGCGGTCAATTTTCGTGCTGAGAATGAGAAGTGGAAAAAGGGTCTCGCGGGCTTCGGAAAAGCGGGGACTTCTGGCGTTAAAGTGAATACGGAATGGAGCTCCAAGGAACTTTGGGCTCAGGGTACCTTCCTCCTGGAAAGTATTCCAGATAAGCTGAGGCTCTCCCTGATCCACGACGAGGATGTCGAGATTTTTCTGAATGGACAATTGGTTCTCAAGGAAAGCGGGGTTCTTGGAAATTATAAGGATTTCGATGCCGACAAGAAGTTCCTCTCTGCTCTTCAGACGGGCCGGAATGTTGTGACAGCCCGGGTGCGACAGACGAAAGGGGGGCAATCATTTGATTTTGGGGTCAAGTCCTACCAAGGGGAAAAGTTCACTATCGATGTAGCTCTCGCGATGTCGAAATCCAAGGGTGTTGAGGCAGGACTCCTGGCCAAGAGGAAAGACCTGAAAAAGCGGATTGCGCAACATGCGCAGAGCCGCCCCAAGCCCACGAGCGTGAGCGCTCAGGTCGTGCAGGAGCATGGGAAAATACCGCCCCCGCTTCATGTGCACTACCGTGGGAATCCTCACGTGAAGGGCGATAAGGTAATGACCACGAGTATTCCAACGATCTTTGGAGGAGACGAGCTGGAGCATAATTCCCCGGCCCACGGGCGAAACACCAGTGGGCGTCGACTGGCGCTTGCGAAGTGGATGGTGAAGCCCGACAACCCCCGGACCTCGCGGGTGATAATGAATCGCCTCTGGCAGCATCACTTTGGGCGTGGAATCTGCGCAACTCCTAACGATTTTGGCTATCTCGGAGAGCGACCAACTCATCCGGTGCTCCTCGACTGGCTCGCGACCGAGCTGGTGAACAAGAAGTGGAGTCTCAAGCAGATGCACAAGGTGATCATGCTTTCCCAAGCCTACCAGATGTCGTCGAAGGGTCAGGCTGCCAGTTTGGCGAAGGATCCGGACAACAAATGGTTCTGGCGTTTCAACATGCGCCGTCTGACTGCCGAAGAGTTGCGGGATTCAGTCCTCGCCACCACCGGTCGGCTGAATCGCAAAATGGGAGGTCCGAGCATCTACATCAAGCTTGCGCCCGAGGTGCTGGCAACGTCCTCAACCAAGGGAGGAAAATGGGGTAATTCTCCTCCGGAAGAGCAAACCCGGAGAAGCGTTTACATCAAGGTCAAGCGGTCGATCGTTCCACCCATTCTGCAGGACTTTGATCTGGCTGATACGGATGGGACCTGCCCGGTTCGCTTCCGGAGCATCCTGCCCACTCAAGCTCTGGCAATGATGAACAGCACCTTCGTAAACGAAGAGGCTGTTAGTTTTGCTGAACGTCTTCGATCCGAGGCGCCGGATGATCCTCGCCGACAGGTAGGTCTTGCGCTTGAAATTGCCCTTGCCAGAACGGCCACAGTGAGAGAGTTGGACTACGGCATGGAATTTGTGGAGGTCATGATACGGGAGCACAAGCTCTCCTCGGAAGACGCTTTCAATCGTTTTGCCCTCCTGGTTTTGAATCTCAACGAGTTTTTCTTTGTCGACTGACCGAGCGGCATTTCTGCAGAACATCTTTTCTCCTAATACCATGAATAAACCAGTGAACAGTTTTTGCGGTCAGATCAACCGCCGCGAGGCGATTCGTCATCTAGGTGGCGGTTTTACCTCCTTGGCTCTGACCGGGATGTTGGCCCAGGATGGATTCTTCAATAAAGCAGATGCGGCGAGTCTCTATGGCAACCCTCTGGCCCCGAAGGACTCCATGCTGCCACAGCGAGCCAAGGCCGTAATCTTCCTCTTCATGTATGGGGGTCCAAGTCACATGGACACCTTTGATTACAAACCAAAACTCTACCCACTCGACGGAAAGACCATCGACGTCAAAACCTTCGGGCGTGGGGGAAAGAAGAACAAAGGTCGCGTTGTGGGACCGAAGTGGAAATTTTCTCAGTATGGTCAGTCCGGAAAGCATATCTCCACCCTGTTTCCTCACCTTGCCAAGCGATCTGATGATATCGCCTTTATCCACTCGATGTCTGCAGAGTCTCCGATCCATGGGTCAGCGATGCTGAACATGAATTGTGGCTCGGTGGTAAGCGGAAAGCCCTCTCTCGGATCATGGGTGAATTATGGACTTGGAAGTGTGAACGAGAATCTTCCGGGTTACGTGGTTATGCTTGAGAATAGTGGAGGTCCGATCAGTGGAGCCAAGAACTGGACCTCCGGCTACATGCCCGCGAGTTATGGCGGGACGGTCTTTCGGTCGCAGGGAGATCCCATCCTGAATCTCAAGAATGCTCAGAACATGCCGAGAGAGCAGCAGCGGACTCTGCTTGACTATCTCAGCACCATGAATCAGGAGCATCTGGGCCTGCGGGAGGATCAGTCAGATCTGTCATCCAGAATTTCCAGTTATGAATTGGCTTACCGGATGCAGACGACGGCGCCGGAAGCAATAGATCTGGATGGCGAGCCAGATCACGTTAAACAGCTTTACGGAGTTGGAGAAGGGCGCACGGATGACTTTGGAAGAAAGTGCATGTTGGCCCGAAGGCTCGTGGAAAGAGGAGTTCGTTTCATTCAGATTTACTCCGGGGGTGCACACAATGATGCTAACTGGGATGCCCATGGCAACTTGGAAGCAAATCATAACAAGCACGCGGGGAATACCGACAAGCCTATTGCCGGGCTCATCGCTGACTTAAAGCAGCGGGGTATGCTGGATGAAACCCTGATCGTCTGGGGTGGAGAGTTCGGACGCCAGCCGACTGCGGAATACGCCAAGGGAACTGGTCGGGATCACAACTCCTTCGGGTTCACGATGTGGATGGCAGGGGGTGGAATCAAAGGAGGCGTTTCTCACGGAGAAACGGATGAGCTGGGTGCCGCCGCTGTAGGGGATAGTCTGCATGTAAGAAACATGCATGCTACCGTGCTTGACCGGATGGGCCTTGATCCTAACAACCTCAGCTATTTTTACGGCGGACTCGATCAGAAGCTGGTTGGAGTGGAGGGCGCCAAGCCCATCCATCAGATCATGGCATAGGGGTCGTGATTCGAGCCATCCAAGGGAGAGCGCCATGCTCTCCCTTTTTGTGTTCAGGGGTGAGTCGTCGAGTCCGGAATCCAGAAGGAAGAGTCCAGGAACCTAGTGCCCAGTTTCAAGAGGTCGGGACACACTACCTCCCTCTTCCGCGGGGCTGTGCGGCACGACGTGGTGCTGACCGAGGTCTTTCTGGACCACGTTGAGGTCTTTCTTCCGCCTCGAGACGTCGCAAACGATGTTCAAGTTGGGACAGGCGTCCCTCAAGCTGCTTGAGGAACCGATGTAATTCGCCCTCTTTGCGATCGTCGTGGTGGCGCTCTTCGTCGTGGTGGCGCTCTCTGTTGTGGTGGCGTTCGTTATCGTGGTGGCGTTCGTTATCGTGGTGGCGCTCTTCGCCGTTGTGGCGCTGCTCGTCGTTGTGGCGCTGCTCGTCGTTGTGGCGCTGCTCCTCGTGATGGCGCTGCTCGTCGTGATGGCGCTGCTCGTCGTTGTGGCGCTGCTCGTCGTTGTGGCGCTGCTCCTCGTTGTGGCGCTGCTCCTCGTTGTGGCGCTGCTCGTCGTGATGGCGCTGCTCGTCGTGATGGCGCTGCTCGTCGTTGTGGCGCTGCTCCTCGTTGTGGCGCTGCTCCTCGTTGTGGCGCTGCTCCTCGTTGTGGCGCTCGCGGTCTCCCTCGTGATGGCGCTTGGCCATTTCTGCTTTCACGTGGCGAAGCAATTTTTCGGCTTGTTCGTGTTTGCCTTGTTTGCGCAGTTCATTGATTTTGCGTTCGGCTTGCTCGATGAACTTACGGACTTCCCGGTCTTGTTCACGTTCGTGGCGTTCGCCTTGGCCATCGCGTTCGCGGTCTCCCTCGTGATGGTGCTCGCGGTTGTCTTCATGGCGTTCATGCTCGTTTCGGCGGCGTTGTTCGCGCTCACCACGTTCGCCTTCGCCAGCCCGCTTGCCCGCTCCTTCACCGGCCCGCTTGCCCGCTCCTTCACCGGCCCGCTTGCCCGCGCCCTGGCCGGCCCGCTTGCCCGCGCCCTGGCCGGCCCGCTTGCCCGCGCCCTGGCCGGCCCGCTTGCGTTCTTTTTCACGATCCTGCTCCTGTCCCAGGGTGGGCAGGACGAGCAGGCTGATCAGGGTAAGAATGGTCAATTTGGTCTTCATGAGTTGTAAGTGGTGGTGGATGAATGGCCCCCGCCCGGAATAGGGGCGCTGTATGGGAAACGGTGCGGAGGTTGGGATTTTTCTGCGGTTGGGTCGAGAATTGATCCCACCGGATCCGGCGAATCACCGTATTGCAGGCCTGAAGCCTCTTGGTTTGGGGCAAGGAGGGACCCTCATGGCACGGAATTAGAACGAATTCGCTTCCGGCCGATGTGGAGGATGGCGAATACTGATCCTGTAAATCATCATGTGCCCTCTCTTTTTCATGAAACGCCTCATCCTCGCCTTCGCGGCTTGCGCCTTTTCGTTCCTTCCTATTGCCGGAGCCGCCAAGCCCAATATCCTCTTTATTTTTGCGGACGACATGACCTACGACGCCATCGCGGCATTGGGACACGAGGAGATCGAGACTCCGTACCTTGATCGGCTGGTGAAGGGAGGAACCACTTTCACACATGCCTATAACTCCGGCTCCTGGAGTGGAGCAGTTTGTGTCGCCAGTCGACATATGCTGATGACGGGACGCCAGCTTTGGAATGCCCAGAAAGTTGCCAATCGGAAAGGAATGAGTGAATTTCAAGAGCAGGGAAAGTGTTGGCCCCAGTTGCTCGAGAAGGCGGGCTATCGAACTTACATGTCGGGTAAGTGGCATGTCCAGGTTGATGCGGGTAAGCTCTTCAATGTGGCAAAGCATGTCAGGCCGGGGATGCCACGGTCAGTGAAAAAAGCATACAATCGCCCGCTTGAAGGAAAGCCGGACCCGTGGGACCCCGCCGACAAATCAATTGGGGGATTCTGGGAAGGTGGTAAACACTGGAGCGAGGTGCAGGCAGATGATGCGGTGGGATTTCTTCAGGATGAAGCCAAGTCAGAGCGGCCTTTCTTTATTTATCTGGCCTTCAATGCCCCTCACGACCCTCGTCAGGCTCCCCAGGAGTATCTCGATAAGTATCCGGCCAGCGAGATTATCGTGCCCCGGAACTTCCTGCCCCGGTATCCCTACTGTGATGAAATCGCAAATCCTCATCGTCTCCGGGATGAGAACCTTGCCCCCATGCCTAGGACCCGGCATTCCGTCCAGGTTCACCGGCGGGAGTATTATGCCATCATCACACACATGGATACGCAAATAGGACGCGTCCTCGATCAGTTAAAGAGCAGCGGAAAGGAGAAGGATACCTATATAGTCTTTACTGCTGACCACGGCTTGGCGGTGGGGCAGCACGGTCTCTTCGGCAAGCAGAACATGTATGATCATAGTGTCCGGGTTCCGTTCATGGTGACTGGGCCTGGGGTGGCGGCCGGTGCGACCAATGATGCTCCAATCTATCTGCAGGATATCATTCCGACCTCCCTGGACTGGGCGGGTGCGGATACCCCCGACCATGTTCAGTTTAAGAGTATTCAGCCCCATTTAGAGGGGAACGGTAAAAAGCGGGAATATGTATATGGCGCGTATTTGGGCGTGCAGAGGTCGATCACAGCTGATGGATACAAGCTGATGTATTATCCCAAGGCCAACAACATGCTGCGTCTCTACAAGGTTTCGGAGGACCCTCATGAAATCAACGACCTGATGAAAAGCGACGACCCAGCGCTGAAGGACGTAGTGGCCAGACTGTGGAATCGTCTTATAGAGGTTCAGGGAGAATTTGGAGATACTCTGAAGCTGCAGAAGCCCGAGTAAGGCCTTTCGGATTTGAGAAGATAAGGCTCTTCTGCGTGTTTATGACGGGAGAGGATTTGTGGTTAGAGATGGGGCCGGGGGATTACACCCACGGCCCCACTTGAATGACTTCAAGGAGGCGGCTTGCCTAGAATGCGAATTGGGCACCAAGGACCGTCCACCATTCGGTTCCCAGTTGAGGCCCTTCCAGATCCTGCCAGAGCGGTGTGCCTACCTCAAGTGCGATGCGTGCTCCGGTTCCGGGAACCTGCATGTTTACTCCCAGGGAGCCATCGAGACGTGAGCCACTGCGTCGCTTCGGATCAACGGTTGGAACCGGGAGAGGCATGAGGCTTGCATCGCGGCCCCTGATGTTCCCCCATGTAGAGCCGTTCAACCTGGCTGAGACACTGATACCTTTTGCAATTTCCCGACCCGCCCATGCGGTAGCCTGCCAGTTGTTTCCGAGTCGATAATCTTCCCCGTTATCTCCGAGATAGATTCTGGAACTTACTTGCCCACCCCAGGACCAGTTGGTCTCCTGGGACAGGTAGGTCAGAGAAGGAGAGATTCCCCAACTCCCCGAGCCCAGTTGCATGGGATAGGGAAGCCGAGTGACTCCCGGTCCGGGGATAAAATCCCTTTTATCCACTTCGGCGGTGGGCAGAAGAATACCGAGGCCGAGGTGGGCTCTCTGGTTTCGATACGGTCCCTCTCCGCCCCAGAAGTGGTAGAGCGCCGATAGAGAGGAGTCCCCAACGCCTGATGATTCAGTACGAAACTGCATCTCGTTGGCGAGATTGCTGTGATTCATGGAGAGGTCCACAAGGTTGAGCATGCCCATCAGGGTCAGGCGGTCTGTAGGGGCATACATGGCGCCTATCATATGCATTTCCATGTCCATATCGATGGGAGCGACACGGAATGGGGCAGGGGGAGGTCCCGCAAAACTCGTGTTCGCGATAGAGTCGCTACCATCGTAGTTGTCTTCCATACGCATGAACATGTAACGGTAGGAAAGCATGAACTCACCGGCTTTGTGTGTATGGTCACCCATGACTCCGATTGGAGCATGGCTGTCTGGACGGTCAGAGGACCAAGCGTCCTCCTGCGTGTGAGCTAGAGCGACGGGAATGAAGAGAAAAGAGATAAGATTATAAATTTTCATTGGGTAGTGTGTTAGATGAAGTTGTTGGGAAGGAATAACTGTATCCTTCCTCGCGTCCTAGGGAACACCCGGGCGCAATTGTAAAAAACGAGACGGCCTGGGCGCTATGCGGAGGCCTTGCTAGAAGAGAAGTGTGGTCTCAGGCCATCCATGGGGGAGGGTGTGGAATATCACCCTGCCATTGGGATTTCACGGAAGAGGAAGATGGAAGAATACGCGTGGAGAGCGCCGGTGGAAAGAGGTCATTGCTTTCCGTAGACATTCTCAGGGGAATCATTTTGGCCATGGTCGTGGCTTCGGGGATGGAACTATTTTCCCTGTGCCTGCTTCGCTCGGATTGGAGGAGGTAACAGATCTCACAAGGGTTTTTCCCCGAGAGGCTACTCTCAATAGAATCCTGGATTCCAAGGGTTGGTGCCCGTTCTGTGATCATTGTGAACCACGCCAGCGATTGACCAATCATGAGATGCCCTTCAACTACAACTACGGCAGCGAGTAGCAGGAGCAGACGTCCAAGAAGTTGTAGCACATTCGGATAGCGCCTGATGGGGGTGGACTTGTCAAGAACGAGTCATAGAGTCTCCTCATGCCAATCGATGTAGAGTTACTGTCGCGTATCTGTAAGGAGCCGGGAGCTCCCGGTTTTGAGACGCGGATTCGCAATGTAGTGCTGGAAGAACTGGATGGTCTAGCTGATGACGTAAGAGTCGATGCGATCGGTAACGTGATAGCCCTCAAGCGGGGAAGGTCCTCCGAAATGAAGTCCATGGCAGCGGCTCATATGGATGAAATCGGGTTTATTGTTACCCATATCGATAATGATGGGTTCCTTCGTTTTAACCCTCTGGGAGGATTCGACCCCAAGACCCTGACTTCACAGCGAGTCCTTGTGCACGGTCGGGAGGACCTCATCGGAGTGATGGGATCGAAGCCGATCCATATTATGAGTCCCGAGGAGCGAAACAAGCCTCCGAAGCTCGAGGACTACTTTATTGACCTTGGCTTGGAGCGAAGTGAAGTGGAGAAGCTTGTAGCGGTTGGTGATTCAATTACGAGGGAGCGCGAACTGATTGAGATGGGAGATTGCGTTAACGTGAAGTCGCTGGATAACCGGGCTTCGGTTTTCCTCCTGATTGAGACATTACGAGCACTCAAGAAGAGCCGGCGGAAACCTGCCTATGATTTTTATGGAGTGTTTACGGTGCAGGAGGAGGTAGGGCTTCGTGGAGCTCAGGCCTCGACTCTGGAGATCCAACCTGACTTCAGCTTTGGGTTGGATACGACTATAGCGTTTGACACTCCAGGGGCGAAACCTCAGGAGCGGTGTACAAGACTTGGAGGAGGCGTTGCCATCAAGATCATGGACTCGTCAGTCATCTGCGACCAGCGAATGGTACAGTTCATGAAAACTGTGGCAGATCAAAAGAAGATCGAATGGCAACCTGAGATCCTCAGGGCAGGAGGAACGGATACCGCTTCCCTGCAAAGGATGACCCCAGGCGGGTCCATTGCTGGGGCTGTTTCGTTGCCTACCCGTCACATCCACCAAGTTATTGAGATGTGCAACAAGCACGACGTGGCGGAAGCAATCAAACTCCTGGCGGCGTGCCTTTGCGGCTTAGATAAGTACGATTGGGAGTTCTGATCCCCCTGTATTACCAAGACGGGGATTCCTTGTGCTTCCCTCGTGGATCCTAGCTGGTTCGCTCAGGACTCCGGGAGGAGGGTATCGACGGATTTGGACGTGGTGGGGTGGCATCGTGGGGAGTTCAGACCGATTACCTCAATTGCGTTAAAATTAGCCGGATTTGTCGGGTTTGTTAGAAATTCAATTTTTTGAATAAACGAAACGCAACATTTCAGGGGTTGGAACCAAGAATTTCCCCTAATCGGAGGGTGGCAACAGGCGTCTTTTTGTAAAATGTGAGTGACCGGGTGAACGTCTGGGCTTCTTTCATTTTTTTGGACCGGATTGCCTACACCAGCGACTTGTTAGAAAGTGATCTTTGAGGCCTGATTTGCTTGGTCGAGAGAACTCGCAAGCAAAATATTGAAATGCTGCAGAATCCGCAAAACCACAACATGTGGTATTGTTAATAATTTGAGCATACAATATGGACAAGATTCCGTTGACGGATTTGACGAAAAGGCCTTACTCTCTCCTCTGCTGCGTCATTCAGCATATTTATTACGGAAGCTTTAACTAGCTGCCGAAAATTGAGGAAAACCTCCTAAATTAAGATGCCAGAAACCACCACAGTCCAGATCGGAGATCGATCCTTTGTTTTAGACCAAGAAAAGGCTCAAGAGGCGTTTGCCGCCAAAAGCGTGATCAACGGTAAGGATACCATGTTTTTCAACATACTGCCCCTGAAATATCAGTGGGCGTATGATCTCTACAAAACCATGAAAAACAACCATTGGGAGCCTGAGGACATCCCAATGCAGAGAGACGTGGAGCAATGGCGAGGGACGGACGAGATCTCCGATGTCGAGCGGTGGATTATCAAGATGGGAATCGGTTACTTTTCGGCCGCAGAGGGGATTGTTGGGGACAATATCATGCACGTGGTTCGCGAGTTGGTGACTGCCCCTGAGCTTAAAATGGTTCTCGGTCGGCACGCTCATGAGGAAAACATTCATGCGGATTCCCTCGTCTACATGATCTCCTCCCTGGGGCTCAACCCGCATGAGTGCGAAGCGATGTTCGAGGACATCCCAACGATCACGGCGAAAAACAACTTTCTGGTAACTAACAGCCGGGCGATGCGTCGAGATGTCGACCTGACTACGACCGACAACAAGCAGGCCCTCGCCAAGAACATGTTCATGTTCGGACAAGTCATGGAAGGGACACAATTCTACGGGCTCTTTGGGATGATCCTGAGTCTTTACCGGCAGAACAAGTTTCCCGGTATTGGACAAATGTTCCGTTACACCCTCCGGGACGAGTCGAATCACATCGAGCTCCTGCGGCAGCTCCTCAATGAACTGGTGGTAGAAAATCCTGATATCTGGACTGAGGAATTCCGCAATGACCTTCGGGAAACAATGCGGAAGGGTGTTGCTCTCGAGAAGCAATTTATCCGGGACTGCCTGCCAGTTGATGCTGTAGGGCTCAACGCGGCCGACTTCGAGCAATACATTGACTATATCGGTGATCGGCGCCTCGTGAACTGCCGGCTTGATCCTCTTCATGATAATGTTTCCAACCCGTTCCCATGGCTTGCTGAGATGATGGATATCAAGAAGGAGCAAAACTTCTTTGAAGGCCGTGTGACTGAATACCAGAAATCTTCAGCCCTGGAGCATGCAGGGTACAGCGACGACGACCTTTAGGAAGATTGGAAAGTGGGTGGTCGGAGATTGCGGCGAAGAGGAAATTGAGACGACTGCTCTCGCAACGAAGTCACCCATGTCACTCCATGTAGCATTAGCACTTATTATTGCGCCCCTCCCACAAGACCAATTGACCGTTCCCACTCCTACGTGACCCTTCACATACCAAAGACCTTTTATGTATAGATCGATAACCCTCGAGGAAGACATTGCACTGAAGCAAGTCATTGCTAATCGGCATGGCGACGAAACGAGTTGTCAGCGCTACAACTGGCGTGAGTCCCTCGCAAGCGAGCATCGGGCCCCAATACCCGAAATCATTGTAACGAGGGGTGCCGGGGAGGTGCAATTTTCCCTGGCTGATGTGACCGACACCATTGGAGAAGCGCTCACCGATCTTCTTCTTTCAAGGCAGGAGCGGGAGGAAAGAATCTTCAACGACGAGAATCGCAATTTCGTAACAGCCGTAGCCTTCAGTGTAGCCAAAAGCTTGATGCAGCAGGTGCAGCGTGGGGGCACGATCAAGCTGAGCCAGAATGATCTGAACCTTCTTATCGAGAAGGCCCTGATAGAAAACGATGCCCACGACGTTGCCAAGTCCCTGCTATTTGCGAGGAGTTATGAGAAGAACGGGGAAATTCTGGTCAGCGAAGACCCACATCTTATGCCCGTTCGTCTCATTCGGCGGAACGGGAATGTGGTGCCGTGGAGCGAGACCAAGATAGAAACGGCAGTACGCAAAGCCTTCCTCGACCTGCGGAAGGACCCTGAGCCAGCATCACGAATCTCCCATGGGGTAACTCAGAGAGTGCGGGGTGGAGATTCTGCCTTCGTGCACATCGAGGATGTGCAGGATCTCGTGGAGGAAGAACTGGGCCGGCAGGGTCAGTATGAGGTGATGAGAGCTTACATGTCCTACCGGATTCAGCGGGCAGAGGTAAGGAAGATTCACCAGGCAGAAGCGACCGAGGATCCAAACCAGGACTCCATGGTAGTGGTGACGCGGGAGGACGGGCAAAGTGATTTCTGGGACGGCGCTGAACTCAAGAAACGAATTCAGTTTGGAATGATTGGGTTGGATCTCTGTCTTAGTGAGGAAGAGATCGAATTAGAACTTCGAAGGTCGGTTGGAGCGGAGATCACCGAGGGCGAGTTACAGAGAACGATTATTCTCAACGCCAAGTCACTAATTGAGAAGGATGCGGACTTTGCGAAGTTTTCTGCGCGGATCCTCCTGAGTTATATCTACGAGGAGGTTCTCGACTGGTCAATACAGCGGGATGGGATTGCCTCGTTGAAGGCTGCTCATCAGGAGCAATTCCGACGCTATCTCAAGCACGGAGTAGCGATCAAAAGAATCAGCCCTGAACTTGTTGAGCGCTATGATTTAGAGCGTCTCTCGGATGCATTCGACCCTTCCGCGGACCTAGACTTTGATTACCTAGGCATCCAGACCCTCTACGATCGCTATCTCGTCGTGGATAAGACCTCCGCCAAGCCAAGGAGGATCGAGACTCCTCAATTTTTCTGGATGCGCGTCTCCATGGGACTGTTCAAGGCAGAGGAACAGGACCGGGAGGATTGGGTTATCCGTCTTTACCAACTCTACAAGGGACGCAGGTTCTGCTCTTCCACACCAACCCTCTTCAACTCCGGGACTCTCCATTCCCAGCTGTCCTCCTGCTATCTCTACAAGGTAGATGATTCCATCGAGTCGATCATGATACGGGGGATCTCGGAAAATGCATTCCTTTCCAAATGGGCCGGAGGACTGGGTGGGTCATGGACAAGCGTTCGCGGGACTGGTGCCTACATTCAGGGCACCAATGGTGAAAGTCAGGGGGTGATCCCCTTCCTCAAGTTACATAACGACCAACTTGTTGCCGTAAACCAGGGTGGCAAGCGCCGGGGATCAGGGTGCGCTTACCTTGAGAGCTGGCATAATGACATCGAGGATTTTCTTGAGCTGCGGGTCAACACCGGTGATGAGCGCCGACGGACGCATGACATGAATACCGCGAACTGGATCCCCGATCTCTTCATGAAGCGGTTGGAGGCCAGAGAGGACTGGACCCTTCTGAGGGCTAACGAGTGTCCCGATCTTCATGATCTTTATGGTAAAGCCTTCGAACAGCGTTACCAGGAGTATGAGGTCAAGGCAGCCGAGGGAAAAATTTGGAGTCGTAAGGTCAAGGCCATCGATCTCTGGAAAAAAATGCTCAAGATGCTCTTTGAGACCGGGCACCCATGGATCACGTTCAAGGACCCCTGTAATGTTCGTAGTCCACAGGACCATGTGGGGGTGATTCACTCCTCGAACCTGTGCACGGAAATCACCCTCAATACCAGTGATGATGAGACCGCGGTATGCAACTTGGGTTCCGTAGTATTGGACACCCATGTGACCAAGGATGGCATGCTCGATCACGAAATGCTGAGCGAGACAATTACAGTTGCGATTCGCGCCCTGGACAATGTCATAGACATTAACTTCTATCCGACCGATGCGGCCCAGACCGCGAACAGCCGTCACCGGCCAATCGGGCTCGGGGTCATGGGGCTTCAAAATGCGCTCTTTAAGAAGGACCTCTCTTTTGCCAGTGATGATGCAGTGGCCTTCAATGATGAGTTCATGGAGGCCATAGCCTACTATGCTTACGGAGCGTCCAGTGACTTGGCGTCCGAGCGGGGAAGCTATTCGAGCTACAGGGGATCAAAGTGGGATCGGGGAATTCTTCCTCAGGACTCTCTGGATCTTCTCGAAGACGAGCGGGGCGAGGAAATTGCTGTCCCACGGGGCGGGAAGATGGACTGGAAACCTGTTCGTGAGAAAATCATGAAGAATGGGATTCGTAACTCGAACGTTCTCGCTATCGCGCCGACGGCTACGATCTCCAATATTATGGGGACTACCCCGTGCATTGAGCCGAACTACAAGAATCTTTTTGTGAAGAGCAACCTCAGCGGGGATTTCACGGTATTGAACAGGCAACTCGTGCGGGACCTGAAGAAGGAAGGCCTCTGGACCTCCGACATGCTGGATCAGCTCAAATATTTTGACGGGGAGTTGAGTGATATCGATGAAATCCCTGACAGCCTCAAGCAGAAGCACCTCACGGTGTTCGGAGTTGACTACAATTTCATCATTGATGCGGCATCCCGTCGTCAGAAGTGGATTGATCAGAGCCAGAGTGTGAACCTGTTCCTTGCCTCGCCAGATATGAAGGCTCTGAGTCACATGTATCGTCATGCGTGGCGAACTGGACTTAAGACGACCTATTACCTGCGAACCTTGCAGGCCAGTAACATCGAGAAGGCAACTGTACAGTTGAAAAAGGATAGTGCGCCTCAGGCTGAAAAGGCTGGAGAAAAAACCTACACTCCTGAGGAGAAAAATGCCTGCTCTATCGAAGCCATGATGAATGGCGGTGAGTGTGAGGCCTGTCAGTAACTGGGCTCTCTCCAGAGCTCCGGTCTTTCTTGTGTTCTCCTGCCGTGGGCCCTGGGCAGGCCTGCTGGCAGAAGGTGTTCCTTCCAAAGGCCGGTTTTGAGAAATAGAGGATCAGCGGATTCGTGCCGCCATTCTTTGATCCGAATGTGGCGCTTTCCGAGGCGTTCTTTCAGATGGGGGGCACTACGGGAGTGAGTTTGTCTTGTCATGTCCCTGAACCATGGGATTTGATTTGCTGGTAATCATGAAAAGACCAACGCCAGTTCTCTCTTTCCTTCTCTGCGCCAATCTTCTGCTTTCGGCCTTGCCGGGGTTTGCGGAGGAATTCCATGCGACCCTCACAGACACCTCTACCAATACCTGGGTGGAAGACTTCTCGGTTGACGGCGGAGTGGGCAAGAACGGCGATGTGGCTTGGTCAGTAAGGAAATACACTCTCCGGGGAGGCAAGCAGGCTGGAGTGGATGTAGTAGAGGTCAACAACGGCAAGTTGCGTTTCACGGTGGTGCCAACCCGTGGAATGAACGTGCATGAGCTTCACTGTGGGGACATTCGTCTTGGCTGGGACTCTCCGGTTACGGAGCTGGTCAATCCTCTTTTCATTAACCCGGCAGACCGTGGTGGTCTGGGGTGGCTTGATGGATTCAACGAGTGGATGACCCGATGCGGATATGAGTTTGCTGGTCACCCGGGTGAGGATGACGAAAAGATGCTCAGCCTTCACGGGAAGGCTTCAAACTTGCCGGCATCCAAGGTGGAGGTTTTTCTCAAGAACAACCGGATTCACGTGAGGGGTCGAGTTGAAGAGAAGATGTTCAAATTTGTGAATCTGGAAATGGTCACGGACATCTCTACCGAAATAGGAAGCACTTTGGTGCGCTTTGACGATACTCTCACGAACCGGGGCTCCAGTCCTCAGGAGTTTGAGATCATCTACCATGCCAATTATGGGGAGCCTCTTCTGGAAAAAGGTTCTCGTTTTATTGCCCCGGTCAAAAGTGTGACTCCCTTTGACGAGCGTGCCGTGGAGGAACTGGAGGATTACCAAGTCTACTACGGCCCGACCAAGGACTACGGAGAAACGGTCTATTGCATGGAGTTGAATTCAGGGGCAAAGGGGAGAACAACCGTGATGCTCCACAACGCTGCTGCCTCTCAGGGCGTGGCGATGTCTTATAATGTGGACAGTCTTCCCTTCTTCACGCTTTGGAAAAATACAGATGTGGGTGAGAAGGGTTATGTAACCGGGTTGGAGCCGGGTTCGGGCTTTCCCTATAATCGTTCGGTCGAAAGAGAGCGTGGCCGCGTGAAAACGATTGCCCCCGGTAAGGCGAAGCATTTTCACGTGGAGGTGGAGGTTCTTCCTGATGGAGCGGCAGTAAAAAAAGCTGCAGCGGTGATCTCTGCCATTCAGGGAGGCAAAAAGACGGTCGTGAACGACGAACCAGAGCAATAGCTCAGCTTGCCAACGGGCTTATTGGGAGTCTCAAACCCAGAATAGTGACCCAGTTGGGTTGCGGTACCGGGCTTGGTTCGTGCGGTGGGGCAACCGCGGGGCAGGCGTCCCACTGGCTGCTTTGCAGAGGGAATGGAGATAAAAACACTGAAAAATAGGCCTTATCATGATTGCCAGGTCCGTGAGGTCTCGGGGAAAAAGAACACTTGGTGAATACACATATTTTTCTGGCGCTGAGGGGGGCTGCCGTATGTATAATGCGAATACCCTGACCTACCGATCGATGAACATGCATGCCGCTATGACAATTACCAAGGAAAGAGGGCGAAAGGGCTTCTCCCTCGTCACCACCGTCACAATTTTGGTGCTTCTCTCCCTGATCGCGATTGGGCTTCTTTCGCTTTCCGCAGTGACCTTGCGTAGCAGCACCTCTGAGCTGGCTCAGCTGGAGGCGCAATCCAATGCCCGTCTTGCTTTGATGGTGGCGATCGGAGAACTGCAGGCGCACCTTGGACCCGATCAGCGGGTTTCCGCTGAAGCAGGCGTGCTTGATAAGGAACCAGATCCTTACAATGCGCAGGGAATTCAGGGCATTAAGCACCCACACTGGGTCGGAGTATGGAGCACCGAGTGGGTTCCCCCGGGCAGTGACGGCGTCAATAAGTCTCCGTGGGTCCGTAATGACGATGAAGGAGGCCTGAGTGACCAGCGATTCACGGGTGCAGGAGGCAGGGCGTTCGACAGGGAGAGAGATATTCTCAGTTATCTCATCAGCGGCAATGAAGGTGGCCGGGCCGAGCTCGGAGTCGATCTTATTGAGGCCGAGGCCTGGGAGGGAGATCAAATTGAGCTGGTCGGTGATGGAACTGTATCAACTACCGAAGAATATGTAGTGGCACCGCGGGTATCTACGCGTAACGACAAGGACCGGGTGACCGGTGGGTATGCTTACTGGGTCGGGGACCTGGGTGTCCGGGCCAACGTCGCCATGGTTGATGCTTACAGTCTCGACTCTCCGGTGCGGGGGCCTAATCCGGATGGTATGGAGCGCATCCTGAACCCACAGGATACTGCGGCGAAGCAGCTTGAGGGAATTAACAACGATCTTACCGACGAGGAGGTTCGCAAGCTTTTCAGTCGCAAGACCGTTGAGCTGACTGACGGAGTGCCTAGCAGGGAAAATGCTCTGCGGAAGAAAAGGGCCTTTCACCACCTCACCACCCAGTCAAAAGCAGTCCTTTGTAACGTTCGCCAAGGAGGCCTTCTCCGGGATCTGACTGCCTATGTTCACGATCGACGTGGCACGATTCGGGATCTACGTGCTGACGGGCGGATTGTTTCCCAGGGAATCGATGACCTTGATAATATGATTGGGCCCCCCAATGCCAATGTGGCAAGGGAGCAAGGGACCACCTGGGGACGGACAAAATACCGGGATATTGCTCCGACTTTTGCTTTGGTTCGCAACTGGGCCCTAGCTGGCCGTGGCCTGCAATACGCTGAGGATGATACTAACATGATAGACCCGGCGCCTCCGACTGCGGAGGACATTGCCAACGGGACTCTGCGGGGAATGAACGACGGGGTGAATGTTTATGACGGCGGCAATCTGCGGCCAGCATCGTTTCTCCCTTTCGTGCAGCCTAACCTCTTTCCAGTAATGACCGAGAGTTCGGTTTACTACAATCTTGCCACCTACCCGCAATCAGCGACTAATCCCGCAGCTGGGAACGTGCTCAGGGTTTGCGTCTATCCCCGGGTAGCCCTTTGGAATCCCTACAACGTGGCGATAAACCTGCACAACATGTGTGCCACCCTGTTCGTCAACGGAAACAAGGATGTCCGCATTACCTATTCCGACCGCACGACCCGGACCAACGTGCCTATACCATTTGGTCGCGGATCGACGAAAGTCGGAGCGAGAGCCAGTGGTTCTGATCCGAGTCCGGGTCACTATGTCGGCTGGATGCTGCTTAAGTTGCAGCCTACAACCATTAAGCCGGGTGAGACCCTTGTCTTCAGCCCGATGCGGACCGCGGAATATCAGACCTTCCAAGTCGATCGCAATGTCCTCTCGGCTTCCGTGGCTCCGGATCCGAGCATTTACTTCTATCAGGACATGCAGTTGACCCACACCAAGCAGCCGACGAGCTTCATTGAGTTCCCTGGCCCTGGTAACCAGTCGGGTGGAGACAACTACATGATGTCGCTGAAGAGTGCGGGAAGGCAGCGAACCTTTAATGACTCATCCTTCAACTCAATGCAGTCCATCGTTTACGCCAACACCTCTCTTCAGGCAGGTGGTAGTGATGAATTACCTGTGCAGTGGGGAACGGGTCGTGGTCGTCAGCCTGAACCACGGGTTCACCGTCTTACCAGTAGCGGGGATCGGCTTCCTGGGACTGCTATCCCGGATACGAGGACCCGGGATGGGTTTCGAATCCGTTGGTGGGATGAGCACCGCTCCAACGTTATCGGATCTGGTCAGTTGCGGGGGCAGCCGCAGCACCTCAAGAGTTCCGTCATCGGAACATGGAATCCCCGGGCCGCATACTTCTGCCGGAACCCTTGGGACAATGTCACCGACCTCCCTCCCCATTTCTATGGTGTTTATACCCGGGATCTCTTTGACCAGAGGGTAAGCTGGCAGAACATGATGCCGCGCTCGGTGGATGGGAAAAACGTAAGTTGGCCCTTCGGTGAACCTCTAGGTGCACCTGATGATGGGGTGGTTCTCTTTGACGTTCCCCGGGAAGAGATTGGCATACCGTCTCTTGGATTTCTCCGCCACCTCAAGCTCTCGGAGTTCGGATGGCACCCGAGTTATCCAGTAGGAAACTCACTTGTTGACCCCCGGGTAGGTCGTCTGCACACCAGCCCGGTTCTGCGGACGTCGCAGGAGAAGCGGAATAATGGGTGGAACCAGTATCTCTTTGGCCATGGGGGGGGACGGACCTCAGGGCGGGGTGCAGACTACTGGGCCATGCTGACCCGGCAGATTCTCTTTAACCGGCCCGATGACCACTTCGTGGTTTATGACCTTAGCTATGAGTCCAACTTCAACCTTTGGGACAACTTCTTTGTGTCGACTGGTAATCCTGCCCGGAAGCAGGCCTTTGTCAGAAACCCTGAAGAGAACCCCCTTCCGAACGGACGTTTCCAGTTGATAGGAACTGGCACTGAGGTGGAACGTGATATTGTTGATTTCCACCGATCGGCCAGCCAGCTCTGGCTCAACGGTGGGTTTAATGTGAACTCGGTTAGTGTGGATGCCTGGAAGGCTGTGCTGGCCTCAGCTATGAACGCTGGTGACTACGCCAGTGAGGACGCGATTCCCTTTCCCCGGGTGATCAACCCGCCTAACGGGGAGTATCTCGGTGGCAACTGGGATGATGAGGAAGCGACCTCCGGATTCCTGAGTATCGATGGTAGTGATACCTCTGACAGCGAACTTGAGCGCCTCGCCCAGGAAATCGTGCGAGAGGTTAAGGAGAGGGCTCCCTTCTTTGGGCTTTCCGACTTCATCAACCGGCGGCTGGTGGCCAGTGAGCATGGCGATGCCGGTCCGATCGAGGCGGCTATCCAGCGGTCTGGGATTAATGTTGAGTTTGATGAGAATGAGATCCTGCGGATCCCTAATACCGAGGATGATCGCCTTCGGAATGTGAGCTTCGATAATATGCGCGATTCAACTCGCCTCGAACAGACTCAGAAGCCTAATTCGGTGGCATGGGGTCTTCCGGGATACCTGACCCAGGGCGACGTCGTTCAGGCGATTGGCTCGGCCCTGCGACCGAGGTCCGACTCCTTTATTGTCCGGGCCTATGGTGAATCCGTCGATGCGCAAGGCGAAGTGAAGGCTCGGGCATGGTGTGAGGCTATTGTTCAGCGTAGTCCGGAGCCCATCAATCCGGACTCGAGTGGGTTGAATCCTGTGGCGAAGCGTGATCCCGATGATCTTGAGTTTGGTCGTCGCTTTAAATTGGTGAGCTTCCGCTGGCTGAACGCCGAGGAAGTCTAGGAGATCGCTTGGAAAGAGTATCTTTTTCAGAGCCCATGGATCGTTGCGGTCCATGGGCTTTTTGGTGCGTTTATAAGGATCCGGGATTGCTGGCGGCGAACCATGTGGACAGGTAGTGGAGCTAGGGCTCTCTTCTGCATCCGCGAGTTGAGGAACAGAATCAAGAATCGGTTTGACGCTCCTCCCAGAGATGAGAGAGAATGCTGAAATGTTCTTCGCGCGCCTCTTCATCCGGTTTCTACTTCTACTTCTGCAAGTGCTTGTATTTGCGGTTCTGCCGGTCTCTGCCGAGAGCGAGCCGGAGGGAGAAAAGCCACGAGTCTGGACCAGTGTCGATGGCAGGAAACTTACGGGAACACTTGAGGAAAAGGGAGAGGACTGGGTGAAGCTTAAGATTAAGGGCAAGGTCTACAATCTGAAGCTGGAGAAGCTTAGCGAGGAGGATCAGAACTACCTGAAGACTCACAAGATCCGGAAGCCTCTCGAGATCAGGACGGAGCTCAAGTCCTACAAGGACAATGATCTTGAGCAGACGGTAATGACGTTGGACGTGGAATTCGCCAACATGGAGGAGAATTCCGAGCTCTACCTCCTATTGGTGTGGATCTCAAAGAAGAGGTCCGATCAGAGCGGTGGATCTGTCAGCATCAAGGAGAAGCTCGAATGTTTCTATGACCGGGACGGAATCTATTCCCACGAGGCCAGTTTTTTCGACAATAAGAATGGGGATGATTTTCGTGGCTGGGCCATCCGGGTGATGGACTTGGAAGGCGCGGTCATTGCTGAGCGTGCCAGCGCATCCAGCTATCTTCGTTATCTCGAGACGGTGGTCACCCGCAGGGCGCCAGTGCCTCCAGAGGAAGAGAAGTGACAGGAATAATCAAACCAGCTTCTAACCCCTTGCTCAATGGTTCCAGAGATGGGGCCGTGTGGGGCCGGGTAGTCCTGTTTGATGTCGTCGGTAGACCTGTTAATCGGCTGGAGGGAGGAACTATCGACCGCCCTTACGATTCTGATGCTGCCTCATCTGGTCGCCCACAGATTCCGACGCCCAAGATCTGAATGATGGAGGGCAGTCGCTCCGTGTCGTGGTCCCCAATCAGGGAGCTGGGGCGAGAGGAGCGAAGGGCGCCTTCGGGTCGCGTCCAAAGGCGGGGTCGAGAGTGATTCCGGAAGGGTGCACGGCTTCCACGATACCAGAGAGATGGATGACTTCGCCCACCTTATAGCGCTCGGCCGCGGCCTTCCATTTCCCGAAATGTGCGGTCACACCGTGATCTAGTTTCACGACACAACGTTCGGGATCAGAGGTATCCACGCCGCTGACCCGGCCACGGACAGTGATCTTCTTCCTCAGGTAATCTGGTGCAAGGGCGATGGCATTGCGGGCCTCGAACTGAGCGGCCGGACGCCCGTAGTCCATAATCCATCCCTTGCAACTGCTGAGAAGCGGGAACAGAAAGGTGAGCCCTGCTGTAAGGATCGTAGTCTTCAAATATAACGTCGGGATGGTCATGAGGTTGAACCATAGGGCTGTAGGACTCTCTCAGGGTATCGAAAAAAATGATCCAATTATAGGCAGGAGTGATCTTCCGGGGTCCGCCTGACCATCGTAGCTGGGGATGGAATTTCTGATGAACTTGTAAAGAGAGGAGTTGAGGGGTCGCTCTCTTCTGACATCCTGCTCTCCAGTGCGTGTGTGCCTTCTTACCACCCAGGACCTTGATGCGGATCCCTTTCCATCAGATGACTGGCCGTGTGATCCGCGACCCTTTCTTCCAGAGGCAGAATGGCAGGTGGCAACCCTTGTAAAGAAAAGCGCGGTAAAAGTAGTCTCCCAACTGGTGGAGGAGGGGAACTATGACCTGTTCTTCAATCTATGCGACGGTGCTGCAGACCAGGATATTCCGGGGATCGAGGTGGTGGAGACTCTCGAAAGGCTGGGAGTTCCCTTCACCGGAGCGACCTCGAATTACTATGAGCCGACCCGTGAGGAGATGAAGGAGGCCTGCCGAAAGGAGGGGATTGCCACCCCGGCCGCGGTGCTGGCGCGAAACGAGGATGACGTGGAGCGGGCTGCGCAAACCCTTCGTTTCCCTCTTTTCGTGAAACACCATAACAGCTACGCGAGTGTGGACCTGAGCCGGAACTCGAGAGTGCAGTCACGGGCGGGGTTGCTCCAGCAGGCTCAGAAGATGATTTCGCGCTACGGAGCCGCCCTGATTGAGGAATATATCGAGGGCATCGAGTGCACGGTCCTCGTGGCGGAAAATCCGGAGGATCCGGGTCGCCCGGTGAGTTATCTTCCAATGCAGTATCGCTTTCCGGAGGGGGAAGAATTCAAGCATGAAGACCTCAAGTGGGTGGATTATGATGCGCTCTCGAGTTTCCCGGTTGAAGATCCACTACTTGCCGATCGCCTGCGAGACGAGGCGGGTCGGTTCTTCGTGGCGCTGGGAGGAGCAAGTTTTGGGCGCTGCGATGTCAGGGTAGATGTCGAGGGAACCCCCTACTTTCTGGAGATCAATCCGAACTGCGGGGTGTATTATCCTCCCTCCGATCCGGGGAGTGCGGATCTCTGCCTGATGCAGGACCCGGCCGGACATAAGGGCTTCACTAGGCAACTAGTGAGAGCTGCGTTTGCGCGTCAAGGGCGGCACTGGCCGGAATGAGAGAGCAGGTCAGCTCTCCTTGGAGTTGAAGTAGACCTTCAGAAACCCCATGGCGCGAGTCTCGTCGAAGCCGCGCTCGATGTTACCTTCCTTGAAGTCGGGAAGGAGGCGGACTTCCACCCCGGTATCAAACTTCATGACTCCGCCGACCTTCTTGTGGATCTTGGTCAGTTCTCCGGGGCTGATCCCGAAGTCGTCGGAGAGAGGCTGGTTGTTCTCCTCCTCGAATTTGGCTTTATATTCCTTGAACTGGCTGACCATGGCAGGGTCCTTGCGCAGGACCTCTTCCTCGAATTCCTGCATGCTGAAGTGGTCCCGGTTCTCAAAGAATTCGATGGCTCGATTCGCTGCCACGGTTTTTTCCGCAACCCCGCCATTCTCGCCAGTTACTGGGCTCTTAGAGCCTTGCAGGAAAGAGACAGCGAGGTCAGCGACCTGAGTGGTGAGTACGGAGTCATCGGTGAAGAGGCGAACCCCTAGAAATTCCTGGAGCCAGAAACGGGACTGGGCTCCAGCTCTATCGAACGTCAGAACATGGTAGCCGTTGGGTTCATCAACGTTCAGGATGAGACAGCCCTTGTCGATCTTGTCCGGGTTAATTCCGTGTTCAGTGGTAATACGGAGGTCTCCTTGGTGAGAAGAGATGCTGAGAAATGGTTCTACCGTCTCAGACTTCAGGATACAGAGAGCTTCTACAGGCTCCTTACTCACCATCGCATTACTGATTCGTGCAATGCAGAGGTCTCCCGCCTTGATGTTGGGGTGGTCGGTCTTGGCATAGAGGCGGCGGGCGAGTTCGCAGCCTTTTTCAAGGAAGGAACTCTCCCCCGAGAAGATGTCCCGCACACAGGAGAATGTTTCGTTCTTGTCGAGAGAAGCGTGATGGTCGAAGCGATACCGCACATGGCTTCGAAAGGGCTTGAGAATCAACTGGGAGAACTGGTCTTGGTCCTCTTTCCGAATCTCACAGACTTCTCGAGAGGTTTCTAGAGGTTGTTCGTTTATCCGGTTACCAACGCGCGCGAGAACGACTTCTCCTACGGAGGCCTTCTTGAAACCAATATCCAGAATCACGGAGGGACCGTAGAAAATCCGAGGTCGATCAACACGGGAAAAGCAGGCAAGCAATTCCCAAGGTGCTCACATCTTTTCCACAGTAGGCCAGCGAGCTGGCAGGGCTCCTTCCTTATTTGCTGGCAGGCTGCTTATTGGCATTTACGCCGATTGGAGCCTGTGGCCAAGGAGTCTCACCAGGGGCCCATTTTGTAGGTTGCTTTGCTCTTACCGCATCCACGTGCCTGACCAGCCATTCTGGAGGTTTGGCGTTTTCCTTCTGGCCGTAGATGTATGGCAGGGGAGGGTCCATGAGGAGGGGTTTATCCCCAAGAGGAGGACGCTCACTGTCAACCTGAGCAAGGCGGGCGGCGAGGCGCTTGACCACGGAAGGATTGTCCTTCGCGACATCTTTCTTTTCGTAGGGGTCCTTGGCGATGTTGAAGAGCATGTCACCCATGAGTTTCCAGGGACCACTTCGGATGGTAGGAACCCGGACACTGCCGGTGACCTCGAAGACGATTTCCTTGCGCGGGCTGGCTGCTCCCTCGAAGAGCATGGCGTTCATATCAAGACCATCAACGTTGGTCTCCTGCCGGGTATTGGCCCCGGCTAACTTAATGAAGGTAGAGTAGAAGTCGGCAACAAACATCATTCCATCGTTCGAGGTGTGGGGCTTGGTGTGGCCGGGCCAGCGGAGAAGGCAGGGAACGCGAACGCCTCCTTCGAAGGTGGTATTCTTGGTGCCCCTCCAGGGTGTGCTCATGGATTCGAGGACCGGTCCGTTGTCGTTGGTAAAGATGAAGAGGGTGTTGTTACGGAAGCCGTGCTTGTCGATGGCGTCAGCGATCCGTCCCACCGCAGTGTCGAGGGAGCGAAGCATGCCATCACGGATAGCGAGGGGGTCCTTCTCCCCATTCGGAAAGTCTGCGGGCGGGTTGAGAGGTCCATGGACAGCGTTGAAGGGAACATAGAGGAAGAAGGGCTTCTTCCGGTCCCGGGCCCGGTCCGCGATGACCCGTTCGGCCTCTGCAGCGAAGAGGTCGGTGGCGTAGCCTTCCTCCTGCAGAGGCTTCTGGTTGCGGTGCCAATCGTATACCGCGAAACGGGCGGGGGCATTGTGGACGATGGTCTTGGTGTAGTAGTCAATGCCCCAGGCGTAGTGGCCATACTGGTGCATGAATCCCTGGCCCATGGGGAGGTGCTCCTCAAGCCATTCCCCACAGTGCCATTTGCCCACCAGGGCTGTGAAATACCCGGCTTCTCGAAGGGCCTCTGCAATGGTGCGCTCCTCGGTGTCCAGTGCATGAATGCGCCTTGTTGGTTCTCCCCGGTCGTTGTGCGCGAGGGTCAGGCCAAGAGCCTTCAGGTAGCTGGGCTTGCCAAAATCCTCGGAGCGCCAGTCCATCCAATTCCGGAAGGCATAACGGCCAGTAAGAAAAGCGCCACGGGTTGGCGCGCAGACGGAGTGGGTGTAGAACTGTGTCAGGCTGAGGCTCTCTCCTGCCAGCTTATCCAGATTAGGGGTAAGTCCTTTGGTGCTGCCGTTGAAGCCTGGCTGATTCCAGCCCATGTCGTCCGACATGATGAAGACGATATTGGGCCGGCTCCCGGCCTCACCTGCAGCCCTCCCAGCGATGGGGAAAAAGAGCAGAGGGAAGAGTCCGGTCAGGATAAGGATGATCTTCTTCATGCTGGGCATCAAAGAGGAGAGGGCGGTAGATTCAAGATTTCTGTTGCTTCCTCGCCGCAAAAGAGAGGCCCGCTTCCCCTTGCGGGGCGAAGCGGGCCTATTCCGTTCGCTGGAGTAATACCTCCAGCTCGATAATTTGAGGCTTTAGACGTCGAGGTTGTAGCCCTCGCGTGGGTCGATAGTGACCCACTTGTTGGCTTCCTCGTGGTTGGTGAATTTTCCACTCTGGTCGTCCCATTTGAGCTCTTCACCCGGAAAACGTAGTGCCACGGCACCAAGGGCAAGGGCAGCTGACATGGGAGCGGCATACATGAAGTTGCTCCCTGGGGCGTTGATGTCGCCTTTCTTGGCCGCATCTACCCACTCACGGTGGTGATCTGTGCCCTTTAGCTTGCGATGCTCTCCCTGCCAGCGGGCAGATTCCCGGGCAATGGCGTCCTTGTCGAACTTGGATCCCACCGCGACCGGCCTTGGGGTCCCGGCATGCGATCCACCCATGGCAGACATCTTGCTGCCAACGATGAGACAGCCATTCCCCCCCATGTTGAGGCCGGGATCAGCTCCTGCGGGAGGCTTAGGTCGCTTGCCGCCGT
Source organism: Roseibacillus sp. (assembly GCA_029242545.1). GTDB lineage: Bacteria > Verrucomicrobiota > Verrucomicrobiia > Verrucomicrobiales > Akkermansiaceae > Roseibacillus_B. The sequence continues at coordinate 60,209 of JAQWTV010000142.1, forward strand.
CATGCCAGACCATTTTGACTCCCTTGGGGCAGACCTTGGTGGCGGGGAAATGGAAGTGAATCACCGACCACTTGGGATAGGCAACTCCTGCCGGGGCAGAGGCCTCTGCGGTGATGGAGGTTGGCAATGTCAGTCCGCAGGTCCAGAACGCGGGGTCCATGTTGTGGCAGGCCATGTCACCCATGGCGCCTGCGCCAAAGTCCCACCATCCGCGCCACGAGAAGGGGAGGAAGCCTTTGCCGAAGGGCCGCTTTTCCATGGGTCCGACCCAGGAGTCCCAATCGAGTCCCTTCGGGACCGGTGCCTCTGCAGGATACTTGGTCATGCCCTGAGGCCAGATGGGACGATTGGACCAGGAGTGCAGTTCGAGCACTTCGCCAAAGGCTCCGTCGTCCATCATCTTCTTCCAGAGCTTCAGGCCTGAGCCTGCATGACCTTGGTTCCCCATCTGAGTAACCACCTTGTATTTCTTGGTTGCTTCAAGAAGAGCCATGCACTCGCCGTAGGTACGGGCGAGAGGTTTTTGAACGTAAACGTGCTTTCCGAGTTTCATGGCTGCGAGGGCTGCAACCGCGTGGACATGATCAGGCGTCGAAACTACCACGGCATCGATCTCGTCCTTGTGCTTGGCGAGCATCTCCCGGTAATCTGTGTAGCTTGGAACCTTGCTGTATTTGTTGAAGTGGCCCTTCGCCCGGCCCTCGTCAACGTCGCACATGGCGATGAGCTTCCCTCCGCTTGAAACCGTATTATCGAGGTCGCTACTACCCTTGCCCCCACAGCCGATCTGAGCGAAGCGGAGAGGTTTTCCCTTGTGGTGATCCCCGTAGACTAATTCGACAGAACCAAGTGTAGCCGCAGCAGCGGTGGTGGTGCCAAGGAAGCGACGACGATTGGACTGAGCCGGGTTGGATGGTTCGGACATGAGAGGACTAGAGCGGCTTGAAGAGAGGTTTTCAAGAGTAAGAGTGCAGGGACCCGCTCATGTGAGTAGTCCCTTTGTGAAGGTGTCGCATGTAGATCGGTGCTCTCGAGGTCCTCCTGCGGTTTTTGTTGACTGGAAGCATGGAGTTACCAGCCTATCCAGATATGATGAAACTTGGCATATATGGAACCATCGCCCTGCTCGTTTTTACCTCTATAGCTAGTGCGGAATGGTTTCAGTTCCGCGGCCCCGGTGGTCAGGGAGTCTCCGCAACCAAGGGTATTCCCCTGAAGTGGGGGCTCAAGAAGGGAGTTGCGTGGAAAAAGAAAATTCCCGGAAAGGGTTGGTCCTCTCCTGTGATCGGAGAGGGTAAGATTGTCCTTACGGTCTCCCGGCAGGAGGGCGAGAAAGTCAGCTTGGGAGCTATTGCGATCAACGTGCGGAGTGGTGAAGTAGTCTGGAGTCGGGATCTATTTGCTCCCGGAGCGGCCGAAGTAAGAAAACGCCATTCCAAAAATGGTCTCGCTAGTGCGACGCCCTATCTCAAGCAAGGGGTGGCCTATGTCCATTTCGGACACATGGGAACTGCGGCGCTCCGGCTTAGCGATGGAGAGGTAATCTGGAAGCAGGTCGTCAAGTATCCGCCGGTACATGGGACGGGGAGCTCTCCCATAGTGGTAGATGGCAAAATGATTTTCAATGCGGATGGAGCATCGGATCCGATGATTGTTGCTCTTGATCAGAAGAAAGGGGAGATGGCGTGGAAGACACCCCGTGAGCAGGAGGTCAAGAAAACCTTCTCCTTTGGAACTCCGCTGGTGATCGAGGTTGAAGGGCGCAGGCAGATAATCAGTCAGGCGAGCGGGAAAGTCTCAGCCTACGACCCCGCCAATGGAAAGGAGATATGGAAGGTTCTCTATGGTGAAGGGTATTCGGTTGTGCCGCGTCCAGTGTACGCCAATGAAATGCTTTATGTAGCGACAGGATTTGATCGGTCCTCGCTTCTTGCCATCCGCCCGAAAGGAGCAAAAGGAGACGTCACAGGAACTCACGTTGTCTTCAAGGAAGACCGCTATATTCCCAAGACGCCCAGTTTTGTTGAAAGTGGAGGCTACCTGTATCTTGTCGATGATACCGGTTCCCTTACCTGCCGGGATGGTAAAAGCGGGGAACTGCAGTGGAGAGAGAAGATCCCGGGAAACTTTTCCTCCTCACCCGTCCTCATTGACGACAAGCTCTACCTTGCTACCGAAGATGGAGTGGCCTACGTGGCCGAGGTCTCGCCCAAAGGCGGGAAGATCGTCTTTGAACTGGAAATGGAGGAGCGGATCTTTGCCTCCCCGGCTCTCATCGATGGAGCCCTTTTCCTGCGCTCCGAGGAGCACCTGTGGAAGATTGGCGGCTAATCCGGCCCGCGAGGCGCCCGCTTCCGGGCATGCCCTCCGGGATGTCGAAGAGAAAGGGGCCCAAGTGGTGGGCCTGATCGCAACTATTGCAGGTTGGAGGGGTTTAAATGGTTGCGACGATCAAGATATGTCAAAATGACCGCGGAAAAGTAAGATGAATACAAATAAAAGATTTTTATACCTCGCTATTGTTGGCCTGATGCTGGGAACCGGTGCTACCGGATGGGCCCAGGCAACGGACCGGTCCCCGGCTGACCGACCCCAAGGTGACCGACCCCAAGGTGACCGGCCCCGAGGTGACCGGCCTCAAGGTGACCGGCCTCCAGGTGACCGGCCTCCAGGTGATAGACCTCCAGGTGATAGACCTCCAGGTGGTAGACCTCCAGGTGGTAGAGCGCCCACGGGGTTGATGGGGGTCCTCGACCGGAACGGTAACGGGACAATCGAGGCCGATGAGATTGATATGGCAGTGGTTTCCCTGCGCAAGTTGGACCGCAACAAGGATGGCAAGGTTACCCGGGATGAAGTCGGCGGATCAGACCAGGGATCATCGAGGCGGTCCCGGGGGCGACTGCCGTCCCTCGCTTCCTTGGACAAGGATAGTGATGGGAAGATCAACAAGGAGGAAGCTCCGGAGCGGATGCGGGAGAATTTCGAGCGCACGGACACGAATGGGGATGGGTTCATCGATTCGAAGGAATTCGATGCGGTCTTGCAGCGCATCCGCGGAGGTCAACGTCCGGGTCAGCGCCCGAGCCGGAGACCCGGGGGCCAGGAGCCGGGCGAGGGCGAGGGAGGCAGCGACCAGCCCCGCCGACCCGCACCGAAGGAGGATGCCGAATAGGGTCCGGTTACGGAGCACGAACTGGTAGCGGTTCAAGAACTTCTGATAAAGATGCACATCCACCCCCTTCTCACAGGGCTTTTCTGCCTCGGTGCGTCCGGTTTGATGTCGGTGCTTGCTGAGGAAGAAGCTCCCAGTGCGGAGGCGGTGAAGTTCTTTGAAGCAAAGATCCGGCCCGTATTGGCGGATTACTGTTACAAGTGTCACTCTGCCGACGAGAAGATCAAGGGCGGCCTCCAGCTGGATACGCGTGAAGGGCTGCGCCACGGCGGCGATTCGGGCCCGGCCCTAGTGCCAGGCAAACTGGAGGAAAGCCTGCTCTGGACCGCGATCAGCTGGCAGGACGAAGACTATGAGATGCCGCCCAAGCAGAAGCTGTCGGAGAGCATCAGGGCGGATTTTCGGAAGTGGATCGAGATGGGAGCACCGGATCCGCGGGAGGGAGAGAAGATTGTGCTCAAGACCGAGATCGATATAGCGGAAGGGCGCCAGTTCTGGTCCTTCCAGAAACCGGAGAAGACGATCTTGCCCGCGGTCAAGGCGGCTGACTGGCCGCAGTCGGAGGTGGACCGCTTCCTGCTGGCGGTCTTGGAGGAAGAAGGACTCGTCCCGGCCAGGGATGCGGAGGCCGATGCTCTCCTGCGCCGGCTTTATATTGACCTGATTGGACTGCCCCCGACCCCGAAAGAGTTTGCTGCCTACGGAGTGGCCTGGCGCAAGGATCCCGTCGCGGCCTACCGGGCCAAGGTGGACGAACTGCTGGCCCGGCCACAGTTTGGTGAACGTTGGGGCCGGCACTGGTTGGACGTGGCGCGCTACGCGGAATCCAGCGGCAAGGAGATCAACATGACCTACCCGCATGCCTGGCGCTATCGTGACTACGTCATCGATTCGTTCAATGAGGATAAGCCTTACGATCAATTTGTGAGAGAGCAGGTCGCGGGGGACCTGCTTGCGATCGAGAGCGATGAGGACTGGCAGGAAAACCTGATCGCCACCGGTTTCCTGGCGCTGGGGCCGAAAGGATTGAACGAGCGCAACCCTCGACAGTTCGCCCTCGATCTCGCCGACGAACAGATCGACGTTATGACCCAGGCCATCCTGGGGCTGACGGTTTCCTGTGCCCGTTGTCATGACCACAAGTCGGATCCCATCCCGACGACGGACTACTATGCCCTGTCCGGGATTTTCCAGAGCACGCGGACCTATTTCGGGACCGTCAACCTGGCGGTCAGTCGCCGGGGGACGAAACTGCTCGATCTTCCTGTTGCCGACGAGGACCCCCTGCGCTCAATGTCGGCACGGGAGATGGCGTTCATGAAGGAGCGGCTGGAGGGTGCGGAGGAGCAACTGGAAGACCTGCAGCGCACAGCCCGGGAAAGTCGCCGGGACGGAGTGAATAACAATATCCAGCAGCAGATCCTGCGTTTGCGCCGAGTCGTGACGGGGTTCCGGGCCCGCCTCAACGGAGTCGATTCCGAGGGCGTAGGCAAGACCCTCGGGATGGGGGTGCAGGACCACCCTCGTCCGGTGGAGCCCGTCGTTCTGGTGCGGGGAGAACTGGACAAGCCGGCCCAGGAAGTCCCAAGGGGGTTTCTCCAGGTGCTGGCGCATGAAGGAACGCCGGAAGCCCTTCCCGCGAATGGCAGTGGACGCCTCGAGCTGGCGCACTGGCTCACCTCGGCGGAGAATCCCCTCCCGGCCCGGGTGATGGTGAACAGGATCTGGCAGAAGCTTTTCGGACAGGGCCTGGTGACTTCCACGAGTAACTTCGGTGCGACGGGGCAGGCGCCCTCGCACCCGGAATTGCTGGATTACCTGGCAGTGCGCTTCGTGGAGGAGGGCTGGTCGGTGAAAGCGATGATTCGCGAGCTGGTCAACACGCGGGCCTACCAGCTGAGCTCGGAGTTCAACAAGGAGGCCTACCTGAAGGATCCGGGCAATGCCCTGCTGTGGCGCTTCACGCCCCGCCGCCTCGATGCAGAAGTCCTGCGCGATGCCATGTTGTGTGCGAGCGGAGAGATGAACCTCGAGCGTCCCCGGGGATCAGCGGTGGCGACTGCGGGAGATACCGTTGTGGGACAGCGCCTCTCTCCCGAGTTGCTCAACCGGCAGGTCACCTACCGGTCGGTCTACCTGCCTTTCGTGCGGGACGGCTTGCCCGAGTCTCTTGCCCTTTTTGATGCGGCTGATCCGAACCTGGTGACCGGGGAGCGTGAATCGACCAATGTTCCCGGCCAGGCTCTCTACCTGATGAACAACGGGTTTGTGCTCCGGCGTAGTGATGTCATGGCTCAGCGTCTGCTCAAGGAGACCGAGGAGACTGAAGAGACTGAAGAGCGGATCAGGCTTGCCTTCAAGCTGGCCTACGGACGCAAGGCGAGCACCCTAGAAGTGGAGCAGGCAAAGGGCTTTCTCTGGAGTTTCACCGCGGCAGCGGTCAAGAAAGGCGAGGAGCGCAAAAGGGCCGGTTACAAGGCCCTCCGCTCCTTCTGCCAGGCGCTACTGGTCTCCGCCGAGTTCCGCTACCTCAATTGAATCCGTCCCAGGCGAATCATGATATCCAATCCAGATCTCTTTTCCCGGCGCACCGCACTGAAGTCCATCTCGAGTGGGTTCGGTTACCTCGCCTTTGCGGCCCTCGCTGATCAGCAGGCCCGGGCAGAGAAAAAGACCAGCGCGGGAGCGCCCGGTCCGCTTGCGGCGAGGGAGCCGCACTTTGCAGCACGGGCCAAGCGGGTGATTTTTCTCTCCATGCGGGGAGCGCCCTCGCATGTGGACACCTTCGACTACAAGCCGCAATTGACGAAGGATGACGGGAAGGAAGGAAAGTTCGGGCGCCTGCGTGGAGGACGCCTGCTTGGTTCTCCCTGGGATTTTTCGCAACATGGAGAGAGCGGCCTGTGGATCTCGGAACTGATGCCCGGGATTTCCGCCCATGCGGATGAACTCTGCCTGCTCAGCGGCATGCACACCGATCTGCCGAACCATCCGCAGGCGCAGGTGCAGATGCATACGGGCAATCATCAGTTTGTGCGGCCGTCGCTGGGAGCTTGGGCCCTTTACGGACTCGGTAGCGAGAATGCCAATTTGCCCGGATTTATTGCACTCAATCCCGGGAATGGTTCGGCCCAGCATTTCGGAAGTGCCTTTCTCCCCGCGATCTATCAGGCCGCGCGTTTTGGAACGGCGGGGGGTCGTCGGAATGTCGCGCGCCGGGGGCGGGGCAGTGAACGGCAGGAAAGCGTTCCCAATATCAAGAACCCCAGCCTGGAAACAGATCTGCAGCGCCTGCAACTCGACTATGTGCAGAAACTCAACCGTGCCAAGCTGGGAAGGGATGTTCACCAACCTGCGGTGGAGGGAGTGATTGAATCCTTCGAGCTGGCCTTCCGCATGCAGGACGAAGTGCCCGGGCTCATGGATCTTTCGAACGAATCCAAGCAGACTCTTTCTCTCTACGGAATCGACGGGAGCGCCACCGAGCGGTTCGGTCGCCAATGTCTCCTGGCGCGCCGCTTCGTGGAGGCCGGGGTGCGGTTCGTGGAATTATCCCACGGCAACTGGGATCATCACCGTAATCTCAGCGAAGATCTCCCGGCGCGTTGCAACGAAATCGACAAGCCCATTGCAGGGCTTCTCGCGGACCTCAAGCGTCGCGACCTGCTCAAGGATACCTTGGTAATCTGGGCGGGGGAATTCGGACGCACGCCCCACGGACAGGGAGGTGACGGGCGTGACCACAATAACAAGGGTTACACGACTTGGATGGCTGGGGGAGGAGTGAAGGGCGGATTCCAATATGGAGCGACCGACGCATACGGATATGAAGCAGTGGCGGGCAAAATGCATATTCATGACTGGCATGCCACCATCCTTCACCTGCTTGGTCTTGATCACGAGAAGTTGACCTACCGCCACGCCGGCCGCGATTTCCGCCTCACCGATGTTCACGGAGTGGTGGCCAGGGACATTCTGGCGTAGGGGGCACCCGGTGCGGGGCAATCCCGGTCGGCTGGTCTCCAGATTTTCTCCGGTGGCTCTTCGAGCGCAGCAATCCGCCTGGCATCAGTGCGTTCTCAGGTCATGCAGGGCTTTGCCCTGCGGGAGCGATCTTCCCGCGGAGGGCGCCAGGGGAGAGGGGCCTCGTAGGCGATGCCCGATAACCTGTAGCTGGATCTCGCGGGCCTTTTTTATTCCGTCACGAAGGACCACCTGCCAAAGGCGAGTCTGCCCGGTTTTCACGGAGTGGATCATCAGGAGACTAAGGACCCCAGCGGAGTTAATATCATTACGACCAGGCGTAGCGTCACTGGTGGGATGAGAGTGGAAAGAGCCGAGAATCGAGGACTCCCGGTGTTTGGCAACTTTTCGAATACGCCGGATGCTGCGGAATGACAACTCGAAGGAGTGGGACCGAATACTTGCGTTTTCAGCGAAGAACAGCTCAAGGGTTTCGTTATTATTTGCATGCTGAAGAATAGCGCCGCAGATCTCGCGGTTTCCCTCAGCGGCTGCGGACAAGGCTTCACGTTTGAGGCGAAGATTTTCCTCGAGGGGAAGTTGGTAGGAGGATTTGATCCAGTTCGGATCGAGATGAGGCCGGTTTTCGTAAGTCCGGGCATGCTCACATGCCGAGCCCATAAGCACACCGGCGAATGCAAGCCCGGCAGAGCAAAATCGCAGGCTCCGTAGATGGCTATTTGTATTCAACGACTCCGCCGTATAAACTATTTTCCTCGCTGTGGGCCCGGAGGTGCTCCTCCGCGTGTTGGCTATCGGGGGTCCAATTGGACCACGTTCCATTGACAGGGCGGTAGAGCTGTTCCTTGCCAGATTCTTCAGGAGGCGACTTCGCGAAGGATACTCCGCTGCATACGGATATAGTCATGGATCCCGGCAGGGTCACAGAGGCCGATAGGATATCAATGAGGATTGGCCTGATGGTAGCTGTCACAATCCAGGTCGGGTCGGAATCAATTGACGGCTTCAGACCGGGCAGATGGAGGAAGGAGGTCGTTATCGGGCAGGACTTTGTCGAGAAGGCGTTGGAATCCTTCTTCCGCCATTTCGCTGGCCGGGTAGATCTTCAGGGCCTTGAGATACCATGCCATGGCGGAGCCAGTCTGGTCGCGCCGCGAGTCCTCGAAGTTTTTGGCTCGTTGCAAGGCGTCCACAAAGGAGGAGACCTTTGGGATGATGGTTTCGATTTCTTCGCCGAGTTTAGGGTCCTTGGAGTATTCCTGCTGCGAGCGTTTCTCTGCAAGAGCCTCATAGGCTGCGAAACTGTTGCCTCGCTTGTCTGCCTCGCGGGCCATGCCGATAGCCTTCTCAATATCGATAATATTCTCAATCACGGTCTTGAAAGCGTCTTCGTTCGTTGCATTGCCTTTTACCGCGGCACCAAATTCATACTGACGCTTAAAAATCTCCCGGAAATTCTGTTCTCGGAGGAGGCGCTCGAAGTCGTTCCGGGCAACCACGAGAGCGCCACTCTTGTCGAGGAGATCGCTGAACTCCTCGAGCTTGGGATTGGTAGGCCAGATCTCAGCGGCAGTCTGGATCTCTTCCTTTACCTTGTCCTTGTCCCCCTCCAGAAGGGCCGCCTTAGCTCCCTGAATGGCCATGTTGCTGGCAAAGGTATAGCCAGTGATGGCACTCTCGGCCTTGGCCGAGGGAAAATCCTTGGCGGTCTCCTTGAGAGACGCGACCAGCTCTTTAGCCTGGGTGTAATTCTTGGCCTGCATGGCGTCATACAGTTCAAAGAGGCTCCTCACGTAGAGCTGGATCCGGCGTTTCTTCTCCAGTTCGAGAGTGGCCACCGGGGCGAGATACTCTCCGATGAAGAAGGCCTCGAGAAGGCGCTTCTGAGCGGTATGAAGTTCGTCGCGCTCGAGAAGAAAGTTGACGGCCTCCACGGCCTTGTTGACCTCCTGAATCGCCTCATTGGCAATGGAGTCGAGGGTGGAGACGGTTGGGTTTACTCCGAGACTCTCACTGAACATTTTAGAGACATCGGAGTTCTTATCAATGTGGAGCGCAGAGTCCCCATCCTTCCAGATCTGGTTATAGAATCGCGAGGCCATCAGGACATGTTGATAGCGGCGCTGCATGGTCCAGAGCGCCATGTTTGCCTGATACTGAATCTTGGAGCGGAGTTCCTGCACCTCTGACTGGGCGAGATTCTTTTTCTTCATGGCCTCGACCTCCCCGATCCGGCGGAGAATCTCGGCGTATTCGAGGGACTGGGCTCCCCGGCCCGTGGAGGTAGCCTCGGTAGTCTGCTTGTTTTTCCCTTTGCCTCCATCTCCGTTCGTAGATTTGACCTCTCCAGTCTTCTGGTCACGATCGTGGCGGGTTTTCCAGTCACCATCGCGGATTCGCTTCTGCTTTTCCTCCTCGAGGGCCATGTTCAGCTTCTGCAGGCTGCGATTATCGCGTTTTGCCAGCATGGCCACGTAGACAGCCTCTGCGAGGGTCATACAGATACGAGCATCTGCCGGGAAAGCTGACGCCGCAGGAAGAGTCTGGTAGGCAGTTTTGATGTCCGGGCCTCCTTTCCGATAGGGTGAGAGGTCGCCAAGGATTCGATCGATGTTGCCCCGGTAGGTTTGAGCGTCCTCGGAATTCTCCTCCGGCTGACTCAGATACTTTTCAAAACGGGACCGCATGATCCGGTTGTCTCCAAGCGGAATTGTAATTCCTGCAACCGTGATGGTCTCGTCTCCGGGATTCAGAAGCGGAATCTCCTCACCAAAGGGGGACTGGGTATCGGGTTGCTGCCGATTGACTGTAGTGCTGGTATCGGTCGGGGTCCGGTTCGGATTGGTTTCCGGAGCAGGGGGGGTATATACTTGGCTCAAGGCCACGCCGCTGAAGGCGAGGAGGAGTGCGATTCGGATCA
>JAQWTV010000149.1 GCA_029242545.1 Roseibacillus sp.
GGATCCCATTTCCAGAGGGTCTTTCCTGTAGCTGCGTTGAGAGCCACGATCTCGCGCGTTGCCGTGGGTGTATAGAGAATCTCCCCGATGATCAGGTTATTGGCCTGATATTCTGATTTGTGACCAGTGTCGTACTGCCACGCAACCTCCAGAGCATTAACGTTTTCTCGATTAATTTGCGTGAGAGGAGAGAACAGGTTGCGCTCCTTTCCGCCAAGATAGACGGGCCAGTCCTGAGGACTGGGAGTCGAAATGCTCTTAGACGGACAGATAACGACAAGAGTCGCTGCGCCGAATAGAGAGAGATGGGTTTTCACGGCACAGGATTCTAGGGTCAATGTGGGCAGGAGGAGAATTTATTTCGCGTCATTTAAGAACTGGATCAACCCTCGCGTTCATTCCCGGACTTCGCTTTTCGTGAGGTTTAGCCTAGGTTGCCGAAGTCATGGTCCTGGGAACTTTGAAATTCAGGGGTGTAACTAAGTCACTGGAAGCTCGTCTCCGAAGGAGGAAAGGGGCCCTTTCGGCAGATGGGGGTCTTGATATTCTTGGGCTGCCTCGCATTTTTTCATCGAAAAGCAGGATTTCAGGTTTGAATTGGGGATTCATGGCCCTGGCGATCTTCCTCATCGGAAGTGGTAGGGCGGTATCTCTCCCGGAGATTCAGCTTCTCCCCGAGACGATGGTGACTGCCGAGCGCTACCTCGGTGGAGATGTGTCCACGGCGTCATGGTCCGCAAGGGATATCGCGTTGGAGCTTCCTCAGACGATTGACCAAGTGTTGTCGGGTAATCCCGAATTTTCACTGTATCGGAGACAATCGGCACTCTTTGGAAACCCAACCTCTGCGGGGGTCAGCCTTCGAGGGGTGGGGGCTAGTGCCGCAGCACGAACCCTGGTGCTGAGGGACGGAATTCCTCAGAATGATCCGTTCGGTGGGTGGGTTTCCTGGGCCCGCTACGCTCCAGGATTCTTGAGCTCTGTTCGTATTATCCCGGCCGCCCAAGGCGCGGTCTGGGGAAACCAGAGCCCTGCGGGAGTGCTTCATCTCACCGGGCGTGTTCCCTCGGGGCATCTTACCAGAATGCGAAGTATAGGGGGAAGTCATGGGACGCGTGGATTGACCCTGATGAGTAACAGGGAGAGCGATGACGCAGCCCTCGCGGTTCAAACTTCTGTGCATACCCTTATGTCGGACGGATTTTATGGATTAGAGGAAGAGCAGCGCGGAGTGATAGATCGTCGATTGGGACTAACAACACGAAGCGCCGATTTTCGCCTTATATGGCGTCCGGATGATGATCTGACCATAGAGCCATCGCTGTCCTTTCATGAGGAACGCAGAGGGAATGGTTCTGCCATTTCGAGGAATGCGACTGAGGCCCTAGATTTTTCCGTCCGGGTGACGAGAAGCACTCCCTCGCTGACCTTGCAGGGCCTGGCATATTACCAGCAACGATCGTTCGAGGCGGTCTTTGCGAAGGTTGCCACGGACCGTAGTTCGGAAGTGCCTGCCCTCGATCAGTTTGATGTGCCAGGTGAAGGAATCGGAGGTGGCTTTACCGCAGCTCTGAGTCCAGGGGAGGATATGGAAGTTGTTCTGGGTGCAGATCTGAGACGTCTCAGGGGTGAGACAAATGAGCAGGCTGGTTTTGTTGATGGGGCATTTTTACGCCTCCGCAAGGCTGGGGGCGAACAGTTGCTTGGTGGATTCTTCATCCGGGGACTTTATGAGGGGATATCAGGGCTTTCCTTGGAGGGTAGCGCCCGGATCGATTACTGGTCGTTCACAGATGGAGTAAGAATTGAGGAAAGACCAGCGACGGGCGCTCTGCTTCGTGATTCCGTCTACAGGGACCGGGAAGACTTCGAGCCAAGTCTCAGTGGTGCGCTGCGATACCGACTCTCCGATCTTCTCGAGCTTAGAGCCTCCCTTGCTACATCCTTCAGGCTCCCTACTATCAACGAGCTCTACCGCCCTTTTCGCGTTCGTAATGATATTACGGAGGCGAATCCTAGTCTCCTTCGAGAGCGCTTTGACACCATTGACTTGGGCGTGGCATGGAGGCCCTTGCCTGGAGTGTCTTGTGATCTGAGCCTGTTTCAGCACTGGATTGATGATGTCATTGCTAATGTTCCGATCACCGATCCATCTGAGGCCACTTTGGTTGCCGGCTTTGTTCCCCCGGGAGGATCCGTGGCGCAGCGCCAAAATGTTGATCATGCCCGGGTCCGGGGTCTTTCAGCTTCCATGCGATGGAAGTTTTCTTCTCGGTGGAGTGGTGCCCTGAAATATCTTTTTTCACGCTCAAGATTCACAAATGCGGCTGAGCAAAATGGACTTGAGGGACAGCCTTTCCCGCAAAGTCCGGAGCATGTCATTACCGCTACAATAAGGGGCAGACCTCTCGATAAATTGAGAATTTTTGCTGAAATGGAAACCAGTAGTAGTCAGTTCGATGATCCCATGGGAGAGCGTCGACTCGGTTCGTGGTGGACGACCCGCCTTGGGGGAGAATTCGAAGCTGCCGATAATGTGACGATCCATGCTCGGATTGAGAATCTGTTTGATCAAGAGGTCACCACCGGACTGAGCAGCACAGGATTGCGCTCTATCGGTCAGCCGCGGTCCTTCTGGCTTGGAATGGATTACAGCTTCTAGTTTTTCAAACAGGTTTGCACTCGCGTCAAAACAGGGGGACAATCTCCGAGATTCAGTAACCCATGTTTTCACGTAGCCTTTTCTTTTTCGCGGTCTTGTTAGTTCAGCAGGAGGTCCTCTCTGCTGGAAACTGGGGGCATTGGCGAGGACCAACCGGAAACGGTTCTTCGTCAGAAGCTCAACCTCCTACGGCCTGGGGAGCCGGCAAGAACGTTAGATGGAAAGTTCCGGTTCCGGGCAGGGGGTCAGGATCACCGGTAGTGTGGGGAGAGCGTGTCTTCGTGGTGTCGGCTGTTTCGACTACGGGGAAGTCGGGATTTGATGGAAGAAGGTTATCAAAACTGGCTTTCAAGCTGTTTTGTTTTGATCGCGGAACAGGAAAGCTCAGGTGGGAACGAACTGCAGTCGAGGCAGTGCCGCATGAAGGGACCCACTCCACGAACGGATTTGCTTCTGCCTCCCCGTGTACGGATGGTGAATTTGTTTATGCTCATTTTGGGTCCCGGGGGCTGTTCTGTTTTCGTATGGATGGAAGTCTAATCTGGAAACGGAATGACTTTGGGAGGATGACCACTCGCAACGAGTTTGGAGAAGGTAGTTCGCCCACTATTCATGGTGACAGGCTTCTCGTGCCCTGGGATCACGATGGGCCGTCCTCGCTTTATGCTTTGGACCGGCGTAGTGGGAAGACCCTCTGGCAGGCACTTCGCAAAGAGGAGCCCACCTGTTGGGCGACTCCTCTGGTTGCTAATCATGATGGTGGCAAGCAGGTGATCATGAACGGGCAGACCTGTGCGAGAGGGTATGACTTGGAAACTGGTAAAGAACTCTGGCGGTGCGAAGGGCAGACCCAGCGGCCGGTGGCCTCTGCGGTCGCTACCAAAGGCCTCGCAATTGTTGGGAGTGGCTTCCGTGGATCGTTCATCGGAGCCTTCAATCTTGAAGGGCGGGGTAACCTTAAGGGTACGAAGAGCGTAGAGTGGGATCGGGACCGTCATACTCCGGATATTGCTTCTCCATTGATTTCAGGATCGCGGCTTTACTACCACAGCGGAAAATCAGGGATGCTGACCTGCCTTGATGCCGTCAGCGGTGAAGCGCACTATCTTATCGAGCGAGTTCCGGAAATTTCCCGGACCTACGCATCTCCGATTGCGGCTGGTGGCCATGTCTATGTCACCGGTCGCAGTGGAACCACGGTTGTTCTGAAAGACAGTAAAAAGTTTGAAGTCGTTGGTGTTAATGCACTTGGGGAGGGAGTCGATGCGACTCCTGCCCCGGCAGGCCGCGAACTGTTCATCAGGGGGGAGAAACACCTTTTCTGCATTGGGCATGAGGGAAGTGAGTAAGGTGTGGAGGAGCTCAAATGATAAAAATAATAGTAGCTGTCTTCATTGTTGCGGTCTCGGGAGTGGGGTTCTCAAAGGACGAGAAAAACGCGCTGCGGGATCTTCTGAGCAAGGCAAATGAGCCGCGGATCCTGTTCGTGGGAAATAGTTATAGCTTCAAGGTGCCCAAGGTCCTTGCAAGGATCACGAAGGAGAGAGGTCGTCAAGTCGTTGTGGAGGGAGTCACCCGGGGGGGATGGACTCTGGAGAAACATGCAAGCTCTAAAGAGACCCTGGTCCGGATCCGGGAAGGAGAATGGGATGTGGTGGTGTTGCAGGAGCAGAGCCAGCGGCCCTCTTTCAGTATAGCGCAGCGGACAAAGCAGATGATTCCATATGTGCGGATTCTTGCTTCAGAAATCAGGAAGGCTGGTGCTCTCCCTGTTTTTTTTCAGACATGGGGTCGTCGTGACGGGGATCGGGGGAACAAAGAGAGTTATCCCGACGACAGCTTTGAAAAGATGCAAGAACGGCTGATCACAGGTTATCAGGAGGCCGCTGTAGCCGCAGGGCAGGCTCTGGTTGTTCCGGTCGGAGAGGCGTGGGCAAAGGAAATGACCAAGGGCAGCGGAAAACGCCTTTTCGCGAAGGATGGAAGTCACCCTTCGGCCGTTGGAGTCGAATTGTCGGCGCGTGTATTCCATGCCTTTTTTTTCGGGAAGTAGAGAATGCTAAGAATAGAACCAACCGTGATTCTCAGAACTAAAGGCGTCTGGCTTGAATCTTCCCTCCCTTTCCTTCTGGTGATGGTCTGCTCTGCCGGGTCAATCATGGCAGAGGGAGGAGGCGGCTCCGCAGTCGAGGAGTTTGAGACCGGTATCAAACCTCTCCTCGAACAGTATTGCTATGACTGTCACGGTGAAGGGGCTTCGAAGGGTGAGATTTCTCTCGATGATCCTGTTAAGGGAGCTCACAAGATGGACAATCAGGAACTCTGGTTACAGGTCTGGAAAAATCTGCGTTCAGGCCTCATGCCGCCAGCTAAGAAAGATCAGCCGACCGCGGATGAGCGTGCGGGTATGATTGACTGGATCGAGCGCAAGGTCTTCGGACTGGATCCAGCTAATCCAGATCCAGGGAGGGTTACGTTGCGCCGTCTCAACCGTGTTGAATATGGCCACTCAATCGAGGATGTTCTGGGTGTTAAGTTTAATGTGAATGATGCGTTTCCACCTGATGACACTGGCTACGGCTTCGACACCATAGGCGACGTGTTATCGATATCTCCTCTTCTAATGGAGAAGTATCTCGCAGTGGCCGAGCGTATCATGGCGCAGGCGATTCCTCTCGAGGCCGGTCGGCCTCAGGCCGTAAAGATCGACCCCGGCCGGATGCGTAATGACAAGAATGGTTCCCGCTCAGCGCGCTTCATGCGGGTGGGAAGCGCTCATCGAGCTGGGACAGTCTGGGATGCAAAGGCCACCGGAAGTCACCGCCTGGTGATCAGTTATCAGGTGGTGGCGCAGAGTGGCGGCAAGGACGCAAATGCCAGCTGGAGGGTTCTTGTTGATGACCGGGAGCTGGCCTCCCGAGCCATCAGCTTCGAGAGTAGCAAGACGAAGAGTTTTGAGCTGGAATTGCGTCCGGTTTTGCAGAAGGGCGCTCGGCGCCTGGATTTTGAGATCGTGCCCGGCAAGGGCGCGATCCGCGCGGAGGTGCCTCTTGCGGTGAAGGTTCTCAGTGTCGAGATGACCGGCCCGGCTGGCTCAATAGCCTGGGACAGTTACCCCGAGAGCGCCCGGCGTATCATCAACGAGGGTCCGCCACCGGAGGAAGTTGCGGAATGGGAGCGATATGCGCGCAAGATTCTCCGCCGACTTGCCACGCGGGCTTACCGACAGCCTGTCGAAGAGGAAAC
Organism: Roseibacillus sp.; assembly: GCA_029242545.1. Taxonomy (GTDB): domain Bacteria; phylum Verrucomicrobiota; class Verrucomicrobiia; order Verrucomicrobiales; family Akkermansiaceae; genus Roseibacillus_B. The sequence goes on from JAQWTV010000149.1 coordinate 5,909, forward strand.
CCTCGCCAGGCTCATTGCGTTGGCGAAGGTGAAATGGGATGCCGAAGGGCAGTTCGTGGCGGGAATTCGTTTCGCGCTCACGGCTGTATTGAGTTCGCCCGACTTCTTGCTTCGGGGGGAGTCGCCGGGAAAGGAAAATAGGAAGGGAGAGGGTCGGGCCATTCCGCTCGACGAGTATGCCCTGGCCACGCGGCTTTCGTATTTTCTGTGGAGTTCGGGGCCGGACCAAGCTCTTCTCGACGAGGCAGGTGCTGGGAAACTGCGAGCGAATCTGCGGGCCAATGTAGACCGAATGTTGGGCGATCCGAAAGCGGAGCGTTTCTTCCGGAATTTTGTCGGGCAGTGGCTTCAGATCCGAGAGCTGGATGGAAGGGTCTTCGACACGCCACTCATCCTCGGTATCAAGGATGGAAACCGGGCCCGCCAGATCTTCAATCTTTACACACGGCAGGACATGATGCGGGAGACCCAGCTCTTCTTTGCGCACATCCTGAGGGAGAACCGCCCCGCGGTAGAGTTGATTACCGCAGATTATGCATTTCTTAACGATCGGCTCGCCACATTTTACGGGGTAGCAGGATTCGAGGGGAAGGAGTTTCGCAAGGTGAGCTTGGAGGGTCATTCGCGGCAGGGAGGACTGCTGACCCAGGGAAGTTTTCTGCTCACCACGTCTAACCCGGACCGCACCTCTCCGGTCAAGCGGGGGCTCTATGTGCTGGACAACCTCCTTGGCGTTCCACCACCCCCACCGCCACCCAACATTCCCGCTCTTGAAAATGCTAAGGAGAAACTGGGTGAGGATGCTACCGTAGAGGAGTTGATGGAGCATCACCGTTCCGAGCCTCTCTGCCATTCATGTCACGCAAGATTGGACCCGATCGGTCTGGCTCTTGAGCGTTACAATGCCCTAGGACAATGGCGAGAGGGAGATCAGTTCGAGAGCTCTGGGGCACTTGTGACGGGAGAGAAATTTGTAGGTGTGGGAGGCCTTCGAGAAGTGCTGTCAGGGCCACGAAAGACAGACTTTTACCGGTGCCTTACCGAAAAGCTGCTTACCTATGCGGTGGGTCGGGGAGTTGAATACTACGATGCACCAGCCGTGGACGGGATCATTAAGCAGGCTGAGGCAGCGGGGGGCGGACTGCGCAATTTTGTCTATGGGGTGGTGGAGAGTGTACCGTTTCAAATGAAACGGGCCGATTGAGGGGGGCGGATGGGGACAAAATCGAAGGGCCAACTTCGAGACAAAACCTTGTGTCAAGGTCCCAAACGGTTTCAGGTGCACCGCAGTTTGAGACACCCGATTTCATGTGGAGCCCAGAGTGTGAAATTATGAGGAGAAGATCACTCCTTTGGGCGGGGAAATCCCCTTGATTGTTGATCCCAGAGGGCGGATGATCACCGAGCTTTGTTTTCACGATGAGTTTTCCCCGCGAACAGATCGGCCGCCGGACTTTTTTGCGCGGTCTGGGTGCCTGTATTACCCTCCCCGGAATGACCTCCTTGGCCGGTGCAGCTACCCTGCCTAAGGCGGGTTCACGGGGCCTTACCGCAACCGGAGCTCCGCTTCGCACAGCCTATCTTTATGTCCCCAATGGGGTGATTATGGACAAGTGGCGGCCGGAGGGATTCGGGGCAGAATTCAAGTTTAATGAGAGCATGGCTCCTCTGGAAAACTTCCGGAACGATTTGCAGATTGTGAAGGGATTTGCGCAGGTGGAGGGAAATCCGGGAAAGGATGGGGCCGGAGACCATGCGCGAGCGAATGCGACCTTCTTAACCGGGGCGCGCCCCCTGCGAACCTCGGGGGCCAACTTGAGGGTTGGAACTTCCGCCGACCAGCTTGCGGCTCGCTTTCTCTCGGCCGAGACCCGGATGCCCTCTCTGGAATTAACCTGCGAAAGAGTGCGTAATACCGGCGCCTGTGACGCGGGGTATTCCTGCGCCTACCAGTATAATATCTCCTGGCGATCCGAGCATCTACCCGCTACTCCGGAATCAAATCCACGCGCGGTCTTCGAGCGTATTTATGGGATAGGGAGTCCCAAAGAGCGTGTTGCCAATGCAGCCCGAAGACACGCGGAGCAGAAATCGATACTCGATTTTGTGCAGGACTCAGCCCGGAGGATGGGGCAGCGTCTTGGGCACAAGGATCGTGAGAAGCTCGACGAGTATCTCACCGGAGTGCGCGAGGTTGAACAGCGCATCGAGCGGGTGGAACGATTGGGTCCTCCTGCTGATCCGGGTCGGCCCGCGCCGGATGGAACTCCCCGGGATTACCGGGAGCATATCCGAATCCTCTTCGACATGATGCTCCTCGCTTTCCAGAGCGATTCTACTCGAGTGGTAAGTTTTCTCCTCGGACACGACGGGAGCAATCGAAGCTTCCGTGACATTGGTGTGAGCGGTGGTCACCATGACCTTTCTCATCATGGTAAAGACGCTGGAAAGATGGAGCTGGTAAGCCAGATCGATCGCTTTTACAGCGAGGAGTTAGCCTACTTCCTCGATCGCATGAAGGAAGCAAAGGATGTCGATGGGAACTCACTCCTGCACAACTCGATGGTAGTGTGGGGAAGTGGTCTCTCGGATGGGCACTGGCATACTCACGACGATCTTCCAATCGTAGTCGCAGGGAATGCGGGAGGAAAATTTCACACCGGTCGCCACTTGGACGTAGGAGATGTGCCCCTGAACAATCTCTTTGTGCGGATGCTGGAGGAAGTTGGCCTCACAGAATTAAGTTTTGGAGATTCGACGGGAGCGGAAAAGAGAGTGTGAAGAATTTGGAGTCGAGACGTGAGTCGGGAGAGACGGGGGCTGCTCACTGGCGGTTGGTTTGATCGCGCAGGTCGAAGGCTGCTTTTCGGTTGTAAAGCTTCTTCTGGTTGTTGGTAAGAGTAACTTCGACAGTGGTTTGAACTGTGAATGCCGGCAGGGCATCAGGAAGCTGGGGGACTTCGTGGATCAGCCGGGAGCCCACGGCATTCTCGAGGACCGTTGCGTTACGGACATCCAGTGAGCGTGATCCGAATGATCGGCGATCGGTATAACGTGGGCCGGAGACCGGACCCCGGCCGAACATCTTGCGGGGAGAGCCTATGGAGATAACGTCCTCCACGATCACATGACTCTCGTTGCAATCGATAATTTCCTGAGAACGTTCTCCGACCAGGCGCTCGATAGTGATGTCAATATTACGGGAATTGAGGTCAATCGTCTCCGCTGTGTTGCCACCTCTGGTTGGGGAAATACTTGCGATCAGTCCGAGATGGCAATCCTCACATCCTTCTAGAACAAGGGAGGCTCCGGGATTGGTGTCCAGTGCGATAACGGGCACGTGAACCCTTGCGGAGTCCACTAACCAGAGGGAGTCGGTGGCGTGGCCGGTAACCATCATTACCCCGCCTGATAATCCACAGATTCCTTTCTCGTTGCGTCCATCGAACATGATGGGAAGGGTCTGCTTCCCGTTGTCTCTATTTTCGATTTTCCATTTCTCCAGAGTGCCAAACATTAGGATGCGGACGTCATCATGGCCCTTGTTGTAGATCATGGGGAGCATCTGCCAGTAACCTGCATTCCGGGACTTGAAATCGATCGTTGTGTGCGTGCTTTCGGGGTTCAGTCTGAGGGTCGCGCGCTGGTCAACAATCAAGGTCACTCCCGGGCGAGGGATATCGATTCGATCAGAGACGACGTATTCACCACCGAGAATAACGGTGTTGGTTACGGTCTTGAGACCCCATTCGATGGCTAATTGGGGATCGGTATCCTTAAAGAGGATTTTGTTGCCTCCGGGATGTTTCACCACCGTGGAGGTGCCCTCTTGTTGTATGAGAACGGTATCGTTCTGCCAGGCGGCATAGAGGAAGGAGGTTGTCATCAGCGTAATGACAAATGAAAGGAGTAACGAGGGAGGGGTGGACCTGAGCACGAAAGGTATTCAATATCGCGATAATTTTTTGTCGACAGTAGAAGGGCGTAGTTGGGGAATCGTGAGCCTTGTCATCGGGATCCCAGTATAGTTTTCTGCGGCCGTGATTGTTCGTTCTCTTATCGCGACACTTTATGCCCTTGGAGGTATTCTGTTCTTAGTTGGTGTTCCAGCTTCCGCCTACACCCCGGGTGTTCAGCACAATTACACCCACGAGGGCGGGATGGTACCGAAAGATACTTATCAGTATTCTTTGTGGGTCCCCAAGGACTACAAGATGGATCGTTCCTATCCTGTCGTTTTTTATCTCCATGGTGGAGGCAAGGGGCGTTACCACCCAGATCAGGGGAAGCGCAACATGGTCTCACAGCGGCTCCTCGATAACGAGAGATGGTCTGATGCGGGTTACAGTGGCAATGCAGTGGGGCAGTTTGGCTACCTGCACGTGGCACCTGTGAAACCGATAGCGCGGTGGAATCCAGCTCAATTCAAGCGGTTGATCGACCATCTGAAGACCAAGGTCAATATCGATGAAAAGCGGCTTTATGTCACGGGCTTCAGCATGGGAGGGCAGGGGACTTGGAAAATCGGATGTGCGGATGAGCACGGGGAAGGGTATCAGATCGCTGCCATGATGCCCCTGGGGGCTTGGGGCTGTAAAGAAGTCCAGCGAGGGACTACAGCGGAGACGTGCCGAACGTTGAAAACCGCGGTGTGGGTCCTTCACTGCCCGCTTGATCATGTCTCAAGAATCTCGGAGCAGATCCCCCTCTACCAGAATCACCTCGATTGTGGTGGGTATGGAAGATTTACAATGATTCCCGGGAGAGGCCATATCAGTCGTCCGCCGGGGAACGACAAGGAGGCTTTCAGTATGCGAATGGCATGGATGCTCTCCCAGACTTACGGCACTCCCTTCAACTATTGCGTGGAGCTGAGTGGAGGAGTAATCATGGAAGTAGTTAGTGGGAAGCGACCGTTTCTCGGTGATACCAGCAAGTATGGGTTCTTTGAGCCTGGGAGTGTCATTCGGGTGACCGCGCCAGAAAAACAGGGTGAGCATCCCTTTGTGAAATGGGTGGCTTCCGGGGGAACATTCAGTGATCCTGAGAGCCGAAGGCCTCTGTTCACAGTGGATGCGGCGGACGCTCAAATGACTGCGATCTATAAAAGGAAGCCTAAGTTGACGGTCAGGGGGGGGGTAGCCGCGCCCCTGCAACCACAGGCGGGACAATTGGTTACGGTGACCGTCTCCGATCCTGAGAGTCCTCGGGCACGGGAAGTCCTGCACTGGACCGCTGATGGTCCTATTGCGCTGACGCAACCCCATCTTGAGCAAATCAGGTTCCTGATGCCCTCCGACGATGTCACCATCGAAGCTCACTGGACAAAGATAAAATAGAGGGCGCGAGTTTTCTTCAGTAGACGCGAAAGGGGCTAGCCTCTACAGGTTTCCGGGATGAAGTTTTTGATTCTCACTCTCTCTGTCCTCAGCCTGACAGGCTTCGGTGTGCTGAACGCCGAAGACCTCAAGTCAGGGGAATATAAGATTTCACAGTCATGGAAGCAGGAGCGTTCTTTTGAGCGGCTTTATGTTGTTTCCGTTCCCGAGGTTAGGAAGGGGAAACGTCCTGTGGTCATTTTCCTCCATGGCGGGGGAGGGAACGCCCGGGGAGCCTTCAAGGGATTCATGCGGCGTCACAGGGCGATGGCGAGGCACTATATCGTGATCTGTCCGGAAGGTTATTCGAGAGGCTGGAATATCGTTTCTGAGCGATCCAAGGCCGATGATCGGGGGTTCATTGAGGAGATCATCAAGAAGGTGGCGGAATGCGATAACGTCCAACGGGAAAATTTCAGTATCATCGGAAGCTCGAATGGGGCGGCTCTGGTGAATCAACTCGCGATCGAGTGCCGTTTGCCGAACATAAGAAACTATGTGAGCGGAGTAAGTCCGCTGAACGTTTTCCAGCACGACGGAAAAGCGTTCAAGGCCAAGGGGCCAAACAATACCTATCGCAAAGCAGTAGTGCCTATGAAAGGGAAGCGGTTGATGAATATCTCTGGAACGGAAGATAATCTGGTTCCTTACGAGGGAGGGCTTTCGCGGTCTATTCCTGCGAAGGGAGGAAAGCTGGGTTTTGTTCACGCCGAGCATTCGACCTATCTCTGGGCAAAGGCGATGGGCTACGAAGGGGAGAAGTTGGCCAAAACCAGTGAGGTTGAGGGAAATTTGGAGAAGTTTTCCTACCTGAATGGCGCGGTAGTACATTACAAGGTGAAAGGCGAGGGTCACGGGGCCATGGGAGCGATAAACGAGGATCGACTCCTCTCCTTCCTGGAGGGTGGCGAGAAATAGTTTTCCGCTTTCGGTTGGTCTACCGGGAAGATTTGGCGTGCTGCTGCTTTTCGGTCAGAAGGTTACGGAATTCTCTCAGCCGATCTTCGTGGCGGGTCCCCCGAGCGAGGTTCTTTTTCTCTGAGGGATCGTTGGCGAGATTATAGAGCTCCTCTCCATCAGGCCACTTCGCATAGCGCCAGCGCTGGTTGCGGAGTGCGTATCCAAGGCTTTTACCCCGGGAGACCACGCTGTAAGCGTGTTTCTTTTGTCCCAACCGTTCTGGGTGTGCGAGAAGCGGACGAAGGGATGTTCCCTGCAGGTGTTCAGGTGGCTTGAGTCCGGTGAGATCGGCCAGCGTAGGGTAGAGATCGATCAATTCGACCATGGCCTCGGAAGTCGTTCCACGCGTGGTAATTCCCGGAGCTCGTATAATTAGAGGAACCTTTGCTCCAATATCAAAGAGAGTCACTTTCCCCCATAGGAAGTGATCGCCGAGGTGATAGCCGTGATCGGAAGTGAAAACGATGATGGTGTCCTCCCAGTGGCCGCTCTGCTTCAAGGCATCAAAGACCAGTTTCAACTGAGCATCGATAAAGGAGATGCAGGCATGATAGGCCTGCATGTATTCTCGGCGCAGGGTGTTGTTCTCCTTTCCCAGTTCAAACCCGAAGGCACTGTAGCGCTTCGAGATCGCTGATTGAGGAAGGCTGTCCCAGAGGTCGGGTTGGTCGGGTCGATAGACAATCCCATCTAGTGGGTAGAGATCGAAGTATTTGTTCGGGGCAAGGAAGGGGACGTGTGGCTTCTGAATTCCGCAGGCAATGAAGAAAGGCTTCTCACCGGGGGTGTCGGCTCGCAGCCACTGAGCGACTTGTCGAGCATTCTTGCCGTCCTTGTGCTGTGCATCGGTCAGTCCGCTTCGGCCCCGTCCGGGAGGGGTCTGGGCATCCAGTTTTCCCGAAACCTTCTTCTTCAGTTCTCTCCACCTTTTCCGGTTGGGACGATCCTCGATTGATCCGTACTGTTCCTCGAATTCCCGGCGCGCTTTCCGCACGACCTCGAGCTCGTCATTCTGGAAACGAAGAACTTCATGCCATGCAGTCTCGCCATGTTCGTGTCGGGACGAGTGAAAGATCTTACCAACACTCGCAGTCCAGTATCCGTTTTCCTTGAAGAATTGCGGCAAGGATACCGTGTCGGGGCGCTCCTTCCGGATATCGGCGGTATTGTTCAAAACACCCGTTGATTCAGGGTAGAGGCCACTGAGAAAGGAGGCGCGCGAAGGACCGCAGACCGGATACTGGCAGAAGGTGCGCGTGAAATTTATTCCTTCGGTAGCGAGCCAGCTGAGAGTGGGTGTATGAATAGGATCATAGCCTGACGGGGAGATGTGCGTGTTCAGATCGTCACAGACGATGAAGAGGATGTTTTTAGCCGTTGAGGAGTCCTGCTGATTCGTTCTCTCCTTCGTTTTATTTCGTTCTTTTTTGGGAGAGTTCACCCCTTTTTTCCACTGGAACGAGTCACCTTCTAGAAAGAGGTCTCTCCGAGCATTCAGCTTTTCAGCGGGCTCTGCGAAGATAGCAGGAGCGGACTTGCGCATCGTAGTTTTCAGGTCGGCATGTCCAGGGGCATCTGCGAGGTTGGTCCATTCATGAGGATCCTTACGTAGGTCGTAGAGTTCTTCTCCGTCGTCTCCATAGCGGATATAGCGCCAATCACGATTGATCGTGGCGTACTCTCCAGGGTGCATATGAGGGAGGTAGACGGTTCGATCTTTGGCCTTACCAGGATCTCTGAGAGCAGGTGCCAGGGATGTCCCTTCCAGTTTCTGGTGAGGGGCGGGAAGGCTGCACATCTCAACCAGAGTAGGAAACATGTCGATCAGGCTTACGGTGACATCGGATCGTGCGCCCTGGGCTATGCCCGGACCGGCCCAGATAAAGGGGACATTTGAAGTGCGCTCCCAGAGGGTATGTTTTCCCCAGTCTCCCTTCTGGCCGTGATGATAGCCGTGGTCGCTCCAGAGTACGATAATAGTGTTGTCAGCGTGAGGGCTTGTCTCAAGAGCATCGAGGACGCGGCCCATCATTGCATCCGCATAGCTGATGCAGGCCAGGTATCCGTGAATGGCATCATCAAACGCATCCAGCTTATTCAGTTTCTCGATAATTCTTGAGCGCGCAGTCTTGATCTTTCGTATTTTTTCCGGGAGGTCGGCAAGGTCGTCCTCTTTGAGGGGAGGGAGCTCGATGCTCTCTGGATCGTAAAGATCGTAGTACTTCTGGGGACAGTAGTTAGGATAGTGGGGAGCGTAGATGCCAACGCCGAGGAAGAAGGGTTCCTTATGCTCTTTCTCGATTTGATCGACAGCCCATTTGATTCGTATGGTGTCAGCCATTTCTTCCTCTTTTTCGTTTGGGATGGCAGCCCATTCCAGGAACATTCCGCCGGTGATCTCCTGGCCTCTGTTGTAGAGGCTGGCAGGGAAGGGGCGAGGCATAGGAGTTTCGTCGGACCACGAGTCGAGGGGCCATCCACTGGCGCGCTGGGATTTGTTCCTGAGGAAAAAGGTATCCCAGCCGCGCTGGTCAATTGCGCCGGCGGGGTGATGAAAAAGTTTTCCTGCACCGAGGGTCGTGTAGCCGGCCTTGGAAAAGCACATCTGAAGAGCATCTATTTCCGGAAGGTGTACAAAATAATTTGCGGTTCTGTAACACCCCGTAGTCGATGCAAACTGGCCGGAAAATATGGCTGCACGGGAGGGGGCACAGTAGACCCCGGCGGTATGAGCGTTGGTAAAAAGCACGCCCCGCTTCGCCAGCTTGTCGAGATTGGGGGTGATCGCACTGGGGCTGGTGCCCATGCACCCGAGCCAGTCATTCATGTCATCAACGGCGAGGAAGAGGACGTTGGGTTGCCGGGCTTGGGAAGACAGGGTGAAGCAGAAAAGGAAGAAAATGAGGTTGAGCGGGAAGCGTTTCATTCGGGGGCTGGGAGAGAGTCTCAAATCAGGGCAGGGATTGGCGATCTCTTTTGTGGGTGGAGTTTTAAGCATATAGCTACTGGAGCCGTTCTCCCTTGTGTCTTCCTGCACTGTGCGTTCTGCTTTGGCTGTCGAGGAAGCCGCCCCTCGTCTGAACCTTTTATGATGATGAGAATCCTGCTCCCACTCTTCTTTACGCTGGGGCTGTCAGCCCACGCGGAAGACTGGCCCACGTGGCGCTATGATGTCGAACGGACGGCTGAAAGTCCGCAGGTGTTGCCGGACAACCTGAGTCTTCTTTGGAGCCGTGATCTCCCCAGGCCGCTGCCAGCCTTCAACGATATTCGGTTGCAGTTCGATGGGGGCTACGAACCCATTGTGAAAGGAAGCCGTCTCTTCGTGGCCTCTAACCGGGAGGACAAGGTGACGGCCTTCGATACCAGCTCAGGAGCATTGCTTTGGGAGGCCTTCGCGGACGGACCGGTACGGCTTGCTCCGGTGGCGTGGAAGGATAAACTTCTTTTCGGGTCGGATGATGGATGTTTCTACTGCGTGGAGGCCGCTACGGGCAAAGAGGTATGGAAGGTCAGGCCAGTGCCATCAGCCCGCAAACTGATTGGGAACAAGCGGCTCACCTCGGTATGGCCAATTCGAGGCGGCCCTGTGGTGCAGGAGAATCGCGTCTACTTCGCGGCCGGAGTCTGGCCGTTTGAAGGCGTATTCATTTTTTGCCTGGAAGCGGCAACAGGAGAGCAGATTTGGGTCAATGATAGCACCGGGCATCTCTACGGCGGTCAGCCACACAACGCGGTAGCAATTGGGGGCATCGCCCCACAGGGGTATTTGCTCATCGATGGTGAGGAACTCGTCGTGCCTAGCAGCAATGCCTATCCGGGTCGCTTCGATCTGAAGACGGGCAAGCTCAATGATTTCAAACTTCCTCTTGGCGGGCGGGTGCCAGGGGGCTGGTACGCTTCTCTGGCAGGAAAGAGCGAGGAGAAGAAAGGAAAGCGCAAGAGTTTGCTAGCCGACATGGGGATTAACTATGTTCGTCACGAGGACCGCTTGCGCTATGAGGGTAAGCCGGAGGTCCGGAGCACCATCAGGGCAGGTGATCAGGAAATTCGTTTTGCGAAGGGCTATGAAAAGGTTCCCGGAAAGGTTCACGCCATGGTCGTGGCGGACGGCAAACTTTTCGTCACCACTGCCGCGGGAGGACTCTACGCGTTTGGGAGCGGGGTCCTGGGCCCGAAACGCCGCCATATGGATGCCCCGCCGCCACCGGCCAAGGCTACCGACTTTTCGAGCCAGCTTCTGGGTGAGATTCCGCGGCATGGCTATGGAGTGTTCCTTGGCTCAGTTGATGCCGACACACTGGTGCATCTCGCTTCCGAAACCTCGCTCAGATTATTGGTTGTGGAAGAGGAAGGGCGCCGAGTAAGAGCCCTCCGGGAGGTCCTCTCCCGAGCGGGAATCTACGGATCGCGGGTTGCGGTGTGGCAAGATGACCCGGCGGGATTTGAGATGCCACCTTACTTTGCTGATTTTGTCCTGCTCCGTGAGGAGATGCCAAGCGACGAGCGGGAGCGCATCTATGAATCGGTCCGTCCCTACGGAGGGAAACTCATCGTCCAGCGTGGAGGGGAACTCGAAATCAGGTTGCGAGCGGGCGCTCTCCCCGGCACGACAAACTATCATGGCGACTTCAAGCCCAGCCTCGATGAGTTGGTAAAGGCCCCGCTTGGAGTGCTCTGGTTTGACGATACCCTGGGACACTTCAAGCGCTCCCCGCAGCCCAAGATTATCGATGGAGTGATGATTACGACCACCAAGAACTGGCTCGATGCCTCCACCCGCACGAGGAAGGCTCCCTGGTTTGACTACCGTCTCCTGCCTCCAAACTTTTCGGATGTGTATACCGGTCGTGTTCTGAGTGCGGAGGAGTCAGCGGACCTGAAGGCACAGGCCGCAGCCAAGGTCGATCTCAAGACGGTGCAACCGAGTCAGTACCGGCCGTCCAACCAGAAGAATGCCATGAAGCCCGATCCTCCAGTGGCCGGGCACCGTCAGAATCCAATCACGGGAGAGACCGAAGCGCGTACTTTTCCCAAGAGTTACGGGTGCGATGGCGGGTTTGATTACGGCCATATCTACACCATGCGATCTGGAACGGCCTCCTTCTACGACAAGCGTATTGATAGCGGGACCATCAACATCAGCGGGCCGCGATCGGGTTGCACCAACAGTATTGTTCCGGCCAACGGAGTGTTGAGCCTGCCTTACTTCTACAAAGGCTGCACCTGCAGTTATCCGCTCCCGACCGGGCTCGCGATGTACAGCTTGCCCGAAAGTCACGAGCAATGGACGACCTGGGGACGGATCGCGAAGGAAAAACTGGTGGGGAAGATCCAGAGGATCGGGATCAATTTCGGAGCGCCGGCCGATCGCATGACCGAGAGCGGAACGCTCTGGCTCGATTTCCCCAGTATGGGTGGGCCTTCCCCAGAACTCGATCTCGTTACGGTTCCAGCAAAGCCCAGAAGCTACTATCATCACTCCATATGGATGAGGGATGATGCAGGCTTGCCCTGGGTTGCAGCGTCCGGAGTTGAGGGGATGGAATCGGTAACGCTGAGGGGCCTGAAGCCTGGGAGTTACCGCGTAGGACTTATCTTTGCCAACCCTGCGAGTGACGAACGCCGTTTCGACATTCAGGTGCAGGGGCAGACGGTCAGCACGGATTTCAATTTAGATAGCAGGCTGACGGCTGTTGCCGTAGTCTTTGACGGTATCGTAAGTGAGGGCGGTCTCCAAGTCGCTCTGGAAGCGAAGAAGGGGGCCACCCAATTGAGTGGGATCGAGATTGTGCCCATGGACTTGGTGGAGTGAGGATTTTTGGGTTTCAGAGATTGATCTGCAGCTCTTGTGCCTCAGTTGACCGATCGCCGGATCCCCAGATAGGCCTAATGCTTTCAGCGCATGAGGGGAGAAGCACTCGTATAGGAGCGAGGCCAATCCCCTTTAAGGGCCGACCACGTAATTAATTCTCGCTCGCTGGGCCAAGTTTGGGACAGTGGGGCATGCGGATTCTCATTCTTATATCTGCCTTTTTCTCCCTAGCTTCCTTCTCGGTTAGAGCCGAGAAGATTGTTCTCTTCGATGGTAAATCGCTGGAGGGATGGCATTCGGTGGGGTCGGCCCAATGGCGGGTAGAGGATGGTGTTATTGTTGGAGGGCAGGATGGCGACCCGAGAAAGAGTGGGATTCTAATGACCAAGAGATCATTTAAGGACTTTGAACTGGAGCTGGAATTCAAAATTGACGAGCACGGCAAATATAACAGTGGGGTATATCTCCGTCATGGACCAGGAGAGGGGCGACAGCGGGGCTACCAGGTGAACATTGGTCGTGGTGCCGCCGAGGAATATGTTGGACTCCACTATAAGGAGTGGCTCGACAAGGGTGACGAGAAGGACGAAATCAGGAAGCCACTGAAATGGAATCACCTGAGAATCCGAGCAGTGGGCGCTCGCATCCAAGTCTGGCTAAACAGCAAGGCGATCGTTGATTACACGGACCCCGATCCTCAGCCTGAGCATGTGGCCGCGGGAGTTATCGGTCTACAAACCTACGGAGCAGAAGGTCATGCAGGATGGGTCAACTTTAAGGGCTTTACCCTAACAGAGCTTGCCGCCACCCGGTAACGGATTATAGGGGCCTTCCTACTTGCCGCGCGGTTGCGCTGCAGGGAGTTCTATCTGGTTTTCAGCGGCCCATGATTGAGCGGCCTGTTCGTCCTGCCTGCGCCAGGCCCCTAGAGTGTGGCTGGTCATGCGATCCCTGAGGTCCTGATTTTCGATCGTGGAAGCCCAGTTTACCGCGGTGGAAGGATCGTCATAGGCATGGGTTGCGGCCTTAGCAAGTCCGGTGACTCCATTGTCATAACTGGGTCCCGCCGGCTGCTCTCCTAGCCAGTTGGCGGCGGCCTCCGGGTCGGAAGTAGTCCAGTTCCACATGACTTGACCCATTGCGCCGGCCTTACTTTCGCTCTCGGGTTGATTGCCAAGCCACTCTGCAGCTTCAGCGGGTTCCTGCTGGGCCCAGTTCCGTGCGACCTCACCCACGACCCCGGATCGCTCCTGCTCAGGCATCTGGTCAACATATGCCGCGGCCTTGGAAGGGTCTGAAGCAGCCCAGCTCCCGAGAGCTTCCTGCAGGGATTCCTCGCGATCTCCGGCGCTGAGCGAATTGGCCCATGCCACCGCTTCTGCGGGGTCCTGTGCTGCCCAGGATTCTGCGATCTGCCCAAGCAATTTCGGTCGATCGTAACCATCAAGGCTCATAGCGAGAGCTGCTGCTTGCTGTGGGTCACTTTCCATGATGTTGTTAATAATTCCAGCGTATGCTCCCGACCGTTGCTCTGGATCGAGCGTCGAGGCCCATGCCAGAGCAGCATCAGGATCCTGCCGCGCCCATTGCTCAGCGATGCTTCGGCTTAGGATTGCACCCATCCAAGGTTGCCTGAGAAGAGAGTTTTCAGGATTAGTCAACCAAGCGGCAGCACGCGCAGGATCCATGGCAGCGAGAGTGCTGAGGACTGTCCCTGCGTCCGCATAGGCCTGTTTTCCGCCTGCAGAGGAAAGGCTCGCTAACGCGGCATCCGGATCTTCCTGCGTCCACCTGGCGAAGAGAAGGCGCCGGAGCAAACTTGTTTCGCCGTCCATCTTTCCTTTGCCGGATCGAAGGGTTCCCAGATAGCCTTCGATTTCATCCGGATCGAGGTTTTTGATGAATGCGAGCAGGGCCTCATAGCGCTGGAGAGGATCCCCAATAGCGAGAACCTCATCGAGAGAGCCGTAAGAAGCTAGTCCCGGGCTTTTCTTGGTGGGCCCCTTGATGGGAGCTCTGCGGTCAGAGAGGGATGCTTGTTCGAACGAATTATCGGATCTTGATGATTTCTGATCGTCTGATGCTTTTCCGGTCGCGCTCGAATGCTTGGCCAATTGCCATGCATTGAGAGCCAGAGAGAGGACCAGGAGTAGGGGAAAGACTTTTTTCATCGTTCGCGAAAGTTTCTAAATGAAACTAATGGCCGTCAGATATGAATCAATATCAATCCGCCTTCTGGGCCGTAGCGCAGGTGGTCTGACTGGTAGTCTAGCAGGAGGTCTTTGCCCGTGCGGGTGACGGCTCTGGACATTGAGCTGGGATTCACTCCCGAACCGCTCTTAGATCCCGATTGTTTCGTGAGATCAACTATAGCTGATAAATCGGCAGCCTCCCGGCGTCTGCTGCGAGGAATCCTTGTCGTCGTTCTCTTCCTTGCGCAGGTGTCGCTCCTGCCGGGGCGTCCCAATATTCTGTTGATTGTGTCAGAAGATAATGGTCCAGAGCTGGGGTGTTACGGAGAGCCTTTCGTGCAAACCCCAGTTTTGGATAAGCTCGCGGCAAACGGGGTCTTGTTTGAAAGGGCCTACGTTCCGCAGGCGGGGTGCAGTCAGTCACGAGCGGCTCTCCTGACCGGATTGTATCCTCACCAGAATGGACAAATCGGGCTGGCGACATGGAAGTTCGGTCTCTACCGGGAGAATACCCCCAACGTCATCCGGAGCCTAAAGGAGGCGGGTTATCGCACCGCTATCATCGGGAAGCTTCACGTCAATCCTGCATCGGCTTTCCCTTTCGATTTCAAGCGGATGGAGTCATCGAACTTCAACCGGAACAAACTCCAGAACTATGCACGCGAAGCGGAAAGGTTCATCAAGCAGTCCGAGCTGCCCTTTTTCCTAAGCGTGAACTATCCTGATGCTCACCGTCCTTTCCTCAAGTCTGTAGGGGGAGTTCCCAAGAAGCCTCTCACAGGAGCTGAGGTGAAGCCGCTCTCCTACTTCGGGCTGGATACTCCGGATCTGCGTCAGCAGACTGCCGACTACTATAACTGTATGAGTCGGTTGGACTCCCAGATTGGTGAGCTTCTGGAAGTTCTGCGTAAGTCCGGAAAATTTGAGAATACCCTGATTGTTTATCTCGGGGACCACGGAGCAGATATGCTGCGGGGCAAGCGGACCTCCTTCGAGGGAGGCTTACGTATCCCGCTGATTATGTCGGGTGGAAAACACTGGAAGGAGGGGGAAAGGTGTTCCGAGTTGGTCTCCACCATCGACCTGATGCCCACCCTTCTTGAGATGGCGGGTGTTTCACCACCTGGTGAGCTTCCCGGTCGCTCTATGGTTTCCTTGTTGAATGGAGAAAATGTGGCGTGGCGTACGCATCTCTTTGCCGAGTTCCACCTTCACTCCGCACATAATTACTATCCGCAGCGGAGTGTGCGTGATGGCCGATTCAAATTGATTCATAACCTCATGGCAGGAGAAATTAACCCGGGTTACGAATTCACGCTCCAACGATTTTTCAAAGGAGTTGAGGAGGCGATTTCGGTAGCAGGCGAGCCAGTTCGGGGTGCTTATCAGCGAATGCGTCATCCTCCTGAGTTTGAGCTTTATGATCTGGAAAACGATCCTCACGAATTCGAGAATCTCGCGGAGGATTCGGATCACGCCGAGGCCGCCCGGCGCTTGAAGAAGCGTTTGCTGCAATGGCGTATATCGACGAAGGACCCCCTTCTCGATCGGAAGAAGGTTCTTCAGTTGAAGTCCGAGATCGAGGCTTGCATGAAGGACGGCACTCCCCGCAAGGCCGACCTGAAACTTAACTATCGAGAATACTTTTTTGATGAAAGTCGGTGAGGGCATGAGAAATCTTCTAGTTGGATTCGGGTTTGCTGCCTGCGCTCTGTCGCTCTCTCTTGGCGCGGAGAGCTCTCCCAATGTGTTGTTTATCGCGGTTGACGATCTGCGCCCTATGCTTGGGTGTTACGGAGATAAGGTAGCGCGCACACCAAATATCGACCGTCTTGCGAGTGGCGGTACTGTCTTTCGGAAGGCCTATTGCCAGCAGGCGGTGTGTAGTCCCTCACGTCTTTCCCTCATGACTGGGCGCCGGCCCGATACGATTCGCGTATGGGACCTGAATGCTCACTTCCGCAGGGCCCTTCCAAAGGTGATCACTTTGCCGCAATTCTTCAGGAAGAAAGGGTATCACTGTCGCTCCATTGGAAAGATATTCCATGGTGGTGGAGCTCCCTCAAAGGATGAAGTCTCCTGGTCAGAGGCTCCGCTTCATGATAATGTCAGAATGGCGAATCTGCGCTATGCCACTCCAGCGAATCTCGCAGGTAGAGGACTGAAGAGGGCATCCTCGGAAGCGGCGGATGTTCCGGATGGGGCTTATATCGATGGAGTGGTTTGTGACGCAGCCTTACAGGCCTTGAGCACTTTAAAAACGAGAGCTCAGCCGTTTTTTCTGGCGGTTGGCTTTCGCAAGCCACACCTGCCGTTTTGTGCTCCACAGAAATATTGGGATCTCTACGATCGCGAGGCTATTCCGCCTCCTGCTTCGAGGGAATATCCCAAGGGGGCGCCGGAGGTTGCGGTGAGGAGTTGGAAAGAGCTGGAAGGATATACCGATATTCCCAATGACGGCCAGATCTCCATGGAGAAAGCGGC
>JAQWTV010000158.1 GCA_029242545.1 Roseibacillus sp.
GCGGTTTGTTTTTCATCCGGCTTCAATTCAAGCACCATAGGCCTCTCCTGGCCCGTCACGTCAAAGTGATCGCACCTTGTCACAAGCTGGTAATCAAGATCCCACATGGCTGCCCAAGACTCGAATTTCTGATCGTGGCTATTGATGACACACTCACGCTCACCTTGAGTCAGCTCTTTGAAGTCAGGGAGACGATCAAAAATACGACCCCCTCCGTTGTTAATTACGACCAGAACTCTCCCTTTTCCTCTATCCTGCTCAAGAAAAGCCGGCGCCGTCAGATCGTAAAGAACGGTCAGATCTCCAAAAACCCCCCAGACCTCGTCATGCCCCATGGTAGCCCCAAGCCATGCAGAAAGTTGCCCATCAATTCCGTTTGCGCCTCGGCTCGCCTGCACCTCTCCCACCGGCACACCCGTCTGCGCACAAAGGTTCCACTCCCGAATCGGAAGGCTGTTTCCAAGAAAAAGGCTATTACCAGTAGCAACATGAGAGGAAAGCACCCGCATCAGACCCGGTTCACTATCCGGATAACGTTCGAGCAATTCCTCCAGAATCCCCCTCCGCTTGTTTGATCTGCAGAGCAGGTCCAGGACATCACCCGCTGCCGGCGGCGAGCCCATTCCCCTGAGCACGTCATGCACCCTCCCAGTGATCACCTCTGAATCACGTGCCAGGCCAGATAAGCCCGTCCTGGTTACTGAAAGCACCTCAATCTCGGGATGAGCCTCGAGGTCTCTCCAAAAACGACCAACCGGGATATCACCAAGGCGAAGAACCTTGCCCGGAAGGCAGTCGCGTAGAACACCGTCTCCATCGGTAAGCACGACCCCTCCGAGGAGCTCCCTCAATCCACTTGTTGCATCAGCTACTACCGGAGCTCTAAGGGCCTTGAGAAAATGGTATGCCTCCTCTCGTTCATCTTCCTCTAAGCCTCCTGCCATCACAACCAGGCCCCGGAAGGAGTGCTCCAGGAAACTCACAAGCGCCGTAACGGGAGGACGCGGAGTGACGGCCCGAGCTGCCTGATCCACAGGCAAAGACATAACCGGCGCCTCAGCATGCTCCTCGAGGCAAACATTAAGATGCCAGGGATACAGGCCACTCCAATCTTCGAGAGGAACTACACTTTCACCATTCAGGTCACTACAACCCTCCACGTAATCACCAAAGAGCCCCACTTGTTCGATCGCCTGCGGAGCTCCGCTTGCACGGTATCTGGAGGGCCGATCACCCGTAATGACAATAAGCGGCCGCTGCTGATAGTGAGCCTCGATTACAGCAGGCATCAGCTCGGCCACCGCAGTACCACTGGTAGTAATAACAGCAACCGGAGACTTAGAATCACGAATACGTCCAAGCGCAAAAAAGGCGGCACTCCGCTCCTCAAAATGGCTCCAGACTTTAATTCCCTCACAACGAATCACAGCCAAAACCAAGGGAAGGTTGCGCGCCCCTGCACACACAACAAACTCCTTCACTCCTCGCCTTAGACAGGCTTCCAGCGTTTGAGCCGAAACTTCGCTCATCACAAGAACCCTAGATGCCCAACCGAATCTCCTGCAAGCCTCAGATTTATTCCCATCAAGATTTCAAAGCTGCCCCTCTCCCACCCTGACTCAGGGCAGATCAGCATCACATAATTTCGATTAAACACCAAAAATACTGCGAACTGACTCCCGCTTCAGCCGAAGCTCGCGCCATTCATTAACGAGGCGGCTCTCCTCAATAACGCCACATCCCGAAGGCATCTCTATCTGTGGTCCTTGCCAGCGAATCATCCGGATCGCGACCAGGACCTCAAAAGACCCATTCTTCAATAGTCCAAATGGAGCACCAAACCACCCAGGGCATCCAAGGCGACGGCGCCATGAAACCAGATCACCAAGGGTCTCCGCTGTTCGAGGAAGTGGACCGAGGGCCGGAGTTGGATGCAATAAGCTTATCAGTCGGTCAATGGACTCTTTTTTCCTGAGCTCAACATCGATAGCGCTATGATAGTGGACCAGTGGCCCCAGCTCCATGATGTCCCGAGGGTGCCGAAGCGTCTTTCCAAGATCAGAAAGTTTGGCGAGCAGAGTCTGGGCCACAAATTCATGTTCCCTGATCTCTTTTTCATCTGCTCCAAAAGCCTCTCGCTCCTCAACACGAGCAGTCCCCGCAAGGGCCATGGTGCGAAGCACTCCCTCGTTGAGCTCAAAGAGAAGCTCGGGACTGAGCCCAACTACTCCCTCGTCTCCGTCAATCCAGCCATAGGGACGCAAGGGTTCATTGCGTCGGGCTAATGCTGAGACCAGACCTTTACAACTTCCTTTGCGGAGCCGCCCACTGGCAGTAGCCACCGGCACTGACTTTTCAATGGATCCGCTCCGGATCGCTTGTGATACCTCCGCAAAAACCTCGGCGAAGGGCTCCACCTCTGGTTCTTCCCATGCAATGTTAGGAAGAGCGCCTTTCAAGAAGTCCGGGACCTCCCCATCTTCCAGAATTTCAATATTGGAAGGAACAAACCAGGGTTGGGAACACGAGAGGGAAAAATCGTTTCGGTAAAAGGCGACCCCATTGTCCGGAGGAGAGGAGAGCCTTTCGAAGGGCCCGCTCCCGACCACCAAGCCGCCATCAGGATTCCTGAATACGGCCGCGTTCATCAGGCGGTGAGCAACGGCGACACCTAGGCCACCGCATTAGCGATCAGATCACGGAAGGTTTCTGCCTCCAAACTCGCACCCCCGACCAGAGCACCATCAATATCCTCCCTCGCCATTAGATCTGCAGAATTCGAAGGCTTCACACTGCCTCCGTATTGAATACGGGTGGCGGCTGCGATCTCCTGCCCAAACTGATCTCCAACGAGAGTCCTCACAAAGGCATGGGCTTCCTGAGCCTGCTCCGGGGTGGCGGTCACTCCAGTCCCAATGGCCCACACAGGCTCGTAAGCAAGCACGACCGTTGACATGTCCTCATCAGAAAGGTCCGCGAGACCTCCACTCACCTGACGACGCAGGACCTCCTGGAGTTTACCCCCTTCACGTTCCTCCAGGGTTTCTCCAATGCAAAAAATAGGGTGAAGCCCCGCAGCGAGACACTTTCTCACCTTGGCGTTTATTAATTGGTCCCCTTCACCATAAATCGAGCGGCGCTCACTATGCCCTAGAATGACGTGCTGAACACCAGCTTCATTGAGCATCGTGGTAGACACCTCTCCAGTGAAAGCTCCCTCGTCCTGTTCGGAGGCATTCTGTGCAGACAGAGCAACCGGGGAGTCAGCCAGCAATGCTGACGCAGACGGAATCGAGATAAAAGGAGGAGCAATGACAATATCACATTCTCCAGCCAATGCCTGAGCACTCGGAAGAAACGCCTCGATGAAACCTGCTGTCTCGGCAGGCCCTTTGTTCATTTTCCAGTTTGCCGCAATAATCAGTTTACGTGCCATAATGGTAGTTGTTTAGAGATTGCTCAGGGCTGCTACTCCGGGGAGCTCCTTCCCCTCGAGCAATTCGAGAGAGGCCCCTCCCCCAGTTGAGATAAACGACATTCTCTCTCCCAGATCATACTTTTTAACCGCAGTAACGGAGTCCCCTCCGCCAACAATGGTGAGAGCCTCTGACTCCGCCACAGCCTCGGCCACCTTTCTTGTCCCTTTCGCAAAAGAAGAGATTTCGAACACTCCCATAGGTCCATTCCAGACGATTGTTCCGGCAGTGGCGATCTCATCACAAAAGCGCTCTATCGTGACATCTCCGATATCAATCCCTTCCCAATCTTCCTCAATTTCACCGCCGTCCTCATATTTTTGGGTTACTTTGGTCTCCGCTCCTTCGCGAAACTCTCTTGTCACCCGGGTGTCGGAAGGAAGGAGGATTCTCACTCCCTTCGCCTTCGCCTTGGCAAGGATCTCCAAAGCCAGATCGGTCTTGTCGATTTCCAGAAGACTTTTCCCCATCCTGTGACCTTGGGCATGCAGGAAGGTGAAGGCCATTGCCCCGCCAATAATCAGGGAGTCCGCCTTTTCGAGAAGAGATGTAATTACTTCGATCTTATCACTCACCTTGGCTCCTCCAAGGATTACCACAAATGGTCTCGAGGGCGCTGCCAGCTTATCACAGAGAAACTCAAGCTCTCGCTCGATCAGAAATCCCATCGCACTTTTCTCGACATGATGAGTCACTCCTTCGGTCGATCCGTGCGCCCGATGAGCAGTCCCAAATGCATCATTGACAAAAAAGGTCGCGCCACCCGCAAGCTCTCTCGAGAAACCCTCGTCGTTCCCCTTTTCTCCGTCATGGAAACGGGTGTTCTCGAGGAGAAGTATCTCCCCTGCCCCCAATTCCTTTCGCTGCTCAAGTGCTTCTTCTCCAACGCAATCCTCAGCAAATTCGATCTCTTCTCCGAGCAACTCACCAAGCCTCGAGGCTACCGGCCTGAGTGAATAGAGGGAATCTCGCTCCCCCTTGGGTCTTCCAAGATGAGAGCATAGGACCAGCCGGGCTCCTCCATCAATAAGATGCCTTATTGATGGAATAGCCCCTTCTATACGAGTGTCATCCGTGATTCTTCCCTCTTCCAGGGGGACATTGAAATCCACCCTCATGAGGACCTCCTGGCCCTCAACTGCGAGGTCTCGGATACTGATCTTGGCCATGCGCTGATTTGGGTAGCGACTGGGGGGCTCAAAAAAATGAGTGCTTTATCCTCCCAGAAGAGCCATCGCATCGGCGGCCCGGCAAGAGTAGCCCCACTCATTGTCATACCAGGAACATACTTTGACCATGTTACCTTCAAGAACTGTGGTAAGACCTGAGTCAAAAATGGAACTATGAGGATTCCCTACCACATCTGCTAGAACTAACGGCTCTTCGCTATACTCAAGCACGCCGGCCATTGGCCCTTCGGTAGCGGCAGCCTGAAAGGCTGAATTCACTTCCTCCGCAGTAACTGATACGCCGTCCTTCAGCTCCGCAACAAAATCTGTGAGAGATCCAGTTGGAGTAGGAACACGGAATGCTCCTCCATTGAGTTTTCCTTGGAGTTCAGGAATAACGAGCCCGATGGCTCTCGCGGCTCCAGTAGAAGAAGGCACGATACTCACCGCCGCAGAACGAGCTCTACGAAGATCTCCATGCGGAGAATCGAGGAGATTCTGATCTCCCGTGTAACTGTGGATAGTACTCATAAAACCCCTCTCGATTCCCCATTTGTCATTCAAAACTTTAACCATGGGTGCAAGGCAGTTGGTTGTACAGGAGGCATTTGAAACAATATGATGCTCATCGGCGTTGTAGAGATCATCATTGATTCCCAGACACATGGTGAGATCCGGATCCTTGGCCGGAGCCGAAATCAGAACCTTTTTTGCACCGGCCTCAAGGTGTTTACCTGACCCAGCCCGATCTACGAAGAATCCCGTTGACTCAAGGACCACATCAACTTCGTTGTCTCCCCATGGCAGTGCTGCAGGATCGCGCTCCGCCGAAGCCTTGATCCGGTGCCCATTGATAGTGAACGATTCATCATCGTAACTCACCTCCGCATCGAAAATGCCCTGGCTCGAGTCATATTTGAATAGATGTGCGAGAGTCTTGTTATCGGTGAGGTCATTGACCGCCACGACCTTATCCAGTTCTCCTTTCTCCGCCAATCGGCGAAGTACCATTCGACCGATTCGGCCAAATCCATTAATTGCATATTTAGACATAGCAGTGGTGGTGTTGCGCCCTGAATTAGGGCGCGGCAATTAACCAAGCACTACCCGGGCCGTCAATACTGGCCGCTCGATATTTACACTAAACCGGTCTTACCCGGCTCGATGCACCGGTCTTTTCGGGTTTCCAAGGGAACCAAAAGCAGATTCGCCCCCTGATAAGGCCGGAATCAACGCGCCCTCTTAACCGCAGGAGTTCGCGCGGTCTCTCTCAGGACTACTGCTCCAACAGGGCGACTAGGCGCCTCTCCATCGTTCGTATAAAGCACAACGTGGGTCCGGTGCTCGGGCCTTTGATTAATCTGCTGGGAGAGAACTTTCACCCAGCGCCCGTTTTTATCCTTCACGGAAAGCTCAATTGGCACCTTGTCAAACACTCCGGACTTACCTGCCCGAATAAGTGTTTGTCCGGGCTTCAACAATCCTTTTTCAGAACCAAACTGCAAACCCAGTGCAAACTTGGAAACGTTCACAATGCGTACCCGACCCGCAGGGAAACCACTTGATCCTAAATCGTCCCTAAGAAAGAGCCCTTTACAGCCATCCGTCCATTTCCCCTTGGCAGGATCACGCCAGAGAATTGCGAGGCCGGCCGATACGTTGGGAAACTTAAGTGTAGACCATGCCTTGGGGGCAAGGCCGCCATCCCCAACAGCTCGCAGGGAAACAGCACCGGGCGTCACAGCCATCACACTCGAAATTTGATTCAGCTTCACCGCAACGGCCTCTCCAAGCTCAACTCCCTCGTCATTAGAGAGCTGCAACCGGCCCGGAGGAAGAGATCCCTGTGGAGGAGTGATCTGTACGCGGCGTCCTCCCTGAATTACCTCTCGCCACGGAGGCTCTTGACCAACAGCGAGAATACGGAGAGCCCTATCCCGCTTTTTCTCATCCTGAGCAAACAAATCCTGTCCGCATGAAAATAATACGAACATTGCCGCAGCGAGCATGAAAGGAACAGAGCGATTAGTTTTCATCTGAATGTGCTAGCTGATTGAAACATCCCGGAAAGCCGATGGCAATATACCATCTAGGTTACCGGACTCCTCTGGATCGAGCCTCTTTTCGCATCTGCAACACCATGAGCGCAGGCTTACAACCTGTTTACGCCTTAAAAAATCCCCTCCGGATCACGCTACTCGGAGTCATCCTCGGAGGCCTCATTATCCTGTCCACCATCCTCTTCAGGCTCTTCCCCGGAAAGAACCTTGGCAATGTCCTGCAAGCGTTCCGCTCCTCGAAGGGTCACCAACTTAACGCCCTGAGCGTTTCTACCGGTCTCACGAATCTCCGCGCAGCGGATTCGGATACTTTGGCCCCCCGTGGTCATCAGCATTAACTCGTCATCCTCTTCCACAGCCACTGCACCCACAACAGCACCCGTTTTTTCCGTCACTTTCATGGTGATAATCCCCTTCCCTCCACGACTCTGGCTCCGGTATTCAGCGAAGGAAGTCCGCTTTCCTATGCCATTCTCTGAGGCAACGAGGAGAGTGCTTTGATCACTGACCAGAGCAAGGCCTACCAGAACATCATCACCCACGGGCTTGATCCCAGCCACGCCGGCCGCATTCCGACCCATCGGACGGGCCTGCTCCTCAACGAAGCGCAAGCTTAGCCCATTACGAGTTACGAGAACGATTTCATTACTGCCGCTGGTAAGCCGGACATCGATGAGCTCATTCTTCTCATCGAGCTTGATCGCGATAATCCCATCCTTCCGGAAATTCCTGAAATCATGGAGTCCGGTTTTCTTCACTTTCCCGTTACGAGTCGCAAAGAGGACAAATCCTGCATCTTCCCGGAAGGTAATATCATTCCCCTCCTCATCGAGACGTCGCTCAAGACGTAACATCGCGGCAATCGATTCGTCCGGCTGAAGGTTTAGCACGTTCTTTATGCTCCTACCCTTTGAAGACCTTGAACCCTCCGGAAGCTCATAAACTCTCTCCACGTAGACTCTACCTGTATTCGTGAAAAACATCAGATAATCGTGTGCCTGAGCACTGAAAAGGTGCTCTACAAAATCGTCATCATCGTCGTTCGACCCCCGGGTTGCCATACCACGAACCCCCTTTCCTCCACGGCCCTGCAGGCGGTATTCACCCGCAGCAGTTCGTTTCACGTATCCGCGATGGCTCAACGTGCAAATCATCCCCTCATTGGCGATCAGATCCTCAATCGCGATTTCTCCCTCGTCGGGAAGAATTTCGCAATTTCTTGGGTTGCCATACTTTTCCTTAACGAGGCGAAGCTCATCCTTGATGATTCCAAGAACCCGAGCCTCCTTCGCAAGGATGTCCATGAGATCCTTGATTTCCTCGATAATCTGGTCGTAGTCATTCTTAATCTTCTCCCGCTCCAACGCCACCAGCTGATAAAGACGCAATTCCAGAATGGAATTCACCTGTCGGTCAGTGAACACATAGTTTTCACCAATCAGGCTAGGCTGTTCCCGAATCAACACCCCCAGTCCTTCTGCCGCCTCTCGGGTAAAGGTGTAGCTCTTCACCTTTGCCCTCGCCTCTTCGCGACTCTTGGATTCCCGAATCATCTTGATGAAATCGTCCAATCGCCCAAGTGAGAGCAACAATGCCTCCAGCGTTTCAGCCCGGTCCTCCGCCTTCTCCAGAAGGTGCCGCGTCCGGCGCACCACAACCTCTCGCCTATGCTCGATATAGCAGTCGAGGGCCTCCTTGAGGGAGAGTAACTTCGGACGCCTTTCGTGGATCGCTAACATGTTCACACTAAACGATGTCTCCATCGCAGTGAGCTTGTAGATCTGGTTCACCAAGACCTGAGGGCGAGCATCCCTTTTCAGAGTGATCTCGACGCGGGTATTTTCATCAGTGAGATCTCGCATCCCGGAGATGCCAGTTAGAATCTTCTGATTTACCAGTTCCGCGATTCTCTGCTGAAGCGTGGCACGGTTCACTCCATAGGGAACCTCCGTGATGGTAATGATTGAGATCCCATTATCCTTTTCATCCACCTCCATCTTTCCGCGCATTTTTACCGATCCACGACCGGTCGCGAAGTAGCTCTCGATTCCCTTTACGCCTCGAATTTCGCAGGCTACTGGAAAATCGGGGCCTTTTACGAACTGCATCAACTCCGGCAAGGTAATCTCCGGGTTATCGATCTGGGCACAAAGAGCATCCACGATCTCTCCCAGATTATGAGGAGGGATGTTTGTCGCCATTCCCACCGCAATTCCAGTCCCTCCGTTGACAAGTAGGTTGGGGAAGGCTGCAGGGAATACCGTGGGCTCGGTAGTCGTCTCGTCGTAATTAGGGACAAAATCAACAGTTCTCTTATCGAGATCTGCCATCATCGCCATTCCAAGGTGAGTCAGGCGGGCCTCGGTATACCGCATTGCCGCGGGCGGATCAGCCTCGGGGGAGCCAAAGTTTCCCTGGCCATCGACAAGAATTTCCCGCATCGACCAGTCTTGCGCCATATTGACGAGGGTCGGATAAATCACTGCTTCACCATGGGGGTGATAGTTTCCAGAAGTGTCCCCACAAATCTTGGCACATTTCCGGTGAGCCTTGCCAGGAGACAGGCCCAGGTCGTTCATCGCATAGAGGATTCGGCGCTGGGAGGGCTTGAGCCCGTCCCGAACGTCAGGTAACGCCCGGGAAACAATCACCGACATCGAGTAGTCCAGAAAGGACTTGGAGAGCTCGTCGGCAACGCTGATTGGTTTGATCTCGTCTTCGGAGGACATGGAAATTCTTAGGCCTGCTGATTTTCTTTAAACATCCAGGTTACGCACGTTCAGTGCGTTATCCTCAATAAAGCGCTTTCGGGGCTCCACGACATCACCCATCAAGGTGTCGAGCATGCGATCCGCCTCAAGATGGTTCTCCTCGTCGAGTCGAACTCTTAGAAGCTGACGTGTTTCAGGATCCATCGTGGTACTATAGAGCTCTTTCGCATTCATTTCCCCCAAGCCCTTGAACCGCTTAATAGTTACGCCCTTCCGGCCAACTTCCAGAACCTTGTCCAGAATTTCGGGAACCGAAAAGAGAGGAACTACAGATTCTTTCTCACTTTCTCCCTCTACGATTTCGTAAATCGGCTTATCCAGAGAGAAAAATTTCCCTGTATCAATCCCCGCCGCTTCAAGACGCTCGAGCACCCTTGCCACTGCATGACTCTCATGCAGCTCATGACGTACTGCCCTCCGCGAAACGCCATCTGTGTTCTGAGCACTAATCTCCTCTTCCTCTTCCGGAGACAAATCGCCAAACAGCCTCAGGTCCCGGTTC
The DNA here is from genome assembly GCA_029242545.1 of Roseibacillus sp. Lineage (GTDB taxonomy): Bacteria > Verrucomicrobiota > Verrucomicrobiia > Verrucomicrobiales > Akkermansiaceae > Roseibacillus_B. Next base: position 9,979 of record JAQWTV010000158.1, read on the forward strand.
TCGTCGGAGAATTTCCGCAGTTCTGACTCGTTCAAGAAATAATAAACTCTCTCTTCGTTGCCCTCTCTCACCCGCACCATGAACTCAGCAAGACGTCCTTCTACGCGGGCAGAAAGGTAGTCGGAGAAATCCCCTCCATTACCCTCAATACTGCCGGAGTAGCGGGACAACACAGAAAGAGCGTCAAGAATTTCTCTCAACTCTTCCACTCCAATGAATGCCCCACCACCTACGGGTCTCATTTGAACATCATCCGCTCCCAACTCGATAAGGATCTTGTTGAGCTCGGCATCATCCTGCACATACTCCTGCCGCTTCTTGCGGGTCACGAGGTAGAGTGGCGGCTGCGCAATGTAGAGAAATCCACTCGTCACAAGCTCAGGCATCTGCCTGCAGAAAAAAGTCAGCAAAAGAGTCCGGATATGGGAACCATCCACGTCTGCGTCTGTCATGATGATTACCTTGTGGTACCGCACCTTCTCTAGATTGAACGCGCCTTCCTGTTCCCCATCCCCGATTCCCGCTCCGATCGCAGTAATCATGCTTTGGATCTCCTTGTTCTGAAGGGCCTTATGGAGCCGGGCTTTCTCTACGTTGATCAGTTTTCCCCTCAGAGGGAGGATTGCCTGGGTCCTTCGGTCCCGGCCCTGCTTCGCGGATCCACCTGCAGAATCGCCCTCCACGATATAGAGCTCACTCTTAGCCGGGTCTCTTTCCGAACAATCAGCAAGTTTACCAGGTAAACCACCACCCGAGAGCGCAGATTTTCTTACCGTCTCTCTCGCTTTTCTTGCAGCGTCTCGCGCCCTCGCGGCATTTATCGCTTTTTCAATGACGGTCTTTGCGATCGAGGGGTTCTCGTCGAAGTAGGCCTGAATCCCCTCATAAACGATCGAACTCACCACACCTTCAATTTCAGTATTCACCAGTTTATCCTTCGTCTGGGAACTGAAACGAGGCTCAGGAAGCTTTACCGATATGACCGCGATCAATCCTTCTCTCACATCATCTCCACTGAGCGATGGATCCTTTTCCTTCAGCAGCTTGTTACCTTTGGCGTAGAGGTTGACCGCCCTCGTTAGAGCAGTCCGGAATCCTGTGAGATGAGTTCCCCCATCTGCATTCGGAATGGAGTTTGCAAAACAGAGGATCTGATCGTTGTAACTGTCGTTGTATTGCAGAACCACGTCTGCAAAAACGTCGTCCTTCGTTACTTTCCCATCGTAATCCACTTCGATCTCCCTCTTCCCCTTGAGCGCGATCGGATCTGGGTGCACAAGAGCTTTATTCTCACCCAGCTGAATCACGAATTCCTCAATTCCTCGGGAATAGAAAAAAGTGGTCGCCTCTGCGCTTTCGGGCCGCTCGTCGACTAGGTCGATCGTGAGCCCGGGATTCAAGAAGGCCAGCTCCCGGAGCCGATGCCCAAGCCGACTAAAACTGAATTTGATAGTATCAACGAAAATAGTCGCGTCGGGAAAGAATGTAATGGTGGTTCCTGTATCCCCAGCATCTGCTTCACCCACTACTTCGAGTGGCTCAGAGGTCTTTCCTCTCTCAAAGGTAATAGAATATAATTTGCCATCACGTGTCACTTCGGCCTTGAACCAATCCGAGAGCGCATTGACGCACTTCGCGCCCACCCCGTGGAGACCACCTGAATACTTGTAGGCACCTTGCCCGAACTTCCCCCCAGCATGGAGGTCTGTCAGCACCAGCTCGACCGCTGGGATTTTGAACTTGGGATGCATATCCACCGGGATACCACGCCCATTATCGGAAATGGAAACCGACCCATCTGCATGAATGGCAACCTTGATCCTGTCACAGAAACCTGCCAGATGCTCGTCGATTGAGTTATCCATCACCTCAAAAACGAGGTGATGCAATCCCCGCTCATCAGGATCGCCGATATACATCCCGGGACGTTTCCGGACCGCTTCTAATCCCTCCAGCTTATCAATCTTGGAAGCGTCATATGCCTCCTCTTTGGAAACAGTAATTCCAGACTTTTCAGCCTCCGATTCAGGGTCCGGCATAGGTGCCCCAAAGGTGGTCCAGAACGGCTTCGGAGACAAGATTCTTTCGCCTCCTGGAGGTCATTCCATGACATTATTTTGACCCGTTTTAGCCGTTAAAATCGAGGGCTGAAATGATCAAGTCGAGATCACCCTCCAGAGGACCTCTTCACGACCAGCCCCTTTCAATAAAAACAGTCGCCTCTGCTAGGAATCGGGTTCCCCTTAGAGCTCCAAGAGGCCTCTTTGCCAGTCCAGAAGGTGCTGAGCAGGGTCCTCGTCCCACGCGATCTGTTCCAAGGCTCCCCGGGACGCTACAATGGATGGCTCAAGACTTAGATCTTTTGCGGCCTCATCGCGTTTTCCTGCCAAATCATCATAACGCTTCTCCTGAAGACTATTCCAGCGTCGCCCGCTCCCCCTGATTCGCTCTGGCCAATCCGAACCTGAGACCTTCAGAGCCTCTTCGATAGCATTCTTCAGCCTGCGGGCTCTTCCTCCCTTGACGTTACGAGGGGTTTGAATCTTTTCTCCCCTGACGAGGATATCCGACCATGAGATCAGGTCCTGATTCCTCGCAACCATGAATGGGGGACGATCCCATTCCTGCGCTTCCCGGTCGCGCCAATGCCAGAGAGCTCGCAAGAGGCACAGAGCCTGGCGGTCAAGCTTTCCTGACCCTCGAATTCGCCACGGGTCTTCCTTCTCTACCTCGCGACTCAGCACCCGCTTCATGGCAGCCTGACAGCTCTCCACGAACCATCCGTAACGCTCCTTAGCCTTTAAATCAGCCTCAAGAGCTTGGGCCAGAGGCAGCAGATAGCGAACATCGTTACCCGCATACTCCTGCATTTTATCGGGTAGCGGTCTTTGTCCCCAGTTTTCCTTCTGGGAAGACTTACACAGTTTCACCTCAAAGAACTGTTCCACGAGATTTGCATAGCTGAAGCGCAAAATACCCAGAAGCCGAGCGGCTATTTGAGTATCATAGATCATCCTAGGAAGAGACCCGAACTCTCTGCGTAGCAGAGTCATGTCAAAATCCGCTCCGTGCATCCATACCTTCTGAGCCGCTAGGTAGTCACGGAACGGGGAGAGATCTTCCACTTCCAGAGGGTCGACCAGAAAAACCTCCTTCCCATCAGAGATCTGAATCAAACACAGCTGTTCGGCGTAGCGGTGGAGATTATCAGCCTCCAGATCGATACCTGCGTAGGTAGAATCGCATGCGGGCAGATTCTCGACCAGTGCCGTGAGCTCAGCGGTGGTCGTGATCATGCGACAGCGAGCGTAAGCCTTTCAATGAGCCCTGCAGATTCCTGTAACCGACTCATCATTCACCAGCTCTGTTCTTTATGAAGAAAGGGCACGACCTGATGTCGTGCCCACTCAAAATCTATTAAAATTTCCCCTACTTGTTTCGTTCGGTTTCCTACTTAACTTCCACTCTTACTCTAAGGAAGCACGCTGGAGCGGAGAGCTCACCCGGGAAATCTAAGAGGTTTGTGACTTCGAGAGTCTCTGCAGTGTCTTCTGTGATCTCAAAGATGGGGTCGTCCTCACCAATTGTTGTCCAAGTCCGCAGGTCCGTACTGTATTCGAAATAGTATGCAACGCTGGAGCCAGTGAAGGGCCGCTTCGTCAAAGATGCGGTACAACTACCAGCCTGCTCGTCAAGAGCATAGACGAAAGCCGGTCTGTCATTGGAGTCCGCAACGTCACTTTGCAATGCGTATTCAAGGAGGTTTGACGCTCCGTCCCGGTCGAAGTCATAATCAGGCTCCCGCTCGCTGCTCGGGGTGGCAAACGGAAATCCGGTGTCGTCGCCAAGCCCACCTAGGATGGCAAAACCCTCATAGGTGTCGATAAACTGAACCCGGAAGCTAAGGTCGTAGTTTCCTACATCCGTGCTCGTCTGACTACTCACGCTCGACCGTGCAAGGCTGAGTGTGGCATCAACAGAATCGCCTGGATTGAAGAAAAAGGGACCCAGTTCGTAATGATTATCAAGAGTTCCGAGCACGAATGAGTTGCGGTTCCCGTCCACAGTTCCAATGGGATATGGGGGGAATACGATCGTCTCCGGTCTTGCTACCGCATACAGAGGCCCCAATAAACCTTGGTCCACCTCCAGTTCTGGTGGAGGCGCTACCAGCCCTCCCCCCACATCCTCGAAGATGTTATATCCATTAACTAGGGTAAAGCCGTCCACCGCAAGAACGTCCCCAGCGTCGTATTGGTCCTGAATCCAGTCTTCAAAGACCTGTCCAATCACGAATTTATCTCCGACTGCCAAGCTGATAGACGGCAACTCGATAAGATCAATGCTGAAGGTGTCTCCGACCACCAGTTGACCGAAAAAGTCGGACTGGCTCTCAAGATAAGAATTCGTCGGGAATCCCCAGTTCCGAACCACATCTGAAGTTCCCGCCAGCTCTCCTGTGAGGAACTCGATCCGGTAGTCCGCTCCCCGAACCAGAGTAGAGAAATCTGCAGGAGCATTCAGTGCGTCACTCGCCTCGATGAAATGGCGACCCACATAACCAACCGAGAATGTGGCGTTCACATTCTCCGGGGTCAGGACGAAGGAGTCTCCTGGGGCTAGGGACGGCACCCCGGCCACGTCAAAAGGCAGAGGGTCATCTCCGATAGTTGTCAAAGTGAAGTCCGCCCAGGTGGTGATCGGGAACTGCGTTGTGCCAGCAAGCTCACCACTAGTGATTTCGAGTCGATAAGTTTGTCCAGCCTGAAGGCAGTTGGGCTCTCCGAGCGGCCGATTGGTCACCAGATCATACCCCGCACCAGACGAAAAAGCGCCCGTCACGACTCCCCCAGTGAGATCAGAAGCAGCGGCCGGCAGGACAATTTCGTTCGAGTTGAGGAGCGGTATCTCAAGAAGGAAGGCCTCAAGTTCAACCGTCCCTTCCTCGTCAAACCACACCGGGGCCGAACCATCAGCAGCCACGCCTCCCAGAATATGGGCAAAATCGAAATCGTTTTCCGGAGGATCGACCGTCGGAGCACCTACCTCCCAGGTCCCGCCCTCGACAGGACTCCCAACCGCAAGCCGATACCAGTCAACACTTCCCGCATCAAGCTCTCCGTTCTCAACACCACCAGGGTGAATGAGCGTGTAAGGTCCTCCAGCGCCTCCGAAAGACACGTCAAAATCAGAAACGTCATACGCAGTGTCAAAGGTGCCCACCGCGAGGTAATAGAAGCCTTGCTCTAGACCTGCGGGGAAATCCAACTGGCTCTGCAGGCCGCCGGCAGCATCATCGTTGGCCAGCACGAGGTTGCCGTCAGCATCATAGAGCCCAAGCTCCGTATCGGGTGCAGAGCCAAAGGTGTTTACTTCGAACGGGGTGAAAGGATCTGCCACATTTCCAATATCCTGAAAACTGGGGGGCTGCTGGGCAAGGGTCTGACCGGTATTCCACCGCCATACACCTTCTTCCTCGCTGTCACTGAGACCGATCCACATTGAAGGCCACTCACCATCCAAGGTTTCAAAGCCTGCTCCCACCAGTTGACCATTGACGAAGTCACGCTTGGCCTGGCTGTCAAGCGTCGCAAGACGGCCGCCCGCAGCGCCCGCAGCTTCGCGAGCCTGATCCCACGTATAGCCCTCATCCCGGGTCACTACCCTGAAAATAGACACACCCCCCGAATTTCCAAAAGCGGTGATAGGATACTGAGTTGCCTGTTCCGTGCCCGAGAGCCGGCCAGTGGTGAAAGTCAGCTCGTAGGCTTTACCCTGCTCAAGCACCTCGTCGAGATTGAGGTCGGTAGTGATTGTATTGAAGCAAGACAATCCCGTCACAGTTCCGCGGCCCAATATGCCTTGAGAATATTTGGTTTCTTCAACACCGGCAGGGTTGATATACTGATTCGCATTGAGGGAATAGGTGAGTATGTCCGTTTGCAGGGTATTTGATGGAGTCAGTCCACTCCATTTGAAATCGTAAAAGATTCGCGGATCCAGTTCCAGTTCTTCATTATCTCCCCAGTCTTCAAAGTTGGAATTGCGCCAACCCTGCGGGACCGCTCCCCGCCCCGGCCACGCATCCGGCGTCACAACGTGATCGATACCATAAATGATCTGCCCCGGTTCTGCACTCGAGGCTGAGGGAACAAGTGCAGGTAAACCGAACTTGTAGGGGCCCCACGGCACATCGTCGTAGTGCCTCTCCAATTCGTCGGCGCCTACGCCGTATCCGCGAAGCCCGGCATAGATACTGATCTCGTTATCATCTATAATCCCTTGAAGAGTGTTATACCATACGATCACGCTCGCATCAAGGACATCAAAAATCGCCGATACATCACCATCGGTGCTCCGAAGGAGGCGGGTAAACCCTGAGGGAGGAGCTGAGATCAATCTGAAGAGATCAGGCCGGAAGGGTTCTACCGTTGCGGCGGGGGCAATTTCAGCAACCGACCAGAACGAGCCTTGGTCATTAACGCCATCACCGTCGATGTCACCCTGCGCAATAAATCCTGTTGTCCCAAGAGGGCAGAACTCGTTCGGTCCCACGATGTTTTGAGCCGGGTGGAAGGCACAGGGAGCGAGCGACCAGAATCCATCTTGGAAAAACATATCAGTGCGACCACCAAGATAAAACAAGGCCTCAGGACCAGTTTGCCTCCATGACTTGGAGTTCACAAAATTCAACGTTTGGGCCGATGAAAGAACGGGGGCTACAACCAGCGCTGTAACAAGTAGAGACTTTGCTATGGATTTACGCATTGCGACCCACTTTTGTCGTCCCTGATGACCCTATCTGCAAGAAGATTCTCAAGGAGATTGTAGTCGCAATGTGATCACAAGAGGCCTGAATAGGCCTCCTAAACGCACGACGAGCGGGACCTTGGCTAAATCATACCCCGCATGAGGAGTTCCGCATTCGTGGAATTCTTTGCCAACTGTCTGAGCAGAGTTTCCAGAGCCTCCCCAATGGGCAGGGTTGTAAGAGCTCGCCTGATCTCAATCACGCGGTTCATTTCCTCTGGATGGTAGAGCCGATCGTCATTGCGGGTTCCGCTCTGAGGAATGTGAATCGCGGGGTAAATACGACTCTCCGCCAGTTCTCGGTCGAGACGAATTTCCATGTTACCCGTTCCCTTCAACTCCTCGAAAATAATGTCATCCATCCGGCTTTCTGTCTCTATGAGACAGGTGGCGACGATCGTAAGGCTTCCTCCTTCTTCAACATTTCTCGCTGCCCCAAAAAACTTTCGCGACTTCTGAAGAGCCTGTGGGCTCAATCCACCGGACCCAACCGGCCCTCCCCCACGCTGAGAGTTGTTATAGCCACGAGCCAGGCGAGTTAAACTATCGAGAAGAATGACAACATCTTGCCCCAACTCGACCAGCCTCCTTGCTCTTTCGAGCACTAAGTCTGAGACCTGAGCATGACGCTTGGAAGGCTCATCAAAGGTAGAGCTGAATACCTCAGCATCAACTGTCTCCTCAAAGTCGGTCACCTCCTCAGGTCGCTCGTCAAGAAGGAGGACGATCAACTTTGTCTCGGGGTGATTTATCGAGATCGATTTAGCGATCTCCTTAAGAAGAATGGTCTTCCCTCCCCGTGGAGGCGCCACGATTAATCCTCGTTGGCCCTTCCCGAGAGGAGCGACGATATCAATCAACCTGACCGACATCGCTGAGGGTCTCTCCAACACAAAGCGGTCCTCCGGGAACAGTGAGGTCAGCTGATCAAAGCCCTTGGGCGCATCAAAATCACTGACCTCGGAACCCTCAATGGTAAGAACTTCAAGAGCAGAGAGATACTTGTCGCGCTCTCGGGGCGCCCGCAGCTTTACCCTCACTTTCTGTCCTGCCCTTAGTCCGTATTGTTTGAGTATATTACCCCCCACGTAGAAATCATCCGGGGAGGTCCGAAAGCTCCGAACCGGATCACGCAACATCGCATAGTTTTCCTTGGCTTGCTCCAGAATCCCCTCTGCCTCCAGCTCGGTTCCGTGCTTCGAGTAGAAAGCCAGTAATTCAAAGATCAACGCGCTCTTACCAGCCGCACTATTCACCTTGAGAGGGAATTCCGCAGCAGAATCGAGCAGACTGGCGAGAGAGCGCTCCCGAAATTCATTCACATCAAGCTTCTCCGGAACCTCGTAGGTAGGCTCGGGCTCCTCTTTGATTGGCTCTGGCTGACGCTCCTGCTCCACTCTGGCTCCGCCCGCAGCTTCTACAGCGCTCTCGACAACCACCTCAAGCTCCGGCACTTTCCCTTTCTCCTCCTCCTTCTCGTCCCTGGGCCTAAGCGCTTTTTCCCTGACGGCCTTCTTCGCTGCTTTTTTAGCTACCTTTTTGGCGGCGCTCTTTTTTCTAGGGCTTGCCTTCTTCTTGCTCACAGCCTTCTTAGCTGCGGTTTTTTTCCGGGAACTTTTCTTTTTGGCAGCCATCTGAACGGTTAGGTGAGGAGGTCTAGGGTCTCTAAGAAGCGAAAAATCTGACGTCGCAAGACTTGCTTCGGTCCTTCATTCCAGAAGATCACGTCAGCACGCTCCACCTTTTCTGAAATGGGGAGCTGGGCGTTAAGCATGGCCTCCACGAGAACATCGTCGTATCCGTTGCGGGACTTGAGGCGCTCCAACTGGGTTTCACGAGTGGTGGCAACCAGCAGGGAGCTCTCGTATCCGAAGTCGAATCCGCTTTCAAAAAGAAGCGGAACGTCCGCAATGAACATGGACGACTGGCCACTGGTAGCAGTTTCGGCCTGCGACTCAAGACATTCCTCCCGCGTCAACGGGTGCAGAATTCCCTCAAGCGTCTTCCGAGAGCTCTGATTACTGAAAACCTCTTCTCGCAGAGCATTACGGCTCAAATCACCCGAAACATGATCAATCACGCTGGCACCAAGCGCCGAGACGATCTTTGCCTGTATCTGCCGATCATTCAGTAGGCGTGATACCGCCTTGTCGCAATCGAAGACTACGGCTCCGGGACAACGCTCCTGCAGAATTTTGCCAAAGGTTGTTTTTCCCGTGGCAATTCCACCGGTCAACGCGAAAGAGTACATGAGGATATTCCTGCTACAGGCGGCAATTAATGTCTCACCTTCTCCAGTAGTGAACACTCAAATCGGCAACTCGTCCCGATTCTTTCCTTGGTCTGGAAAGAAAAAGCCCGACAGCCTAGGCTGTCGGGCTTTAGTTAAATTCAGGTTAAGTGAGCCACCTAGAGAGGCGGCAGGATCCCCTCAGGGCCTCCTCCGAGGTCAGTGCTGACAGGCTCAATCGGAGTCCCACTCGGGTCTACCTCATTGGGTTTCCGGTAATCCTTACCAGAGGCATCAATGATATTCGCTGTCACGAAGATGATTAGGTTGCTCTTGATGTGGCTCTGAGCCTGACTCTGGAACAAACGGCCGATGAGTGGGATATCGCTGAGAATAGGCACTCCGTCTTCAACATCCTGCACGTCTTCACGCATCAGTCCACCAACCGCGACAGTATGTCCGTCGTAGATCGTAATTCCGGTGCTTACCCGCCGACTGGAGAAGACCGGCATTTCGATCCGGTTCTCGGTGATCGTCACGGTCACAGGATTACCAAAGGCGTCAGTTGCAGGTGAGGTGATCGGGCTTCCGTAGTTGATGAAGCCTTCAAACTCGACGATCTCAGGTGCAAACCGCAGATCGATGACATACTCATTCGGTCCGAGGTTTGGCTCAATCTCCAGAGTCACACCTGTGTTCCGGGTTTCGAACGCTGTCGGAGTCGCCGGCGTGACAGGGAACCCTCCGGCTCCACCACCACCCCCAACAAGGCCGCCACCTCCCTGGTTGCCGAAGCCACCACCGACCTGGTTAGGAAGTTCCGGTGGCTCGTATTCTGTGGGATAGATGAATTCCCGAATGATCTCGATGGTCGCCTTCTGGCCCGGACGGGCAGTGACACTGGGGGCGGTCATGATGTCTGTGCCCTTCTTCTGTGCGAGGCCCCTCATAATCATCTGGAGCTGACCGTCGTTAAATAGGCCCGTCAGACTGAGAATTCCCGGCGCAGGGCGATTGACCTGTGCGCTCCTGTTCGGGTTGTTGAGAACAGCATCAATGCTGTTCCGGGTCACCGCAGTATCACCACTCCGGTTCGAGGCGGTTATGATGTTCTGCACTGCCGTGTTACTCCCAGCAGGAATTCCGGGAATGTTGGTGAAGGCCACTGGGCTGATGAAATCAGCGCCGGTTCGGATCTGGCCATTCCCTTGCGTTCCTCCACCTGCGAAGAGCTCTTCGGAAACTACTCCGCCCAAACCAAAGGGAGTAACGATCCAGTCAAAGCTCAGCTCATCTGAGTTTTCCTGTGCCACCTCGACAAACTTGGTGACGATCCTGATCATTTTAGGACTGCCTCCGAGAATGTCTTCAACGAGCTGGTCAACAAGATCCAGATTCTGGGGAGTATTACTGACGATCAGCGTCGATGTGCTGGGAATGTATTGCGCAGAAGAACCTGGAGGAAACTCGATTCCGGAGTCCTGTAGGATCTCCTTCAATGGACGTCGCGGTGCAAGAGAACGATTACCGAGGCCTTCGTCGTCGCCGGCGAAAGGATCCGCATCGGCTCCACCGTCTCCATCACCACCTGTGCCAATATCGTTCAAGAAGGTAGGAGGGACTTTCCATTTCCGGGTAAGAACGTCTTCGCCCTCAGCTGATCCGATTGGGAGCAGGGTTACCGCGAAGTCGTCCACCTTGAATCTCAACCTCGCCTGCTCGCAGATATACTGCAGAACGCTGGAAAGAGGCACATTCCGAAGCTTCAACTCCTTAACCCGGGCCGAGCCTGGATCGATCGCTCCGAGACCTCCCTCGACGTCGAGCTCAGCGTCAGGCGCGCCCCCACCGATCCGGGGTTTCCGGATCACAAAGTTGATCCCCTTCTTCACAGGATCCAGCTCCCACTTGTCGAGCTCTGTGGCCCGCTGCCTGAGGAAATCAATTGCCTCTTCAACGGTCGTATCATCGAAATCTACAACCGGAATGATCATGTTCTTCAATTTGAACTCGATGTTCACTCCCACCGGTGAGGGGCGCAATCCGCCTACCACGCTGCCGTCGAGCTCAATCGGAGGAGGCACTGCCATTTCCCAGGCGGCATCTACCTCTGCAAGCATTCTTGACCGAGCCTCATCGAAGGCTGTGCGGTAGTGATCTGCCTTGAGCTGATGAATCACCTCCATACCCCGACGCGCGGCTGAGTTGTAAGCATCCACCTGTAGAGCTTTCTGATATTCCCGAATTGCGTCATCGAACAGTCCGAGATTCTTGAAGCCCTCTGCGGTATAAAGAAACCGTCTCACCTTATCCACGTTAGTGGTGTGGTCGTAACTAAGTGCCGGGTTGGTCCGCACCGGGTCGTCAAGATACTCAATTTCTTGGCGAGCACGCTGGTTGTTAGGATCGATGGTAAGAACCTGATTCAGCTTCTCCCTCGCCTCCGCATACTTTCCTGTCCGACGAAACTGCTGGGACAGAGCCACGGTAGCATCAGCAAGATGGGCTTCCAGAACTCGTCTCCGTTCCGCTGTTGCGAAACCACCAGGCAGAACACCCAGGGCTTCGTTGTAGCTTGTTACCGCAGACTGGTAGTCGCCATTCTGATAGGCCTCACGGCCGGACCCGAGTAGCTCTTCAGCCTGCCGGACTTTCTCCGAACGGCGCATCATCTCTCTTTTAGCCAAGTCGCTTTGCGAGAAGGCGACAGTGGGCACAAGGGTGGCAAGCCCTAGAGACAAGGTGAGGACGCGAGCCGTGCGATTGAGTAAATGCTTCGCTAGTTGCATGATGTGATAGGGCGGGTTTTGTGGTGTTTTCGAGCTCCTTTGTGAAGCTTTTTCTCTTAGATATTACAGAAAGGGTCAGAACTAAGGATTGACTGTGATCGGTTATTCTGTCGGGGAGAGCGGCATAATCTCCATTGTTTTGGTCTCGCCGTCCTCCTCCCACTCGATGATTACAGCTCCTGCGTCGCTGACGCCGGTAAATTTAAAGGGTTTTTCGGCAGCATTAGGGTCCAAGGGCAGGGAAAAGCTGCTCCGCTCCTCCACCTTGAGGGTCACGGCCTGCTGGCCGATGGCCGCGAGCGCAATAATTGCCGTGTAATCCCTGAGGATAACCCCGTTGCGGGAACCTTTTTTAATTTCGAGGACATCTCCTTTTTTGGCTCCAGCAACGTCCTCAATTTCCGCAAAGTTCGCCTTCTGCATGATTCCGGTAGCCGGGTTCCTGAACTCCCGCTGCTCGACTTTCTTGAGTTCGTAGCGCATCTGCGCTCCTCCTTTGCTGAAAAGGTTTGAGTCGTTACCCTTGCCGGATGCGATGTTTTCGGAGCTGGTCCTGACACTCTTCCCTCCGACAATCTCCTCATGATAGAACTTAAAGGTGTCCGTTTCCTTGATCGGACCAATCGTGCTATCTGAGGAGTAGCTCAATCTGAAGGCCCTCTTCTGTAACTCCACACATTGCAGTTTTGCAATAAGCGCTGGGAAACTTTTGGGATCATTCGGATCCGTTTTACTGGCGAACTCTTCACCGTTGGAAAAACCATCCCCGTCTTGATCGAGACCCGGGGAGTTACTCCAGCCTGGATCAATCCGGTTATCAAGCCACCACTGATTCGGAATCGGATCATGCACCATCGGGTAGGTGGAATCCCCCAGGTCAATCTCTTCGCCAGTTGGATTCAGGAAGAGAGGGGTTCCTACTGTCAGGTCAATCGCCCGTCCCTTCTCCGTGACTGGTCCACCTAGAGTAACTGCACCCGCAATTTCTGAAGTGGCCTTGGCATAAAATTCCTGCTTCGGATTCTCCGGCGCGGATGCACCTTTCCCCTGCGCGATAACAGAGAAGTCCTCCTTTACATCACCCTTGGCCATCCAAATCATAGCCCCCAGGGCGGCCGCAATAACGATGGAGATAATCAGCGAAACTTTGTCGTAACTTTCGGAAAGATTTGCCATTGAATCAGTTTGGTAGTTTTTTCGATTTCGGTCATTGGGATTTGAACCGTGAGCACCTGCAAGGAGCCCGGTCAACCCCAGGGGTATCAGGAACGATCCTCTTCTTCCTCGCCATCCGTTTTCGCGCCCTTGAACAGCAGGACCTCGATTTCAAGAAGGACATTAATCTGCTCTGCACCCAGGATCTGCCCAAGCACACGACTCCCCTTATCACCTGCGTCCAAGGCTGGAACCGCTGGCTCCTCTATCCCCGGCTCCGCAGGCACGCCTGAATCACCGGTGTCGTCAGCTGGAAGATTGTCTTCAAAACCAGGAAAAGGATCATCGTCACCACCTGCATCATCAGGAGCATCAAATTCCACATCGTCCTTGGCTGGGCTCTGATCTCTTTTCTCGTTCTGGATCCGCAAGCTGCGGACTACGAAGTAATAGTCCGGGTGACTGGTCAGATCAGACATGATCTTTCTCATTACCCGCTCGCTCGAAACAAAGGAAATTTCAACCGGAAGACGATCAAATGGAGGCTCTTTCTGGCTCCCGCTTTTTGCGACTCTCCTGCCTCCTCTTCCCCGTGCTACTGGCTCCGGAGCCTTGTCCTTTTCAACTGCCAATGCCGCCCGGTGCACATTTAATAAGGCACTAGGCTTCGCTGCCGAGACCACTTCGAAGATGGCCTTCATGGCAGACAGCTGGTAGTTCAGCTGAGCTGCAGCTCCCTCCTTAGGTAGCCCGCCCGTGTAGTTCTTGAACCCAAGATAGAACTGGTCACCTGGATGTTCTACTCCTTGCGCGTCGAACGCATCGATCACCTCGGCACGGACTGCATTCAGGTTCTCGATAAACTTGGGGGGGGTTATCGACTCAATCTTATCCGGGCGATAGGACAGCATCTTTGCCTCGAGAGCAGAGACCGTTTTCTCGTAGTCATCGACCTGCTTCTTATAGGCATCAGCATTGGCTAGCGTCGGGTAAGGCCTCTTTGACTCCAAGGTCCTCACTGATGAACTATGCCCATCATAACGTCCCTTCGCCTCCTCATACAAACCGCCCTTGTCTTTTCCATGCAGGCCCGACCCAACGGCTACTACAACCACGAGAAGAAGCAGGAAGGCTTCAAACTTATTATTTTTAATCCAAGATCCCATTATTTTTTACGGTTCTGGTTCTGCTTAACTCTCCCTATTTGATTTGGATGGGATTCTTCAGCGGTAAAATCATTACGAACTGCTCCGCCAATTTATTCGGGTCAGTGATAGTATTGTTCAAAACCGGCAGAATATCGCCATCGGCCAAGTCGGCGCTGCTGGCATCAGCCGGGGTCTGCTTGAAGGAAAACAGTGATCCCTCCTTCTCCTGATCCGCCCGGATCTTGTCCACGATTTTAGTCACCGCCTGAGCGTCTGACTTCCAGAAACCCGTAACCCTGATAACGTTGATTGCCTCCTGGGGGGGCTCGGGAGCCACAGGCCCTCTCTTCTTGCCCCGTCTTGAAGGAGTTGCAGCCCCAGAGGATTTCGACTTTAGATTATCGAGAGAGCTTTCCCCGTAGGGGACCTTGGAGAAGCCCTGCTTCACCCGCGCTTCCCCGGACTTGGGGTCACTTGTCTTGTAAAGGCCCATCGGTTCAAAATCAGTGATCCAAACGTCCTGATCGTTGAAGTAGGTCTGCACCTCAGTAAGAACGTCTATCCACCTTACCCGAGCCGCCTGCTGTTCCGCGTAGGCACCAGCCAGCGCCGCCAGCCCGTCCTGCCTTCTCTTCTGTTGATCTATCTTTCTACCCGGTCCAGCCAATCCCCTTTGAATATCTTCCATCTTCGCTTCCTTGTCAGAAGCTTCCGTAGCGAGAGACGACTTATTCGCCGCCCACAATCCCATCGCTGTCATCGCGATAACGGCAGCAGCAATGAGAATGGGCTTCCGCTGAGCAGTAGCCCGCTCGGAGGCAACCGAGTCAGGGACTAGGTCGATACTGATCGACGCCCGGCCCACACCCCTGAGCGCAAGACCAACCAGCTCCCCGATCATATGGGCTTCACGCCCAAGCGACTCAACATCGATCGACTTGCCCACTGAAACTCTCTGGAGGGGATTGAAAATTTCAATTGGCATTCTCAACTTCTCTTCGAGAAACTCCGGCAGGTAGGAAAGATTCGCCCCACCACCTGCGAGAAACACCTTGGTCGGCATACTTCCCTCCTGCTGACTCCGATAATAGCTGTTTGTTCGAGCAACCTCTGCCGGCAACCGGTTTAGGGAATTACGAATCACGGTAGCGAGCTGGGCGGTCGCCTCATCGAGCTGGGAAGTATGACCGCTTCCAAGAGAGACAATCCCGTTGCTCATCTTCTGGCTCTCCGCCTCCGCGAAGGAGATGTTGTATTCTTTTGCGATCGCGGTTGTAACGGATGCCGAACCGACTGCAATGCTGCGGGTGAAAAGCCTGGTGCCCTCGACATACACAAGGTTCGTTGCTTTCGCTCCGACATCCATCAGAAGCACAGGAGAATCCTCGTCTGGATAGTTATACCGGTATGCGTTGTAGAGAGCCATTGGAGCGGCATCTACTTCCCGAGTTCCAATGCCCGCCTGAGCAACTGTCTCATTGATTTCAGTCAGGGCGTCCCGCTTGATTGCGACCAGGACAACCTCTTTCTCAGGACTTGAGGACTCTACCCGGGCCCAGTCCCAAACCACTTCCTCGATGGGAAACGGAACATGCTGCTGAGCTTCAAACCGAACCAATTCCTCGACATTGTCTTCATCGAGGGGAGGAAGTTTCATGAACCGGGTGAAAACCGACTGCCCCGACATAGAGTAGCGAACTTTCTCTCCCCGCACTTTCAATGCGGCCGCCAACTCCTTTACCGCAAGGGTAATTTGCGGAAGGCGCATGAGGTCCTGAGAAGGGTCCGCAAGAATTGTCTGGGATCCGTATTGTTTCAGGATCAGCCCTCCAGATTTGGAGGGGTCAAAGACAGCCATGGAAATACGTTGCGATCCTATGCTTAGGGCAACTGTGCTCTCTGCGTCAGCCATGATATAAATTGAGAAGAGTTTTGGTAAAACAGCCCGTGGGGCCGGAAGGGTTTAGAATATATGTGCGATGAATGTATTTCACCTTTGGCGATGCCGACCGCAGCACTAGCCCGGCTCCGACTCAATCTCGAGATAACGATCCCACCAGAGAAACTTGAAGGGAGTTTCGTTTTTGTCGAGGAGTGGATATTTATTGGTGCGCTGCATCGTCGGCGACTGCCACCACGGATTACTGATGCTCCCTTGTGATGTAAATCGGGCCGGGGCCGAGGCGCCCGCAACGGTAATTTCTCCACCCACAGCAGTGACTGAATTCTTACCCGCCCGCTCACTTCCGGTGAGACGTTTGATAGTTGCCGGTGAAAGGTAACAGGAAAGGTAGAAATCTTCGTCGAGCGGAACATTCACGTGAGTCACCTCTTTCTCCATCAGGAAATATTTTTGCCCGGCCTTATCGATCTTGTTCTCCACTGCAACATACCAGCGCACGGTGAGACGGTCGACATGTCCATCACGAGGCGCGGAGCGACCTGGTTCCAGCTTCACCTTCACTTCGACTTCCAACCAGTCCTTAGGTTTCCAGCTTTTCTTGCCGGTGTTCCCCCCCACGCTCGGCGATTGGAGATCCTCGAAGGTAGGGTCGGATGCTTCGATTTTCTTCACGGTTTGTGCCAAAGCAGCAGGCGCGGCAACTACGGCAAAAAATGCCAGCGAAAGACGAACAGTTTGTATCAGGTATCGGGATGACTTCATGATGGGAGCATCGACGGCAGCGACCCTAAAAACGCCTCACCTTTTTGACCAGCAGAAATCTCTGTAAGGATTCCCAGATTTCAACGTATCTACATGGTTACGCCCGGGGGCCGTTCAAACCACTCTTGCAACTGGAGCCCGTTGGGATCAGAAGAAGCCCGCCAATGGGCTGATTCATGGAGAACCTTACTACCCTACTACAAAGCCGTCAGCCTCTTGTGGTGGGAGCCGCCGGCAATCAAAAGGCACTCGAACACGTGTATTCCGTGGAGAACTGTGATTTGGTCGAATTGCGTCTCGATTGCCTTGGAAACGGTGAGGAGGTCCATAATTTCGCCGAGAGACAACGGCGTTCTCTCCCCCTCCTTATGACAGCTCGTCACCCGGATGAGGGAGGAATGAACCAGCTATCCAAGACTCAACGAGCTGAATTACTCTCAGAATTTCTCCCCGCGGGAAGGCTTCTGGACCTTGAATTGCAGTCTCTCAAAGAATTAGGGGAGATCTGGGAAAGCGCCGCGGACACTGGCATGATTCGGATTGCCAGCTGGCATGATTTTAACGGTTGTCCATCACGCGAGCAGTTAAGGGATATCTTGGAAGAAATGGCAGCGGCCGGTGCAGATATAGCAAAATGCGCCTTCGCACTGGCCGAGCCTTCAGACCTCCAAAGAATCGCAGAAGCCCTCGAGGATACCCCTTTACCGCTTTCCATCATGGGAATGGGTTCCCTCGCCCCCACCTCGAGGCTCCTTGCCGCCGATCTTGGATCGGCACTGAACTATGGATATCTCGGGAAGGACGCTACCGCTCCCGGGCAATGGCCGGCAAAGCTCCTGCGAGAAGCGATCTCATGCTCAACGTCGCCCTGAGGGAAAGCGAAGGGCGGTCTACAGGGCCACCCTGCGCCCCCAACCCAGATCATTCCTCTTCCAAGGGTTGATCCACAATCTCGACAGGAGCATCGGGTAACGCGTCGAGGAAGGTTCGCCCGTATCTCCGGGTCACAACCCTGTTGTCCAGAATCACCACCATTCCCCGGTCGCGGGAAGACCTAATCAAACGCCCCACCCCTTGCCGCAATTTGATCACCGCCTCCGGAACACTGTAATTCATAAACGGATTTCCGCCTCTCTCTTCGATTCGTTCGAGCCGTGCAGCGGTCAGCGGATGGTCAGGCACCGCGAAAGGCAGTCGGGTCACAATGACATTGGAGAGGGCATTACCCGGAACATCTACGCCGGTCCAAAAACTATCGGTTCCAAGAAGAACGCTCCGCTCATCATCCCGAAACTCCTGAAGGAGGCGATGGCGGGGATACTTTTTACCCTGGATCAGAAGCTGCCAACCCTGCTCTCGACAAATGCCCCCAATATCCTCCGCGACTCGCTGAAGGCTGCGATAACTCGTAAACAACACAAAGGCTCTTCCATCACTCTGATGGAGAAAGCGCTCGATCCACTTAGTCAGGGCCTCCCCATATTCTGGAGATTTCGGATCGGGCATCGATTTAACCACACGGATATTCATCTGCTCCCGGTAATTGAACGGGCTGCCAATCTGGAGAGCCTCAACCTGCTCTCCCCCAACACGCTGCCGGAAATAGCTCAACCCGGAATCACCCGTGCCAAGGGTGGCACTGGTAAGAACTGCCGTTTTCCCTTCCGAGAACAGGAGCGATCCAAGGCGTCCGGCAACATCAACTGGAGCAGCCCGCAGCGCGTAAGAAGTCCGATCTGCGCCTCCAGCCTCCACCCAGTAGACGCATCCCTCATCTTCCTGGTCGAGAAAAAGCCTCATTGTAGCATGAGCCTCCCGAATACGGCGGGCGCCTTCCTGGACTTCAGCCCTGGTGGTCTCATTTTCTATGGTGTCAGCCAGCGAACCAAGGTCTGAGCATAACTCTCTCAGAGGCTCCGCAAGGGTATTCGGCACAATCTCGGGCTCCCGGACCCTGAACTCCCTGCCCTGCTCACCAAATTCACTGACCTCCCCCAGCAAATCGAAAAACTCCTCGGATTCCGCGAGAGCACGCTCAACTGCCGCCATGGCCTTGCCAGCCCCAAGGCTTCTGAGCAGGCCTTTCCTGGACCGGGGGTTATGTAAGCGCTGGAGATCAAAGCGTAGCCCGGCCTGAGTCAGCCTTAGTCCTAGCTGGTTGGAAGCCACTGATTCTAGGGTATGAGCCTCGTCAAAGACGACAAAATCGTCTGGGAAAAGGTAGCCGTCATGATCAAGTAAGTTTTCTATGTCTAATAATGAGAAAAAGAGAGTATGGTTAATCACAACTGCCTCAGCATCAGCGGCTTCCTTCCTCGCCTCTTGAAAAAAGCAATCGCCTCTTACTCCGCAGGACCGGGTGGAGCAGATCTCGGCCTCGCTGCATACCATTTGCCAGACTTTCGGGGTTGGTTGAAAGTCTAGGTCGCTCAATGTCCCATCCTTGGTAGTTTCAAACCACTTCCAGATTGCCTCCAATTCGTCGGATTCACTGCTGGAAAACAGGTCTCCGGAGTTCATTCTGGCCCGTTTAAGACGGGCAGGACACACATAGTTTCCTCTCCCCTTGAGGAGCGCAGCCCGGAAAGGCCTTCCCATCAACTTGCGCACCAGAGGGAGATCCTTTCGTAGAAGCTGCTCCTGCAGATTAATAGTATGGGTGGAGAAAACTGCCTTTCTTCCCGATTCGAGGCTGTAATGCATAGCGGGCAGAAGATAAGCCAGCGACTTCCCTACCCCCGTCCCAGCCTCGACCACTAGGGAACTCTCCGTTTCAAGGGTCCGGCCCACAGCTTCAGCCATTTCCTGCTGCTCCGGGCGGTATTCGAAGTCCGGGGATCCGGCGAGAAGGCCCTCCTCTGAAAAAGCGCTTCTCATCTCGGCTGCCAATGATTGGCCGCTATCCATACCAGCAGGAAGAATCATCAGAAAATGATCGAAGGCTCACAGCGCTCTCGGGCCTCCCGGCATTTTTGTTTCCACTTCATCTCTCTTCTCGACGACCGGGCCGTTTTATCTTCACTCTTCCCAACAACCAATCACCAATCGAGATCCCTTCTCCGCTTTCCAAGTTTGCTCCCTGCCTGATTCTGACGCTACTCGGAGCCCTCGCGGCCTTTGGACTGGTTTCACGGGAGGCAGCCGCTGTAGACATTCACCTCCTCGGCTTTCCGGACAGCGACCGGATCACCCTTGAGCTCCGGCCACTCCTACTCGGTCTGCTTTGCATGCTGCCGGCAATCGCGGCCCTCTGCTACGGCATGGCTGGTGCACTTGACCGGTATCTTGCCCGCCAGATGCTTGGGGCCGTTTGCATCTGCTCCCTCGCCCTGCTGATTATCTATGTTCTCATCGACCTGAACGACAACATCGATAACTTTCAGAAGACCAAAAATATCGGCTCATTTCTGCTTCAATATTACTTTGTCATTCTACCTCCAGTTTTTGTCCTTCTCATTCCATTCGGACTTCTTCTTGGATTGCTCTACGCTCTCGGCAGACTTTCCAGCAATCATGAAATTGTTGCCATGCTCCAGACCGGCCGGAGCTTGCCCCGCATTATCATGCCCCTCGGAACCGTGGGGCTTTTTCTCAGTCTGACATGCCTTCTCCTCAACTATCACTGGGCCCCATGGGGAGAAGGCTACCAAGAGGCTCTCATCGAATTCGCTAAGTCAGGATCCAAGAGCCAGGCCCGGAACGTGCTCTACGTCCACCGCGATACGGAAAAAATCGTGGATCGATCATGGCTAGTAGGAAGCTTCCCCTATAATTACACTCCCGACGACCCCATCCTCGACGTGGTGATTCGAAGCAAGGACGAGAGCGGACCTTCCTCTGTCCTCTACGCGAAATCAGCGACATGGTCTGCAAGCTCTGGGACGTGGGCATTCAAGGACGCTATCCGGCTGGATTTGAGGTCCCGGCTCGAAGACGGATCCCTTGCTGAAAAGTTCGAAACCGATTTGCCAAACCCCTACCTAGTTGACGACTATCCCGAAACTCCCTGGCAGATTGTCACTCCTGGACTACAAAAGAACTATCTGGGAATACCTGAACTCAAAAGCTGGTTACTACAGCATGAAGGAGATGTCTGGGCACCCCACCGGGCTTACTTGACACAATGGCACTATCGCTGGGCTCAGCCTTGGATCTGCCTCGTCGTCGTCCTGCTGTCAGCTCCCCTTGGCATTGCATTCACACGGCGGGGCACCGCGGGGGGAGTAGCCATCGCTGCCTTCCTGATAGGCGCGATGCTTCTCTGCTCCGAGGCGTTCCTCACCCTTGGAGATGCGGGGCAGATCACACCGGCAATGGCGGCTTGGGGAACAAACCTGCTTTTTACGACCATCGCCCTCTTTCTCCTCTGGCGAAGACTTCAGGGGCGCCCCATCTACCAAGCCATCCTGAGACGCACTCCCCTTGGTGGCGGGAACTAAGATCCATCTTACTTTCCCTTTGCACCTTATCATATTTCCCCTTCAATTTACTCATCCCCATGCACTCTGACGCTCGGGCTCATCTTTCTATCTAATCATGTCCAAAGCTGATTCTTGGCACATCAAATCTCGTGCTCACCACTGCTCGATCTCAGAGAAGCCCTTCCTCGACGGAGAGGTCTTTTTCACCGCCATTTTCCCCGACCCGGAATTGAATGGTTATCTCCGTTCAGATTTTTCGCAGGAGGCTTGGGAAGCCCGTGAGGACGAAACCCCCTCTCCCTTCTCTTTCTGGCGCACCGTCTACCGACCTCCGGAGGTCGAGGCCAAAATCGAAATTGTAGATAAGGATGATCCTGAGTCTCTTTTGAAAATAATGATCGAGCAAGACGAGGCTCACACAGAAAACACTCGGTATATTCTCGCCGTTATGCTCGAGCGAAAAAAGATTCTCGTCGAGACTGACTCACAGAAAACCCGGACAGGACTTCTCCGGATCTATGAGCACCGCCACTCCGGAGAGGTCTTTATCGTAAAGGACCCCCTGATCCCTCTTCGGGAGATTGCCCCCATTCAGGAAGAGGTCCAGAGAATGCTTTCCCCAAATGAAGAGACCCCTGCCAGTGAGGAAGCGCCTGCCAGTGGAGAGACTCCGAGTGCCGCTCCCTCCCTGAATCCTTGATTTCATATGCAGTCCGACTCCGCTCATCCCGACCCGGCAACGGCCGGATCCTCCACGCTTCATCGGGCGATGAGACATGGTCCTGTCGATTACGAACAGGCAGCCGCGCTCGTGATTTCTCTATGTGAGAAAGTGGCGAGGGAGCACGAAAAGGGACTCGCTTACGGTGGGCTCTCTCCTGCCCACGTGACCATCAATAAGG
Source organism: Roseibacillus sp. (assembly GCA_029242545.1). Classification (GTDB taxonomy): domain Bacteria; phylum Verrucomicrobiota; class Verrucomicrobiia; order Verrucomicrobiales; family Akkermansiaceae; genus Roseibacillus_B. The sequence goes on from JAQWTV010000158.1 coordinate 32,099, forward strand.
AGCTTGATCTGACGATCACCATTAAAGCTCTCCAAGGACCGCTCGAAGATATCGATGAGGAAGCGACAACCTACATCGCCCCTGAGGTTCTTGCTGGAGACCCCTGCACCCCGCGAAGCGATGTCTACTCTCTAGCCCGTATTCTCTATCGGCTAATCACCGGATCGCCCCCGGAGGGAGACAGCCCCCCACCACCTTCGGGTATCTCCCAAACTCCGCTCGTCTTGGATACTATCATCAAGAGAGCAATCTGTGTCTCTCCCGATGGTCGTATCTCGTCCGCTGAAAAACTCGCTAACGACCTTCGCCAGACCGCACAAACCCGCCCCATCATCAAGGCCCCCGAAGCCCCAATTACTCCAATTCGAAAATCCCACGAGATTGCGGCAACCCCGGCTCAACACCGGGAAAAAACCAACTCATTGGTCCCTTGGGGACTGGTGATCAAATCCGCTCTCGCTTTGATCCTCCTATCATTGATCGCGAAGCTAGCCTCCCAATTCGGAAGCGAGTCTGAGGACCAACCCTCCCCCCAAACGCAAAGCCCGGCTCGACCCCGAGAACTGGCCGAACGTCCCGATCCTTTTGCTCGAAACCCTGCCCCCCGAACATCTACGTTCAAGCGCAGCCCCACAGCACGTTCAAAACCAGCACCGCGCGAACGTCTTAAGGACTCCTTGAGCAGATTAAAAAGCGCCCTTGCATCAGGAGATCGGAGCGAACTACCCCCGGAAGCCGTCCGGCATAACGACAGCACCTACGCTCTCTGGGAGCGAACCATGACCTGGAAGGAGGCCAAAGCCTTTGCTGAGGACCATGGAGCACATCTCGCAATCCTGAAGGAAAGAAAAGACCGCGAATGGGCCAGAGAACGATTCGACATGCGCTACCCGGCATGGCTTGGGGCCGGCAAAGGAGCGAACGATCATTGGTATTGGCTTGATGGGACGGCTCTGCCAGCCGGGCGATCTGTGGGCGCAACAGAGGACTGGCATCTCGCCCTGACCGAAAAGGGAATTCTCATGCCTGCAGACCCGGATAGAAAGTGCGATATCCTCCTTGAGTGGAGAGATGACGGTGAAAATCCCGGTACAGAGCAGGAGCAACTCCGGAGAGTCAAAACCCTTGCTTTATCCGGGAACCGGAAAGGCCTCTTACAGGGGAAGGGCCTCCCTCTCGGCACGCGGACATTCGAAAACTCACACTTTTACCCAGTCCGAACATCGATGATCAGCTGGGGAGAGGCTCTTGACTTTGCCGCGACCCATGGGGCCTACCTCGCAGTCCCATCCAACACGCAGGAGCACAAATGGATCTGCTCAAACTTCTGGGAATTCCTCGGAACAGGACAGGGCCTCTGGATTGGTGGATTCAAGGGAAGCCCCAAGCAACCTTGGGAATGGATCAGTGGTGAAGCGTGGCATAGCGCAGGACTTGTGCAGGGAGGCAATCCTCACCCTCTCTTTGATCGGGTTCTTCTTCAGGGAGGAGGTGAGCCGGGGGACGGCAGATGGACCATGGTTGAGGGGAGTCGCCGAAAGGCGCCCGGTATGCTCCTGGAATGGAGCGCTCCCGGCGAACGCGCTCCGACACAAAACGTCAGGGAATTTGATTCCGAGACTTGGCTTGCAGCAATCACCAGAAAGACTCAGCAGGTTGTCGGATCAGATTTAAGCTCCTTTGCCTGGAGCAAAAGAAAACTCGTCGAGCAATACGATCGCGAACTAACGAAACATATCCGGGAAGGCAAATCCGCATTCAGGAGTATGATCCGGCGACCGGGACAGGATCAGGATGACCTGCGAGGAAAGCTCGCAAAGCTGGAAACTCTTGAGCGGTCCCTCTCCGAGGCTACTGCAAGCGGTCAACTCCTGCCCTCCGTCCCCGCGGAGGGAGAAGCCCTGCAAACCACCCACAAGCAGGCTGTCGCCGCACTCGAGGCCCTTGAGGGAAAATACGACAGTAAAATCAAGGCCCTGCAAGAGGGCTACCGAACGCAGCTCGAAACCAAGGCCAGCGCCCTGCTAGAAGAGGGACACCTCGAAACAGCAAGCGAGCTGCGGAACGTCCTTCGCCCTTTCAAACCTGACTTAAAGGCCTTCCTTCGCCTCCTCTACCCCGAAAATGCTGACCGCGCCAAACTCCCCTGGGAACCTCGTAAAGAGCCTGATCCGGACCCTAGTTGAGAATTGCAACATACTCATTTTTATAACGTTATGATTCGATCAGGCTGCTCCTCAGCACCTCTCTGGCATGCAGAATCACGGTAATAGCTGGTAGTCATAATAGCCCAATAACCGCTTGCCAGTCCCGCCCTTTCTTGGTCACACTCTCAACCCTAATGAGAAAGCTCATCCTGATCATTTCCGTCCTCGCCTTGTCTGGCAGTGCCTACGCCGACATCCAGGCACCTCCAGGAGCCCAGTATAACTCCTCTCGTAAGTTAGGGCGAGCGCTCGCAAACATCTTTTACGGAATCACCGAAATCCCCGAGCAGATTTTCCGTCGTGGAAGTGCTGGCGGACGGAAGGCTGGTGCCGCCTACGGCATCGTAGACGGCAGCCAGAGAGCCCTTAAGCGGATGGGTTACGGATTCTACGAGTTGATCACTTTCCACAGCCCGACTCACAATGGAACATTCAAGCCACCTTATCAAAAGTGCGGCACTGACTGGCGGGTGGAAATGAATCCCAGCGATGGGCTCACAGAGTTTCCACCAGAACTTGGATACGAGACCTACTTCGGACACAGCCGCCGACAGAACAGATAGCCTCAGTGAGCTCCTCCAGAATCTAATCGTGAAGACCCGGCCTTAGCCGGGTCTTTTATTGTGAAAGCTTCTCCCCATCCTCTCACCTGATACTCAAAATAAAACCACCCCTCCCCCTCGAAATCGTAAAGGCAGCCACCAACCAAACTATGCGCCTCCTTCTTATTATAAGCCTTATTCTCACCTCAACCATGGTGGCACCTGCCGCCATGAGGATGTGGCGTAATCTTGAGGGGGATCGCAGTTTTCAAGCCGAGTATCTTTCCAGCGACGGTGCCCGCGTCACCCTGAAACGTCGTGATGGCCGGATCATCACCATGAGCATCCGTAAGCTCCACGATCAGGATCAAGCATGGGTAAGAAGTAACGTTGCCCCAAAGGATCTCTCTGCCGACGCTCCCCCTCCCAAGGGAGCGGCCTTCGATCAACTCGAGTTCGGTGACAACCGCAACACGGTTGAAAAAAAGCTCAAAGCCAGCGCTCTCGTCACCTCTGCTGGCGATGGAATTTTCCTAGGACGTACTGGTCTCAATGGGATCTACAAGACAAAGGCCACCATAGGAGGGCTTCACTGTTTTCTCTTCTTCGACTGGCACAAAAGCGGAGGCCTTCGGGAAGTCACTCTCCAGACCCAGCCCGTCAGCAAAGGTCAGTATGTTACATCCCTGCAGGGCAACTGGTCTGAACTGATCGACCTCCTCAATAAACTCCATGGCCGGCCCGTACAGGCAGCGGAATTTCCCCGTGCCAGCGAACTTCAGGATGGAGCTATCTTGGGATCTCACCTCTGGTATACCGAGGAAGGGCACAGTGTGATCCTTGGAACTGGCCAGGAGGGGGTTGGCTTTAACGTTGTCGTTCGCATTACCTCCGAACGGATCCGTCCGGTTCCTATTGGGGCTCCCTCAGGAACTACCGGAGGAAATGAACCAGACAATCCTCTTCCCAAGCCTTCAGACTTTAATCCCTGAGAAGACTCCAGCACCAGTCTGAGCTCTCCGCAGAGCCTTTTACACAGACTGGAAGGTTGCCGCCCCGCCCGCCCGCCGGGGACGTTAAGTCCAAGCTCTTCGGGAATTTCTCCGGCAAATCACCGGGAACGGAGGCCCTCGGGCCTTATTTCCGCGGCGCCTTACTCAATGCCTCAAACGGCACGATAGCTGGATCCCCGAAGATCACATAGAGCAACGCGTTCTGCGGCAATCTGCGCTCATCGGACGGCTGCTTAACCACGTAGCTACCCGATCGAAATCCGCGCATGTCTATAATTGCGTTGATCAATTGCTGATAGGCCTCTCCTACAGTTGCGCCACTCATCCATTTCTCGAGGACCGGATAGAGATGGGGAAAGCCAGAACTGAGCCGCATGTGTCCGAAGAAGACAGTAGCCCCTCGCTCAATATACCGAGCCGCAAAGGCCGGACGCTGGCCCACCTTATAACCACCGGGAGCAGAGGTCATATGGGGGAAATCTGATTTCATCGGAACAGCTGAGAAACATGACCCCGAGAGGACCACCTCGTTACGTGAGCCAGCTGGAATTCCATCGATGTCCACTGAGCATGACATCCCGGGAATTCCATGCCCGTGCATGATAACCACCCTAGCGTCACGCAGAACTGCGGACAGCTCCGGAGAGAATTCCTTCACAAAATTGCCCTTACTGGAGAGCCGAATCTTCCAACTTTTCTCACCCTTGAGCTCTGGTGCCTTAGTGGCCCTGGGGGTGTAGACTGCGAGGGTAGGGGTCTCGATCCCGTGCGTCGCAAACACCTTACGCAGGATTCCGGCCTTCTGCAGAGATCGAGTTTCTTCGTTGGAAGCAACCTGGCTGATGGCAAAAGGGCGAAGATCCTTTGCTGAAATCGCACGATACCGCACCGTTCGATCAATCAGCGCTTTGAAACTTCCGGGCGAAGGCGCCACAAGAATCCCCGGGAAGACATCAAGATGTGGATCATCGTCGAGAGTGGTAAGAAGCTCCCATGCTCCAAGCAGCATGTTCTCACGGTAAGAATCCGGCCGCGGCGCAATCGCTACATACTTGGGCCTAAGTTTCGCCAACCTGTTTCGTAAGCCGTGGAGGGTATGTGGCTGATGTAACCCCGCAAGATCTCCGACCTTGATAAGGGTGGCCTTACGATGCTTGGCGAGTTTCTCCAAGGGCTTCAGGTAAACCTCCTCAGAGTGGTCGGTGAGAATAACATAGCCATCCCCGATCGGAGCGTGAGCTTTAAACTTGAGGATATATGCTGAATTTCTCAGCACCTCTCTGGCTGGTCTCGCTGAAGCACGGTCAATCCGTGGAAGCACTCCCACCTCCGGAATCTTGAACTCTTGCCCCGGTGCACCTTCACAGCAGACAAGGATCATGATCGCCGCCAGGATTCTCATCACGCTTATTCTAAGTCCTACAAGGCGCATGGGCGAGAAGCGTTCAAAGGAATTCCGGCCCCAGCCAGCAGGAGCATTCAATGAGGTTGCAACGGAGGCTTTGTCTGCTTCGAGAAAAAATGGGCCATATACTCTATCGCGCGTGACATGCTCTCTCTCGGAACCCGGTGCCCACTTCCTCTCACAGCATAGAGTAATAATTCATAGCCTGATTTCTCGGGGGAGTAACGGGTCAACCTGATCTCCTCTGTCTGCTTCAGCACCACAGGATCTGCCTTGGACCCGTGATTGTCTGACCATAGCCCCATTGTCTCGTGAGCTGGATAAAACAGTTCACCGGGGACCTTGGACTCCCCAGTGAAAAGTCCGTCTTTCGTTCCGCACACCAGTAGAATGGAAACCCTCGGACGCTTACTCGGGATTGGAGGCCGTTTAATCATCGCCCCACGCATTGGAGCAATCGCGGCGAAAAGATCTGTCTCCATGGCCAGCCGGAAGCAGAAAATAGCTCCACTGGAACCTCCGGTCGCATAGAGTCTCTGACGATCAATGGAGGCGTGCTTACCCAGATATTCGATAGCCTTTCTCACAAAACCAACATCGTCTGCCCGACTCAAGCGGTGGTTCTCAAACCCATTCCACGCCGCAACTGCCCTCCGATTACGCGGTCCGTTGCTAAGCCCCTGCGGGCTGACACTGATAAAGCCATGATCCCGCACCAAAGGTTCAAGTTGACGATGGTATCCCTCCATCGGCCCCCCGGCTCCGTGAAAACCAAACACCACTGGATACCGCTTATCTGGGTCGTAATCTGCCGGCAATCGGACGAGCATCTCACGCGGCTCCTCATGCACTAACTTCACCCGGTTGCTGCCGGGCTTTAAACTCTCCCCACGCAAATCGCCAAAGCATGCCGAGCAAAGAGTGAGTAGAAACATAAGAGGGGATTTCATCGATTTAATCTCAAGACCTTCAGGCACAACAGGAACCAGCAGCATTGACGAGCAAACCATTACTACAGGGCTGCCGGCTCCGTGTAAAGTTATCCAGCCCCTTCATAGTCCAGACTATCTAAGTCTGGTAGCGCTACCGCCACATCTCAAACGAGTGTGCGGAGAACCCAGCTCCAAAACTCGTCAACCAAAGGCGTCGATCCGAATTTTGCTGCTTCAGTCTTTCGTGAAGCGCCATGAGAACACAAGGACTGCTACAGTTTCCGTAGCTTCTGAGAACTTCCCTGCTTTCGGAAAGATTTCCGCACTCCAGCTGACCCTCCAACTGATCCAGAACATCACGACCTCCAGTATGCGCGAGGATCCGGTCCGGCTCCCCCTGCCTGAGGTCATAGAGTTCACCAACCGCCTTTCCCGCCAGCTCAGGCACACTACGGTGAAGTTTATTCCTCAATTTTCCATCCGCGTTAACGAAACGGATCTTTTCCCGCTCCTGTGGCCAATGCAGCGTCTCAAAGGCTCCCGCTTCGTATTTGCCCTCACCCGGAACGTCAGACCAGATAGCGGCGGCAGCACCATCACCAAAAAGACAGAGACTGATCAAGACCCCCGCATCATCATCGAGATAGAACGCTGCCGAACATATCTCGACCGCAACGGTAGCCACTCGACTCCCGGGGTTCGCCCTCAGAAACCCCTGGGCGGCACGCAGTGCCGGCACCGCCGCCCCACAACCCAGACCCACAATATCACTAAGGTAGGTATTATTTCGCATCCCGCAAAGCTCCGCAGCATGACTGGAGATTCCCGGGCAGATATAGCCCGTGCAGGTGCAGACAATAAGAGCGTCCACCTCCTCCATCCCAAAAGACGCTTCCTGCCCCGCTTTAACGAGAGCGTCCCCCGCAAGACGTGGAGCCTCCCTTTCAAAATTCGCGTTCAGCTCACCCGCATCACAATCAAATAGCTTGGCAATGTCATCGGTTGCAAAGTGCCTTTTCTCAATCCCGGAATCTCCCGAGAAAACCTTGCCTAGCAAAGCCTGAGACCGTGGCCTGAGACGCTGCACCGCTGGAGAAGCCGAAGTGACCTCCAGACAATCCTTCTGGCTGTAAGAGAACGGAGGAAAAGCCGTGGTGAGGGATTCGAGAAACATTCTTCTTAACGTAGAGCACGGGAAAGGGGTTTGAAGGGCAGGAGCCCAGAGCGCGTAACTCCGGACAGAAAAGCTCTCCCGGCATGTGTCAGCAAGAACGGATGCACAATACGCGCCATCAGGAGACGTCGCCGAAACCTCTCCCTGAGGCCTCTGCGCACATCTTGCACCACCTTTTCCCAAGACTCTTTCCCCTCCGAATATTTACAAAGAGGCTCCAATGCAGTCTCTGCAGCCTCAAATGCCATCGACATCCCATTTCCCGTAAACGGAGGGATCATGCTTTCTGCATCTCCCAGAGCCATAAGCCCCTCGTTCCCCGGCTGCCCGCCGAACCCAAGGGCACTGACCGCCGTAAAAGAACAAGGATCTGGACTCGCCTCCTGCAATCGGGCTGAAAGCTTATCCAGACCGTTACTGGTAAGGCAGTTCCATAACATATCAGAGCCTCGCCCCCCATAATGCTGGAGGCGAAAAAGCCCGCACACGTTGACTCTCCCGTCCTCGACAGGAGCGAGGCCGACATACCCCCCACGACCCATATGCATTTCGAGACCCTGGAGGTCCGGCAGATTAGCTACGTGGATCTTCAACCCCAACCATTTGCTCTTTCGCTTTCCTCTCCGGCCCGCTGCCCAGACGACGCCTTCTTTTCTCATCTCCTTTTGACGAGATCCCGTAAGAAGCGATCCTCCCAAATCCTCAAACATCCCCGCCAGCTGTAGGTCCAACCACTTTCTAGAGACTCCAATCGCTGGCCGCTCCAAGCTTCCTTCAAACATCTGGCGACTCCCAATAAACCAGTGAGTCCTCTTGCTGAGGATCGCATTCGAAAATAATTCTGCGATCCCAAGGTTTGAAAGCGTCTCCTTTCCAACTCCATTGATAAACTCCCCGCAGACCCGGTGCCGGGGATAGCGACCGGCCTCGTGTAGAACGACAGGCACATCCGCACGACGAAGCGCGACCCCGAGCGACAGCCCTGCCAACCCGCCACCTGCGATTATAATCTCCTTCATCCGCGCGTCGCCTTCAACCGGTAGCCTCCTCGGAATGTCGTAGCTTCCTCTATTTTCCATCCCTCCTCGAGCCCCAGCGCCAGGGGCAACTCGCCGGGCCTGAATCCGGCACGGATACTCACCATCATGTCATGCCGTGTCACCGACCCCAGAAACGGTCTCAAGGCAAATCCCTGAAGAAGGGCCCAGCGGGACCGAAGAGGCTCTACAAACAGAAGGCAATCCGCGCTCTGGAGCCGTTTTCCCAATCGCTCCAGCTCTTCCGCCTCTAAATGATGAAGAATCAGGGAGCCTGCCACAATCCCCTTGAAGGGTGTTTCTCTCTCAAGAAAGTCTCCCCGCTGCCAGAGTAATGATTCACACAAATCGGCCGGCCGGGGTGAAAGGTCATAACCGCAGGAACGAAGCCCTAACCCGGAAATTTTACTAAGAAGGAGACCGTCCCCCGCTCCAAGCTCATGAACCTCTGTCCCGGGCACCGCTGCCGAGAGACAAGACAGTATCCAGCGAGTATTCCCCATGAGTGAGTTGATGCATCTCAATTCCCGCCGACTTCGCTGCGCCTGCCTGTCATCAGGAGGCAACGAGTCTAGAATTTCAGGAACAACAGCACGGCGATGCACGTATGACATTCTCCCGAATCAAGAATACATAGCAACACCAGTGATAAGTGTGGAGGAAGAATGGAATTTGGGCCTCCACAGAACCACATGTAGACAAAGCCGCCCCTATCCCCTGAAAGAGGATAGCCTCAGTGGAGCCTGCAGAGCCCTCCGTTCCCAAAACTGGAATCGCGATGACACACCCACTCCGGCAGACTAAGTGAAGCGGTCGAGAAGATCTCGCCCCCGCTGCGTTCTCCACGGCTCCTGCTGAAGGAGGAGGTTGGGTAGTCTGGCCTGTAATTGGTATGTCTGGTGAAACACCCCGGTCGCAGAACCTGAAACGGGCGGAACGATCCATGACCATTCTGCCTGCACCTCTCGTCCGGCCTGCTCCTCACGGCTGCAGAACTTGAGAAACTCCCGAGATGCACTATGGTGATCAACCATTCTAATGCCCTCACGCTCAAACGAGTAAAGAACAGCTTCATTGAGCACTATCAGAGATCGATCTTTCCATAGAGGAGACCGCTTGCTGTCGATCCCAAGCCGCTCAGCGATTACCGGCAGCAGGTTATAGCGAGAATCATCGCCGAGATTCCGAGCTCCAATCTCTGTTCCCATATACCACCCATTGAATGGCGCGCAGGGATAGAGTTCTCGCCCGGTAGCCAGCAGCATATCGGAAAGAGTCGGGAGAGCGTACCACTTCAACCCAAGCTTCTCGAACCACTCATGATCCGGATGAGCCAATTCCACCTCCAGCACTGCACCGGGTGGCAACTCCCGAACCAGCAATTGCTCCCCGCATTGAATAACAAGGGGAAGAAGGTCGAATTGACCACGAGCGGAGGGTGGCCTCCAGCCAAGGCCGCAGGCCATCTCTGTGAATTCTACGTTCATGGGATCACCAAGAACCACTGATCTGGTCCCCCTAAACTGGGCCATTGTGAATGAGAGGTTCTGAGGATAACTCAGAACCAAGAATGAAGAAAAAGAGACACACGACGGAAGAAATCATCCGAATTCTACGCAAGGCGGATGAGGGCCAAACGGTGGAG